>CAKRON010000001.1 GCA_934373455.1 uncultured Marvinbryantia sp.
TATTCACCTGTGTAGTTAGCTGCCAGAGCGTTTTCTACACCAAGTGCTGTAGAGTCGTTAGAAGCAAGTACTGCATCCAGGTTTGTTCCATCTGCGTAGTTGGAAGACAGAATGTTTTCGAATCTGGACTGTGCAGCGTCTGTTGCCCAGTTAGCTGTAGCAACTTCTTCTTTTGCAATCTGTCCGGATGGAACTACCAGTTTACCGGAATCGATGTATGGCTGAAGAACATCCATAGCACCGCCATAGAAGAAGTTTACGTTGTTGTCACCTGGGTCACCAGTGATGATTTCCAGATTGAATGGTCCATCAGCATTTTCCAGATCCAGAGCGTCTACCAGATATTCACCCTGTGTCTTACCTACTAAGTAGTTATCAAATGTTGCATAGTAGGAAATAGCATCTGTGTTCATGATCAGACGGTCATATGCGATTACTGGAATGTTAGCTTCTTTTGCCTGTGCAAGTACTGTTCCAAGGGAATCACCATCGATAGAAGCAACTACAAGGAGCTGGTCTCCGTTAGCGATCATATTTTCAATCTGAGAAGCCTGTGTAGCGGAATCATTTCCTGCGTACTGAAGGTCTACTTCATAACCTTTTGCTTCCAGTTCTGCTTTCATGTTAGAACCATCCTGGTTCCATCTCTGAAGATCCTGTGTAGGCATTGCAACACCGATCTTTTCACCTTCTGCATTTGCCATTGTTCCCATAGCAGCTACAGCGAGCATTGCAGTTAAAACAACTAATCTCTTTTTCATTTTTCCAATCCTCCCGATTTAGAAATTCGGTAACTGTTCTTCACAGTTGCCATCCGTTTTTTGATGATCTAAATATATCACAGATACTTCTGGACTAACTTGTCAGTTTCTTTAAATTCTTGACAATTCTTTTTTCCGACAAAAAAGACTAGCACAATATTGTTACTAAATTTGTGCTAGTCCTATATAGTTTTCCATACGAAGTATACAAAGAAACCTTCATTTTACTGATTTTCTTATTTTTTTCTGAACCTATTGCCAGGCGTAATTATTTTGTAGTAAGCTTATAACTTGAAAAAGTTTTTGAGGTGATTTACATGTCATTATCTGATTACATTATACATTACTTATCTGTACCAGGGATATTTTTCTTTTTACTGGTGTCTCTGGCTGTTGTGGTTCTGATTCACACTATACTGCTGATTGCAGCGAAAAACAAGGCAATGCACTATCGTCAGTCCGACCGTATCTTTGCCATGACGGATCTCTTCAACCGTTATACCGAGCGCTACTATGAACTGATGCTTTCTGCCACCTCCACCCTGTTTTTCACTGGTATTTTCTTTCTGATTGACTTTGATTATTTCAGTGTATCCGCAAGAACCTGGGCTTTCTGGGAGAATTACCGCGACTTTATTCTTCTGGCATTTATCATTGTCAGCATCATCCTGATCAGCATCGTGGATCACTTTTTTATTCCACTTCGTATTATCGAAAAAGAGGAAAAAAGCACACTGCGTCTGGCTGGTATGCTGTATATGCTGATTATCTTCACATATATCAAGTTCATTTATCTTGATGATAATTATGATGCGATTCTGATTTATTTTATTACCATGATTATCGGCAGGTTCGTCTACTTTGACGCATCTTTTAAGGATTTTTGTAATTCTATGAAAGAACTGGTAGATCAGCTTCCGATCCTGCTTCTGGTACTGCTGTCCACCGCACTTTTGGCTCTCTATGGATTTAAAAGCGGATACCTGCTGACAGCCAATGGCGTCGTAGTCAGCATGTTCCTGGCACACTTCTTTGTAATCTTTGAAATCTTTTTGATCACAAGAGTGCAGCTGCCGCAGAAAATTGCAGAACGAATCGCTGGGAAATTATAGGCTCATGCCGTTGACAGGAACAGTAAAGGACAGTAAAGGACAGTAAAATATAGTTATAACAGTAAAGAACAGTAAAAGAGAATCAGGCTGTTGAAATGGCTTGTTTCACAATGGGCTATCCATTTGCATTTCTGACTTGCTTTTTAAATAAAAAATCACATGTGAATTACGTTTTCAAGACCGCCTCTTATTAATTAAATAATTCACATAAAAATTATATTTCTGGTAATACTTGAGTTAACCTGTTGAACATGTTATAGTATACACAGGCAAAAGGTAGTAAAGAAGCCATACGTTAACACAACGAAAACCCCGATAGCTTGCCTCTATCGGGGTTTTCTATTCCTTTTTTGCGAGGTGGCTTAATCCTCATCCCTTGTTGCAATTTTATTTATTATGTTGTTTTGGTATATAACATCCATATCCTTCTTTTTCCACTATATTTCCATTATCATATACCAATGCTCCACGCACCCAAGTCTGTTTTACTCTTCCTTTCATTTTACAGCCATGATAAATATTATTTTTGCTCTTCCACTTTGATAAACTCTTTTCACCATCAAAAATCCATTCTTCATTCATATCAACAACAATAATATCCGCATCTGCGCCTGGTAATAAACTTCCTTTTTTAGGTGCAAGTCCCATTATTTTTGCTGTATTTCCAGCTGTAATAGCTGCCAATGTTGTAAGAGGCAAACCTCTCTTATGAACTCCTTCAGTAATTAGACCTGAAAGCATTGCATCAAATCCACCAAATCCACTATATTCTAAGAAATAGTTATTCTGTCTGCATTTTTCTTCATCTGTATATGGACCATGATCAGAACCAATTGTATCAATTGTTCCATCAAATACATAATTCCAAAATTTTTCTACATTTTCTCTACTGCGAATCGGAGGATTGCATTTCGCAAAAGCACCTTTTTCATCCATAACACTTTTATCAAATATCAAATAATGCGGACATGTTTCAGCATAGACTTCAATCCCCTCTGACTTTGCTTTTTTTATCAATTCGGCGCCCTGTTCAATTGTCATATGGCAAATATACAGTCTCGCTCCAGTTACCTTTGCAAATAAGATGGCACGTTGCATTGCCTCATATTCTATCCACCATGGTCTGGCCTCATCATGCATATGATTCGGAGCCCCTTTTAGTAGAGCCATTTCTTTGCTTCCAAAATCTGCTATCTCGGCATTTTCTGCATGAACACCTATTAACCCATTAAACTGCTTTGCGATTTTCATGCCTTTCACCAAATAACCATCTGTTATCTGTGGATAATCTGGATTTGCAAAACTCATAAAACCTTTATAAGCTACGCACCCTAACTTATCTAGCTCAGGCAATTGTTCCACACATCCTGGTGTCAGTCCTCCCCAAAATGCGAAATCTACACATGAATCTCTATTTGCCACATCATATTTAATTTTAAATCCCTCTTCATTTACAACTGGCGGAACACTTAATGGCATATCTACAATCGTAGTAATCCCACCGGAAGCTGCACACTTGGATCCACATTTCCAGTCTTCTCTGTAGTTTTGCGGAGAAGGATCCCACATGTGCACATGAGAATCTATAACACCTGGCATAAGAACTTTCCCTGTAACGTCTACCACTTCATATTCACTACTTAATTTTATTCCCGGATTTAAAACTCCGGTAATCTTTTCATTTTCTACTACAAGTGATGCTTTCATAACCTGATCTGGCAATACAATCCATCCACCGGTAAATATTTTTTTCTTCATTGTCTCTTCCTCCTTCAGATATTTCTAACTCCTGCGATGTTTCCACCATCAAGTACCAACTCTGTGCCTGTCATAAATGATGCTTCATCACTTAACACATACGCTACTCCTGCTGCAATTTTTTCTGGATCTGCAATTAAATTTAACGGATTAGATGCCGCAACTTTTTTTCTGGCAAGTTCTGGATCTTGTTGATTATTCATATCTTCTGCAAACATAACTGTTTCCGTTGGTCCCGGACACACACAATTGACTCGAATCTTCTTTTCACCAAGTTCCATCGCCATGCTTCTTGCCATAATAATCATTCCACCCTTAGATGCATTATAAGCCAAACTTCCAGTTGAACCACACAGTCCTTTCTGTGATGCAATAAATACTATACTGCCCGTATTCGGCATTAACATAGCTGCTTTTTTGCTGCTGTAAAATGCACCTCTCAAATTGACAGATAAAATCTGATCAAAATGTTCCAGAGTTGTATTAAGAAATGTACTGGATGACCCCATTCCTGCGCTGTATACAAAGCCGTCCAGATATCCCATCCGTTTTTCCACCTGTTCAAATAATTCATCTATTTGTTGAGAATCTGACATATCAGCAGAAATATATTTTTCGGCATCTATTTCAGAACAGCTCCTGGAACGTGCTGCGACCAGTATATTAGCGCCTTCTTTTATAAATTCTTCTGTGCATGCACGTCCAATTCCACTGTTTCCTCCTATGATTAAAATATTTTTTCCCTCTAATTTCCCCATACTCAACTACCTCTTTGTTCTGTTTTTTTGCGGTGAATTTTCCACTTTACATACAATTCTTTCATACGTTCCGGCTGCAAAATCAGAATGATAATAACCGCTGTATATGGTATCATCATAATCAAATATGAAGATATACTTGTAAGCTGAAGCAGATTTGCATATGCTTCTGCAACACCAAAAAGAATTGCTGTACACAATACCCCTATTGGCGTCGCCTGAGACAAAATTACTGCTGCTAGTGCAATGAATCCTCTTCCGCCAGTCATATTTTCAGAAAACTGTGTTAAATTTCCAAGTGCCATTTGCGCACCGCCAAGTCCACATAAAACCCCTGTGATAGTAATGCAAATCCAGCGCGTCTTGTTTACATTTACCCCAACAGCCGCTGCTGCCATTGGATTTTCTCCACATGCCCTGATATTCATTCCAAATTTTGTTTTTTTCAGAATAATGCTTGTTATAATGACAAGTATAAAAGTAAGATAAACCAATAATGTCTGATTATTAAAAAAGTACTTTATTATCGGGATATTCTGAAACGCACTAATTCTGACTTTATATAATCCCTTAATTTTAGGATCTGATAATGTACCACTTACTTTAAAAATTGTTCTTAACAGGTAGGTTGTAGCGCCTATACAAAATGAATTTACAGCAAATCCACAGACAACATTATCCCCTCCCATATGAAGTCGCAGCAATCCGTAAAAAAGATTTACAAAAATTCCTCCTAACACGGCACACAAAACTCCGATCAACGCACTTCCGGAAAAATAACTTCCAACTACGCCTGCAAATGTTCCCATCAGCATACTTCCTTCATAAGTAATATTTCCGGTTCCTGACCGTTCACTGTAAACTCCACCAAGTGCACACAGCAATATAGGTGTCATAACTCTCAATATCGGAGAAATTATACTAGCTGAAATGGTAATCATTCGTCACGCCTCCTTATTTCTTTTCTTGTATTTAAATGGAATATTAAATGTTTTTACAGAAATAAAACATATGATCAATGACTGAATTACAACTGCCAGTGCTCTTGATACTCCAGCACTTCTTTCCAATGTAAGAGATCCTGCTTTTAAACATCCCATAAATAATGAAGATATAAAAATTCCTATTCCACTGCTATTTCCAAGAAGCGCTACCAACATTCCACTTGTTCCAAAATCAGGTGAAAATCCTGACAAAAATCTTCCCTGCACTCCCATTATTTCTGCAGCACCAGCCAAACCTGCAATTGCTCCGCTAAGTAACATTACCGAAATACGAACTCTATTTACACTAATACCACTATATTTTGCAAACTCAGGATTAAATCCTGATACTTTTATTTCAAATCCTTTTTTTGTTTTTTCAAAAAATATGATAAATAAAATCACCAGCACAATTCCCAGTAAAAATCCAAATGAAATGGGACTGTTTCCAAAAGATGGAAAATGCGCACTCGGTAACAATTCATCTGTTGTCAATGAATCCCCAAATATTCCGGTCGTAAGAAAATACTCTTTTACAAGGAAACTGGTTAAATTGATCGCAATGTAATTCATCATCAATGTTACAACAATTTCATTTGTATTCCAGTATACTCTGAGAACTGCTGGTACTGATGCCCATAATGCACCTGCCAGCATCCCGATTATCATACACAATGGAATATGCAGAACCGCCGGAAGACCTTTTATGTAAATACCGGCCAATGTTGCAGAAAAAGCTCCTACATATAGCTGTCCTTCCGTTCCCATATTAAACATTCCGCCTTTGAACGAAATCCCCGATGCGATTCCGCACAGTAAAAATATTGTGGACCAGCGTATTGATGATGTCAGTGCTGGCACACTTCCCAGCGAACCTTTTATCAGGTACGAGTATACTGTTATTACATTAAAACCTCCAAGCAATACAAATCCTGTTCCTAAAATCAATCCTATTACAACGGAAGCAATTATAATAGAAGGTTTTATTTTTCTTTGTCTGAATTCAAAATTCATAATGCGTCCTTCCTTTCCGTATCTCGAATTCCGGCCATCAGCATTCCTATTTTCTCTTCTGTGGCTTCCTGACGGGTAAGATTACCTATAATCTCTCCTTTATAAATAACTAAAATATTATCACTCAATGCCAGAATCTCCGACAATTCATTAGAAATCAATAATACTGCATTTCCGGCATCCCTGTGTTTTATAATCTGCTGATAAATAAATTCCTGTGCCCCTATATCCACTCCTCTGGTTGGCTGACTGGCTATCAGTATTTTAGGATTCAAATACATTTCTCTTGCAATAATAACTTTCTGCATATTTCCACCAGATAAAGAGCTGATATCGTCTGAAATCTTTCCTATTTTTACTTTAAATTTTTTTACATTATCTTCTACTATCTTATCTGCTGCACTATAGTTTAGAAAAATACCTTTTGCTAATTCTTTTCCGCGGTAAATACTTGCCAGGAAATTATCTCTAATTGACATATCGCCAGCTGTTCCAACATGCATACGGTCATCATGAATGTGCCCGAGTCCTGCTTTTCGACAGGCAAGAGGAATGTTCTTTCCACCCATTTGTTTTCCATTAATACACACTCTTCCTGACATAAGCGGTAATAGACCAGCTATAGCATCTGCCAATTCTGATTGTCCATTCCCCTGAACCCCTGCAATTCCAACTACTTCGCCTCTTCTTACCTGCAAAGATACATTTTTTACTGCAGGCAACCCCATTTTGTCCAAACACGTAATATTATCCACATCCAGCACAACTTCGCCAGGATGAAATTTTTCTTTTTCAACTTCAAGAATAATCTCTCTTCCAACCATCATCGTGGCAATCTTTTTTTCATCTGTATCTTTCGTATCCACCTTCGCAGTTACTTCCCCAGTACGCATAACTGTAATACGATCTGTTACCATTTTTACTTCTGCCAGCTTATGCGTAATTAAAATAATACATTTTCCCTTTTCTTTCAGGTTTTTCAATGTTTCTATTAACTGCTGTATTTCCTGTGGAGTCAATACAGCTGTCGGTTCATCCATAATTAAAATTTCTGCACCTAAATACAATGCTTTTAAGATTTCAACTCTTTGCTGAAGACCAACTGTAAGATTGCTGACTTTCGTCTTCGGATTAATTTCCAATCCATATGTTTTACTCAACTCTGCTACTACTTCTTCGCTTTTTTTCAAATCCAGTAATCCATTTTTATAAATAGGTTTTCCCATTACCACATTTTCAGCCACTGTCATACTCGGAACTAAACTGAAATGCTGATGCACCATTCCAATCCCCTTATTGATAGCATCTTTCGGAGAAGAAAATCGAACAGGCTCACCATTAATAACTACATTTCCTTCATAATGCGTATACATTCCATACAAGACACGCATTAATGTTGTTTTTCCCGCTCCATTTTCTCCTACCAGACCATGTACTTCTCCCCAGTCAGCCTGAAAATCAATTTTATTATTTGCAACTACTTTTCCAAAGCGGACTGTAATTTCTCTCATATCTACCGCAAGTGCCATGTATTACACTCCTTTCTGCAAAAATACCTGGAAACTTAACGTTTCCAGGTAGATTTTATTATTCCGCTGGAACTACAATTTCACCATTTAAGATTTTCTCTCTGGCATCTGTCACTGCTGTCTTAATATCATCACTCGTTTCATAAACTGATTCATCCGGAAGCAGCCAGCAGACTGCATCTCCTTCTAATCCAAACTTAAATGCGCCAAACTTAAGTCCACCTTCTTCTTTTTCTTTAAATGCCTGATATACTGCATTACCATAATTGATTACCATAGAACCAATTACCTGACCTGGAACCAGGTTGTTCTGATCCACATCGCATCCTGCTACCATACCGCCGGTTTCTTTAGCTGCATCGAATACTCCTGTAGATGAAGCTGCAGCAGCAACATAAATAATATCCACGCCCTGATCATACAGCATCAGTGCAATTTCTTTGGCCTTAGCAGGATCTTCAAAACTTCCAACCCATGTAGTACTTACCTGAATATCAGGATTTACGGATTTTGCTCCGGCTTCATATCCTGCACGGAACTGATTGATAGATGGATTATCTGATCCTCCAATAAACGCAATGTGATCTGTTTTTGTCGTCATTGCTGCATCAATTCCTGCAAGATAAGATCCGTCTTCCTGTTTTCCTATCAAAGATTTCACATTTGGTAATTCTATTTCACTAAAAACCATAATAAACTCATTATCTGGAAATTCAGCGGAAACTTTTGCACATGCATCCTCCATTGCAGACCAGCATGGCACTATTACATCATAATCTTCCTGGCAAAGCGCACGTAAGCTTTCCTCATATTCTCCAGCTTCTGCCTCGATTACAGTCGGTTCATAACCAAATTCTTCACAGGCTTTTAAAAATCCCTCATACGTGTTATCTGTAACGCCTTTGTCACCCAAAGCCTGCGATGTTACCATTGCCGCTTTTTTTGTTTCTCCTTCAGCATTTACAGCACAAACGCCTAGTCCAGCTACCAACATTGTTGCCAATACCATTACCATCTGTTTTTTCATTAGTTTTACCTCCACTTGGTTTACTGCTCATCTTTGATGAGTTACTCAGATCATATCATTACGTTTTGCATTTGTCAATATCTTTTTTCGTGATTTTGTTCTGCTTTTTTCTATTTTTCGTTGTTGTTTTAATTATTTTGACCGCAATAATGCTGTTGTTGTTCATCATGCATGAGCAACAACAGCATTATTTTGTAAGAAATCTGGCTTTTATTGTGTATTTTTATATTTCGCAAATATAAAATCAAATTATTGTGTAAATCCAAGAAGTTGTGAACTATTCAAAAATTTGCGGAATACACAAAAAGAGCAGACAATAGAATGTCTTTTCAGACCTCGTTGTCTACTCTTAACACAGAAAATTTTATACGCAACATTATATTTCCTGTTATTTTGATCGTCAAGATGTTTTTTTATTCAGAGTGGAACTGTTATCCATGAAATCAGAACAGGTGGCTTCTCCTTTTTTTCAATCTTCATGCAAGAATGGTACAGCCAACACCAGATTAAACTTTTCGTGCTTCTATTTTCTCATAACCTATTTGACACTTCCTGAGTCTGATCAATTTGTTCTTGCAATGCATCAATCAGTTCCTGTATATGACAATCTAACAATTTTGCTGCAAGATCTTCATCTCTCTTCTCAACCGCTCTTGCTATATCGTCGTGTTCTACCACATAGCTGTCACCGCGTTCCCGCGTTATCAGCTGACACATTTCCTTTTCTATCTTTCTTTCTTCGAGTAATAAAAGTTCCAGCATAGATTTCATAAATCGATTATGACCGATACTCACTAATAAAGAATGAAACTCCAGTGCTGGTTCGGTTGGATCTGCATTCTCAGCAACACAACGATAATGTCGCATGACTGCTTCATGCAACTCTTTTAAATCTTCTTTTGATGCATTTTTTACAGCCAGCCTAACCGAAGCGACCTCTATAGCTTTTCGTGCTTGAACTAGGTCAATAAGATCAAACAAATCTCCCACATGCATAGCTTTTGACACTTCATTTCGCATCTGAGCTTGCTCTACCTTATCCCCATTTTCTTTCAACCACAATCTCCCTTTTTCCGTTAAGATACGCCCTTGGTTACTCTTTTGCTCAGCAATACCTCTGGAATCTAATTCTTTTAAATATCTTCCGACAGTGGCCGTTCCGTAATTGATTCCATATTTTTCCAATTCTGCCTTTAAAGCCCATGCTCCCATCGGAGTTTGATGATCATTTATCATTTTGGCTATCAAAAAAAGAACTGCATCATTTTCTGTTCGGAAAACACCAGTTTTCATAATCTGTCTTTTTTTATCAACTGTTCCCATACTTTCCCCTTTTCAACATTACTCCTTTTTCTATACAATAAATCTTTTATTCTTGCAATAGTTTTTTCTCATTACTCAACCAATTATTGTATTTTTCTATTCCGCTTTCTATGGTCACCTGTGGTTTCCATTTAAAATCTTCCCATACACGCTGCATGCTCATAGCTCCTAAATTATCATACCCAAGTGTTCCTTTTCCAATCTTTATCATCACATCCGGATACAATTCCTGAACTTTTTTCACAACACGATGATACGGCACATTTTCCCCTCCTCCAATATTGTATTCTGTATGTGGAAGAGTTTTTGCACATACAATAGTTGCTATAGCATCTACACAGTCATCTATGTAGATATAATCCATAACCTGATCCATACCATTGTTCCAATTAACTTCTCCATTATTTAAACATTCGTTCAACAGCATATGAATTGGACACTCAAATTTTCTTCCCGGTCCATATACAAATCCTACTCGTAATGAAGCACTTTCCAGTCCATAATTTCTCACCAATTCTTCACATGCCACTTTCGTAGCTCCATATGGACTTTCTGAATGTAAAGGCACGTCTTCTGTTACCGTTTCCAAACTAACATTTCCATACACAGCTCCAGAACTTATGTATATATATCTTTTAATACCAAAATTTCTAGCTGCCTCTAATGAAGTTAATGTCCCCTGAACATTTATTCTGTATATTTTATATGGATTATCGAGAAATAACTTTGGATGCGATACTGCAGCATTATGTACAATCTTGTTAACATCATACTTATATAGTATCTGATTAATCGTTCCATACTCTGTAACATCGCCTTGGACATATATAACACCAGGTATTTTTTTTGACGGTGCATGTCCGCTAAAACTAATCACAGATTCTCCTAATTCCGTCAGTCTTTTTACTAATCCAGTTCCTACCAGACCATTTCCACCAATTACTAATACTGCCATATCTATCCTCCTGTATAATTGTATAATTGTATGATTTATCACTTCTTCTTGCTCATCATTGATTAGTGTTGTTGTTAATATAGTCTATTTTTTTTCTATTGTCAATGTATTTTATGTCTATTTAACCAATATTCCATCTTGACAACTCAAATAATATATGTTAGCATCATATCACTCATCATTGTTGATTAGTGAATATATATTTACGGAGGGTATTAATTATGGCAAAGACTGATTCCTCATTAAATCCGGCAAACATTTTTGTTTCACCAAAATCCGAACGTTTTCAGGATGATTATCGACGATGGCAAGGAATTCCATCTATTGAAACTTCAAAAAACGGAAGGATTTTTATAAATTTTTACACTGGACAAGCTGCTGAAGTTGGAGGAAATTTTTTAATGTTATGTGTAAGTGATGACAATGGTGACTCTTTTCAATCCTGTGCAACCATCATTGAACATCCCGATCCTGAATGTAGAATTTATGACCCATGTCTCTGGCTCGCTCCAACAGGTGAACTATGGATGACTTATAATCAAGCCCATGGATTTAATGACTGCCGTAGTGGCGTCTGGGTCACAATATGTCAGAATCCAGATGGAGATCAACTTGTCTGGACTCCGCCTCGTCGAATTGCCAATGGTATAATGATGAATAAACCGCTTGTTACTACTTATGGTGATTGGTTATTTCCTTGTGCAATCTGGCGCGATGAATGCGGTGCTTTTCCAACCGAACGCCATCAACTAGAAAATGAACAGTTCTCTAATGTATATGCTTCTTCAGACCTGGGACAACATATTGTTCTGCGTGGGCACGCCGATGTTCCCAACCGTAGTTTTGACGAACATATGATCGTTGAGAAACAGGATGGTTCCTTATGGATGCTTGTCAGAACCTTTGACGGCATTGGTGAAAGCTACTCTTATGATAATGGGTATACCTGGACACCTGGACAGAAGAGCCATATTGACGGTCCGTGCTCTCGTTTTCATATCCGCCGTCTAAAATCTGGACGTTTATTAATGATAAACCATTGCAATATTGAAGAAAGAATTGATCTAAACAATATCATGAGTCAGGGAAATGTGAAAAAATGGCGTGGACGCAGTAATCTAACGGCTATGCTCAGCGAAGATGACGGAAAAACCTGGCCATATAAGTTGCTTCTGGACGAACGAAATGAAGTATCTTATCCAGATGCATCCGAATGTGAAAACGGATATATCTATGTTTGTTATGACAGAGAGCGCGTAACACAACGCGAAATTCTCATGGCTCGTTTTACGGAAGATGATGTTTTAGCTGGAAAAATTCTTTCCAAACATGGAAAACTTAAAATTCTTGTTAATAAAGCACTCGGACAACCAGATGTAGACTAATTTTCCTTTCGAGTTGCCACCACCAAAAAATGGGTGGCAACTCGTTATATACACCTCTCTACATCAGACAGTAGCTTAAAGAACCATTAATCCTGTGGATATTTCAATCCCCACTGTTTTCTTAACATATCGCACTGCTTTAATATTGATGCGGTCTCTTCCCAGGTCATCACCGGTGATTCTTTCATACCTTCTCGGATACACTGATTCACATGTGCGATCTCGAATTGATATCCTTCATCTTCGATGCCTGCAATCCTCTGTGGTACCGGACATTCAATAGTCTCCACTTTATCACCTACGGTCAGCTGCAGCTGCCATGGTTTCCAGAACTGCGGAATAATCATATGACCCTTTGTTCCGTAAATATATGCAGTGTCAATCATATCGGTACGTATGGCACTACACATCAACCCCAGTTCACCTTTATCATACTGAGCAATCCATGCTGCCTGTTCATCCACCTGAAGGTGGTGTTCGTCTGTATCCATGGATGCCACACCACTTAAAAGTATCGGATCTTTCTTTAAAATCATTTTTGTAAAATGAAGATCGTACACACCCACATCCAGAAGACTGCCTCCCGCACGATTCGGATCCATCAATCTGGAATCCATCTCATCATTACGAAAGGAAAAATTGGTACTTACTACTCGTACATCTCCTATATCTTTTAAATGTGCTTCGATCTCTTTAATCAATGGGAAAAATCTGGTCCATACTGCTTCCATCAGAAATACCTGATTTTTTCTGGCACACTCTGTCATCTTCTCCCATTGCTGTACATTAATCCCTGCCGGCTTTTCTACCAGTACAGCTTTACCTGCCTCCATGGCTTTGAGCGCCAGATCCATATGAGCTGTATGCGGAACCGGAATATAGACAACATCAATATCCTTTCTCACCAACATTTCCTCATAAGTCAACACATCCGGTATCTGGAACTTTTCCGCTGTTTTTGCTGCACGCTCTCTGGTTCGGGATGCTACCGCTACGATCTCCATATCCTCAATCTGACGAGCACCTTTCATCCATCGATTCAAGATCTTACCTGCACCCAAAAGTCCCCAACGTATTTTTCTATTCATAATTTTAGCCCCCGTTTTTATCTTTATTATACTGCACAATTTTACTTTTTGAAGGAAAAATTCTCATAAAAATTATATTTCATGTAATACTTGAATTAACCTGCTGAATATGTTATAGTAGTGGCAGGCAAAAGGTAGTAAAGAAACCATATGTTAACACAACGAAAACCCCGATAGCTCGAACCTATCGGGGTTTTCTGTTCCATTTTTTGCGAGGCGGCTTAACCCTCAGGCTGATTGTCGCCTATTTTCTTTGATCCAACCATTTGCAGATCAAGTGGCAAACTATCCCTGCCGCGATCGAAAGAATAAAGGTAGTAAAGAACTCCTCCATATGTTCCCACCTCCTTTCCGTGCCCGTTTCGGAGTGACAACACATGTATTGTATCATATATCTCAAATTATTTCTACAATGTTTCTTTTTATTTGTAATTTAATCAATATAAAAAGGCAGCAATTCCATGATCACAAGAAATTACTGCCTTGAGGAGCGGTTCAGTTTTACGACAGCCCCATTTTTTGCGAGGCGACTTAAATCGTCACTTCATCAAACAGTCCTTTTACTGTCGGATAAATTTTTGCAAATTTTGCATATCTGTCATTGTATTTTTCCACCAGTTCTGGATCTGGTTCGATGGTATCAATCACTTTCACCAGCTTCTCGGCTGCTTCTTCTACAGATGCGAACTCTCCGCATGCGACAGCTGCCAGCATGGCTCCGCCGTATCCCGGTCCTTCTTCGCTTTCGATTACATCAACTTTAATTCCCAGTACATTGGCAATGATCTTTTTCCACAGTGGACTCTTTGCTCCACCTCCACAGATCTTCGTTCTTTCGATCTTGATACCAAGAGATTTCGCAACTTCGAAGGAATCACGAATGGCAAATGCCACACCTTCCAGAACAGCCTGTGTCATATCAGCTCTTGTGGTATCCATAGTCATACCGATAAAAGTTCCTCTTGCATTTGGATTGTTGTGAGGAGAACGTTCGCCCATCAGATACGGCAGGAAGAATACATGGTTTTCACCAAGTTTTTCGATCTTTGCCTGCTCTGCTGCATAATCTTTCGTACCGATGATTTCATCCATCCACCACTTATTGCAGGATGCTGCAGACAGCATACATCCCATTAGATGATAATGTCCATCTGCATGTGCAAAAGAGTGCAGTGCATTGTGTTCATCTACACCAAAGCTCTTGCTAGAGATAAAGATGGTTCCGCTGGTTCCAAGGGAAATGTTACATCTTCCGTCTCCGACAGTTCCGGTTCCCACTGCTGCTGCCGCGTTGTCACCGGCACCTGCTACGATTTTCACTGTTTCAGGGAAGCCCAGTTCTTTTGCCACTTCCGGCAGAATTGTTCCTACAACTTCATAACTTTCAAAAATCTTTGGTACCTGCGCTTCAGTAATGCCACAGATATCCAGCATTTCTTTTGACCAGCATTTATTCTTCACATCAAAAATCAGCATACCGGATGCATCTGATACATCTGTGCTGTATACACCAGACAATTTAAATGCAATATAATCCTTTGGCAGCATAATCATCTTGGTTCTTGCAAAGTTTTCCGGTTCTTCTTCTTTCATCCAGAGAATTTTAGGCGCTGTGAAACCTGCAAATGCAATATTTGCAGTATATTTGGACAGTGTTTCTTTTCCGATCACATTATTCAGATAATCTGTCTGTTTCTGGGTACGTCCATCATTCCACAAAATTGCCGGACGGATAACGTCATCATTTTCATCCAGAGCAACCATTCCATGCATCTGTCCACCAAAACTAATACCTGCAATCTGGCTCTTATCACAATTTTCTGTCAGTTCCTTTAATCCTTCTAACACCGCACTCCACCAGTCTTCCGGATTCTGTTCAGACCAGCCCGGATGTGGAAAATACAATGGATATTCCTTAGATACTACACTTTCGATTTTACCTTCTGCATTCATCAGCAATAATTTTACCGCAGAGGTACCTAAATCTACGCCAATATAAAGCATGTTATCCTCCTTTTCATCGCACGTGTACTATAATGAGCACATCTCATCACAAACACGCTTTTCATTCTAATATAGCCGCCTGCAGTTACACGCCGCAGGCGGCTTTTCTTTTTGTTATAATCTTATTGGATTACTTCTTAGCCCCATGGATTTTCTGTTGGGTAACGTACTCCTGCCGGCTGGTTGTATCCGATTTCGTCTACATCCAGACCAAGGATCTTAAATACTTCAAACAGAGCTTTTCCATGATGTCCGAATGCTACTGCTCCATGATGTGGGAATCCTTTTTCGATCAGTACATGACGATAGAATCTTCCCATTTCCGGAATAGCGAATACACCGATACCGCCAAAGGATTTTGTTGCTACAGGAAGGATTTCACCTTCTGCGATGTAAGCACGAAGCTTGTTATCTGCTGTACTCTGGATACGGTAGAATGTGATTTCTCCAGGTACGATATCGCCTTCGAGAGTACCCTGTGTTACTTCTTCCGGCAGATTTCTTGCCATGATCATCTGATACTTCATAGTACCCTTTGTCAGTTTCTGTGAGCATGTATTTCCACAGTGGAATCCCATAAAAGTATCTTTGTGTGTATAGTTGTATTTGCCTTCGATAGACTCTTTGTACATATCCTTTGGTACAGAGTTATTGATATCAAGCAGAGTTACGATATCATCGCTGACTGCCTGTCCGATGAACTCGGAAAGTGTTCCGTAGATATCTACTTCACAGGATACAGGGATTCCGCGTCCTGTCAGACGGCTGTTTACATAGCAAGGAACGAATCCAAACTGTGTCTGGAATGCAGGCCAGCATTTTGTGGTAAGTGTAACGTATTTTTTGTATCCTCTGTGAGCTTCGATCCAGTCAAGAAGAGTAATCTCGTACTGAGCCAGCTTAGGAAGTACTTCTGGTTTGCAGTTGCCATCACCAAGTTCTTTTGCCATATCTGCTGCTACTTCTGCGATACGTGGATCACCTTCATGTTTCTTGAAAGATTCAAACAGATCCAGTTCGGAGTTCTCTTCGATCTCGATACCCAGGTTGTAAAGCTGTTTGATTGGTGCATTACATGCCAGGAAGTTATTTGGACGAGGACCAAAGCTGATGATCTTCAGGTCTTTCACTGCAACAAATGCGCGTGCAATTGGAAGGAACTCATGAATCATATCTGCGCAGTCTTCTGCATCGCCAACCGGATATTCCGGAATATAGTATCCGCCTACATTTCTCAGCTGCAGGTTGTAGCTTGCATTCAGCATACCACAGTAAGCATCACCACGTCCCTGAACCAGGTCATTCTGTGATTCTTCTTCTGCTGCAATGATCATCTTAGGACCTTCAAAATGTTTAGCCAGAAGTGTTTCAGAAATTTCCGGACCAAAGTTTCCAAGGTAAACAACCAGTGCATTACATCCGGCTGCTTTGATATCTTCCAGAGCCTGAACCATATGGATCTCGCTCTCTACGATACAGACTGGACATTCGTAAATGTTCTTTGCATCATATTTCTTTGCATAAGCTTCTACAAGTGCTTTTCTTCTGTTAACGGACAGAGATTCCGGGAAACAGTCACGGCTGACTGCTACAATTCCGACTTTCATTTCTGGTAAATTGTTCATAATGTTATGTCCTCCTGATTTTGATTATTTTAAATTGTAAGGTTTTCTCCCTTTAATCCTACAAATGCTCCGCCTTTGCCTTCATTTGATTCTGCATGGGCGATCAGCCATTTATTCTTTGCTGTCATCAATTTATCTTCTGGGTATACTCCTGATAATGCAGGTGGTTCTGTATTCGTTCCTTCCGGAAGAATAATAACAACGCGGAAGTTATCCTTGCCTTCTGCATTGATTGGTGCATAGTGAAGTGTCGTAGCATAAAGCTCTACTACTGCGCCTGCAGGAGCTGCAAATGCTTCCATCTTAGCAGTATCATATGTAAAGTCATCTTCAACATCCGCTTCGGACCCGATCAGCAAAATAGCTCCGTCAAGAGCAATATCTATCTCGGAGTCACGATGATATTCGACTGCATTCAAAGTATGATTCGTTCCGTTGCAATATCCAATCTGAATCGGCATACCTCCGTAAATGCTGTTCTGAATGGCTTCACGTTCTGCACAGGCTTCCAGTTCCGGTGCAGATGCTACATATTCTACACCATCTGTCACAGGAGTCTTAGCCAGACGGTCTAACAGATCCGGTACTTCCAGCTTCAGTACTCGTCCGTACTTCTTAAATGCTTCATCCGTAATACTTTTGATCTGCATGATTCTATCCCCTTTCTTTTTTACATTAGTTTACTTTCTAAACTAATTGTGTTATAGTTATGATAACTCCATTCAGACAAATTTGCAAGAGGATTTTTATAATTATGGCGAAGTCAATTTTAACCGGTAATCCGGAACTTATCAGAGATATTAATACCCAATCTGTCATCCGCACCATACTGGAATACGGATCTATTTCCAGAGCTGGGATTGCCAGTCATCTGGGACTTACAAAGGCTACCGTTTCCGCTATTGTCCAGGTTCTTCTGGATCGGGGACTGATTCTGGAAATCGGAAGTGACGATACTAAAAAAGGTCGCAAGCCGATTCTTCTTACTTTCGATCAGACATGCGGCTATATTATTTCTCTGGATCTGGCCTCCGAGACAATTACTTTGATGACTGCAAATCTGCTTGGCCGAGACTGTCATATTTACCAGTATGATTTCCCGGAAGATTCTGCTGATCTCGTTCCGACACTTATCCGATGTATTCTGGATGCTGTTGACACGCTTCCTCAAAGCCGCTATGGTCTTCTGGGAATCGCCCTGGGTATTCACGGAGTTGTCCACCACAATAAAATCATTTTTCTTCCTTATTCTTCTTATGAAGATCTGGATCTGGTTACTCCTCTTGCGGACGCTTTTCAGGTACCTGTCCTGATGGAAAATGAAGCAAACCTCTCTGTTCTTGGAGAATGGCACTTCTGCCATCAGACAAATGAGATGCTCTATATCAGTGTGCATTCCGGTATTGGCGTAGGCATCATTATGCGCAACCAGCTGGTAAAGGGAAAAAATGGATATGCAGGCGAATTCGGACATTCTATTATACAGATCAACGGCCGCCCATGCCCTTGCGGCAATCACGGCTGTCTGGAGCAATATGCCTCTGAACGTGCCCTGTTTGAAGAGTTATCTGATATCAAACACATGCCGATTCATGCAGACTTATTCGAACAATTATACCGGGATGGGGATCCGGATGCACGACGTCTCGTAGACAATTTTATCGATTATATGTCCATCGGTATCAATAATCTGCTAAATACATTTAACCCGGATATCATCATATTAAACAGTGTCCTGCACCGATGCCGCCCTTCTCTCTGTGAAGACATCACCGGTTCTCTGCATAATACAATGAAACAATACTGTCATCTGATTCCTTCTACACTGCAGGATTCTGCCACACTTTTAGGTGGTATTTATATGATCCAGCATCAGTTTCTCTATCCGAATCAGATCTGACATTGAGGTTATTATTTATGGAAAAAAAGAAAAAAACAAATTATCTGACCATTATTGCCGGTCTGGTTCTGATTTCCCTGACCAGTCTGGTTCTATATATTGCAAGAGAATACTACAACATCTCTTCTCTCCAGAAACAGTATACTCAGACAAATGAAGCTTCCACCTACCCATATCACTGTGCTTTTATCACCAGCTCTGTGACCGCCTTCTGGGATACGGCATTGGAAGCTGCAAAAGAAGAAGGCATTCCGGAAGGCATCTATGTAGAAGATTTTGGAAAAAACCTGGATCTTTCTTACACGACCAACGAACTGCTGAAAATGGCAACCGCTGCCCATGTAGATGCCATTATTATCGAAGCAAATGATGATTACTCCACCATGCAGCTGATGAATAAAGCTGTGGATGCCGGCATTGCGGTCAGCACCATTTACCGCGACAACATGAACAGTGAACGTTACAGTTACACTGGTGTAAATAATGTGACCATTGGCTACGATTATGGATCCCTTGCACTCAAATATGCTGATGATACAGATTCTAACGTTATGGTTCTTTTAGATTCCCAGGAACAGGACACCGAAAGCCGTCTTCTGATTTCCGGTATCGGAAAAGCACTGGAAGAACAGCGCAGAGATATGAAACTGGATACCATGAAGCTAAACAATTCCAACACCTTTGAAGTAGAAGAATCCATTCGTGAATATCTGAAAGAAAACCACGATAAAACAGATATTATCATCTGCACTACTTTGCAGCAGACTCAGTTCACCAGCCAGATTGCTGTGGATATGAACTATGTCGGTGATTTCAAAATCATAGGTTCTTATCAGAACGACTCTGTTCTGGAATATCTTTCCAGTGGCGTTATCAGCGCCAACATTGTTATTGATGCTGCCCAGATGGGGAAACGCGCAGTAGACAATCTTGCAGAATATCTGGAATATGGTCACACAAGTGATTATTCTCAGGTAGATGTACACACCATCGAGCAGGAAGATGCCATCCGGCAGCTTAATATTTTGCAGACTGAAGATGAATCTGAGACCGGAAAGGAGGCATAGTCTATGAATACCAAACGCATCAGCCTTTTTTCTCATATACCGTTTCCATTACGACTGATCTTTATTTTTTTGCTGACTTCCATGTTATCACTGACCATGTCGCTGTATCTGAATACGAATATCAATCGTTCACTGGAACAGATTAATACTATTTATACCAGCAACAACAACCTGAATAATATGACAGAAACTCTGAACAGTCTGCATGATAACATCCTGGAATATCTGGAAGTAAAAAGCACAGATTCTCTGAATAATTATTATTATTATGAACAGCAGTACCGTAATCTTTTATCCGATCTGAACACACAGACCACCGATTCCACAGCAGGATCTATGGAAAAAAATATTTATAATATTTCTCAGAGTTATCTGGATACCGCCGACGAAGCGATCGAAGCAAAACGTGCCAGAAATACCGGAAAATACCATACTGCTTATAATGAAGCCACTGAATATTTTAATTTCCTGACTTCGTATATATACAGTCTGAATAATCAACAGTTTCTGATTAATTCTATGAACTATCAGTCTCTGGAAGTTTCACTGCGGCTGATGGAAAGAATGAACACCCTGATTACCATTGCCATTGCCTTATTCAATATTTTCCTGGTGATTATTATGGTAAATCAGATTACCCGCCCTCTTCTGGTTCTTGCTTCCGCATCCAATCAGGTGGCGGAAGGGAACTTTGACGTAGAACTGCCTCCGGTAGTGACCGCAGATGAATTGGGGGCAGTTACTAACGCATTTGGTCAGATGGTGACCAGCATCCGTGAATACATTGAAAAAGTGAAAAACAGTATGAAAGCAGAAAAAGAAGCTCAGGAGCGGGAGCTTCTTATGGAAACCCATTTAAAAGAGGCTCAGCTACGCTATTATCAGGCACAGATCAACCCACATTTTCTTTTTAATTCCCTGAATGCCGGCGCTCAGATGGCTATGATGGAAGATGCTGAAAAAACCTATTCTTTTATCCAGAATATGGCTGATTTTTTCCGTTACAGTATGAAATCTCTGAACACGGACGTAGATCTGAAAGAAGAAATTGAACTGGTGGACAATTATGTGTCAATTATGAATGTCCGTTTTTCCGGTGATATTCACTATGAAAAATCCATCAACTGTGATATTACCGGCATACGTGTTCCCTGCATGATTATACAACCTGTTGTAGAAAATGCCATCGGATATGGTATCCGCAACATTTCCTGGGAAGGAAAAATTCAATTGGAAATCCATCGAGAAGGCGACGAAATTCTGATTCAGGTCAGAGACAACGGAATCGGCATTTCCCGAGAACGTCTGTCAGACATTCGAAATGGAAAAACAGATCATACATCTTCTGACAAAAATTCCAACGGTGTAGGACTTGGAAATGTACAGAAACGCCTGAATTTGTATTATAATAAAGAAAATCTCTTCTCCATAGACAGTGAAGGAGAAAATATGGGTACGCTTGTAACCATCCGTATCCCTGCTCAGGAGGAACTCTATGTATAAAGTATTATTGGTAGATGACGAAGGAATTGTTCTGGACTCTCTGAAATTTATTATTAATAAGAACTTTGGCGAATCCTGCGATATCCGTACCGCCAAGACTGGTCGCCAGGCTATCGAAATTGCTCAGGAGTTTGTGCCGGACATTGCATTTATGGATATTCAGATGCCCGGCATCAAAGGCATTGATGCCATCCGTGAAATTCGTACCTTTAATAAAAAATGTCAGTTTATTATCATGTCGGCCTATGACAAATTTACTTTTGCTCAGGAAGCTATTAACCTTGGTGTCATTGAATATCTGACCAAGCCGGCCAATCGGGAAAAAATTGTAGCTGCACTGGAAAAAGCCATGGCTGTTATCGATCAGGAACGTTCCAGCCGCAGCCAGAACCTTCTGATCCGCGAAAAACTTGAAGCTGTTGTTCCGATCATTGAAAATGGCTTTATCAACCTGATCCTGTTTCAGGATGATCCGTCGCCGTCTCTGAATCGTTATCGTGACCTTTTGAATATTCATGCTGATTATGGCTGGATCATGGTTCTTGAATTCGGTGAAGACAGTGAAAATGGCAGTCTTGAAAATCCTGTAGGTACTACTGTTAAACTGCAAAATCATCAGTTAGCTTTCCGGGAAATTATCAAAGAGTTTTTCCCTGCCTGTGTCATCGGTCCAATTATGGCCGGTACGGTTGCCATCTTTATTCCTCATGAAACTCAGGAACTGCCTTACGAAGAACGTATTACCATCATCGAAAATACCAGAAATATGATTCGAAAACTACGTAAACAGATTGATATGCATTTCCGCGCCGGTATCGGTAATGTATGGAGTATCACTGAGCAGAGCAAATCCTACGAGGAATCTAAAAAATCCCTTCGCATTGATAAAAGCAGTGTGGTACATCTGAGGGATATTAAAATGGAACTGGAATATGAGCGGGATTACCCGGATGAACTGGAACGTTACCTGTTTTCCTGCCTGATGCGAGGTGAAACAGAAAACGTGATCCGTGCATCCAATCAGTTTTTTGACTGGATGATCGAGAATTATCCGGACTATGTTCAGTGTATCCGTATTAAAATTCTGGAATTTGTTATGACTGCTGAAAAAGAAGTATTCCTAAAAGGTGGTATTCCTTATGGTTTTCTCTATCGCAAGGATTATCTGGATAATGTGCTGGCCTGTCAGACATCGGATGAACAGCGCCGCTGGTTTGTCAATAAAATGACCGAAGCCTGCCGCAATATCAATGATGTAAAAGAACAAAAAGAAACCACCATCATTGGAAAAGCCCAGCAATATATCAAACAAAATTTCTCCAAAGAGTTGTCTCTGGAAGAAGTTTCAAAGTATGTGGATATCAGTCCATATTACTTCAGTAAACTATTCAAAGAAGAAACAGATCAGACTTTTGTAGAATATCTGACAGGTCTTCGTGTGGAAAAAGCCAAAGAGATGCTTGCCACACCATCTGCCAGTATCAAAGAAGTCTGCATGGCCGCAGGTTACAGTGACCCAAATTATTTCAGCCGTATTTTTAAGAAAGTCACCGGACAGACACCTACTGAATACCGTGACCACATCTGACCCACGCTCAAATCTAAATGAGGTATATTTATATGAATTATTTTTCATCTGTTGTAAAAAAATCTATACTATATACTGCAATTGCCTCCATGGCATTCAGCACTTTCGGCTGCTCTTCACCCAAAGAAGAACTCCAGTCGGAAAAATCTGATGAAAGTACACCGCTTCAAATCGGTATGTCTTTTGATACCTTTGTACTGGAACGCTGGATCCGAGACCGTGATATTTTTGTATCTACCGCGTCAGATCTTGGAGCCGAAGTAAATGTGCAAAATGCCAATGGAGATGCCGAAGAACAGGCTTCTCAAATCGAATACCTGATTGACAAAGGTATGGATGTTCTGGTAATCGTTGCGGTGGATGGTACAGATCCGGCTCTTTCTTCTGCCATCAAACGCGCACATGACAAAGGCATTAAAGTATTGGCGTATGACCGGATTATCCAAAATGCCAATGCAGATCTTTATGCTTCATTTGACAATGAAGAAGTCGGACAGCTTATGGCCAAAAGTGTCCTTTCTCAGATCCCGGAAGATGGCACCATTGCTGCCTTATATGGTTCACCGGCTGATTATAATGTCGTTCTGGTAGAAAAGGGGATCAAAAAAGTATTGGAAAGCACAGACGTTCAGCTGATTTATGAGAACTATGCCGATAACTGGAAAGCCGAATACGCTTATGAGCAGATGAATGAATGCATTGATACGGCTGGTAAACCGGACGCAGTCATCTGCGGTAATGACGGGCTTGCAGCCATGGCTTTCAAATCTCTGTCTGAGCACCGCATGGCCGATGATATCTGTCTGGTCGGTCAGGATGCCGATATTGATGCATGTCAGCGTATTGTAGAAGGGAATCAATATATGACGGTATATAAATCCATCGATCAGCTGGCCAAACAAAGCGCACAGTATGCTGTCATGCTTGCCAGAAATGAAGATCTCCAGTTGACAGAGACTTTTAACGATGGTACTTATGATGTGCCTTATTTAAAGTTGGAACCGATTGCAGTAACAAAGGATAATATGGATGATGAGATTATTGCTTCCCGTTTCCATCTGAAAAATGAAGTATATCTGAATGTAGACACAAACGAGGAGTAAAAGATATGTATAAGATTATGCTGGCAGATGATGAGGGCGTTGCCCTGGATGCTCTGCGAATTATGATTACCAGCCATTTTCGCAATATAGACGAAAGTATTGATATCCGTGCTGCCCAGAATTCCAGCCAATTAATGGATATCTATCAGAAATATCAGCCGGATCTTCTGATTCTGAATATCCAGATGACCGGTCTTCACGGTGTATTTTCTGTCAGGGAACTTCATGCCTTCTATTCAGAATGTTTGTTTTTGATTGTATCTTATTCTCACAAAACAGACTACAAACGAGAAGGCTTTAATATCGGTGTCCGTGGATATCTTACCAAACCGCTGAAACGTGATAAAGTCATTCCTGCCTTAAGCAGTGCTTTCCACGAAATTGATTATCAGAAGAAACACCAACATCAGGAACAGCTAAATAAAGAAACTTTTGATGCCATTATTCCTGTAATCGAAAATGGACTTCTCAGCGAACTTCTTTTTCCGCAGCAGTTTCATCAGAATCTGAGCCTGTATACCTCTTTATTGGATATCCACGATCCTTATGGATGGATTATGGCTCTGAAATTCAGCCAGATTACAGACCATGGCACCATGTGTAATCCAATCGGATCCATTGTACAGTTAGAAGGCCAGATTTCTTATTTCCGCAAAATCATCAAGGCTTTCTTCCCAACTGCTATCATTGGTCCTGTTCTGGCAAACCGTATTTTTATTATGATTCCTTGTAACTCCATGCCCCTTTCCATCAGTGAAGAAACCTTTCGCCAGAAACGGGCACAGGATATGGAAACCCAGCTGCACCGCAAATTAAATCTTCGCTTCAAAATCGGGCTTGGAGAACCACAGCCACTGATGAACCTTGTACAGTCCATGAAAGAAGCTCACGAAGAAGTGGAACAATAGTATCGTCTATGGTTATGACCGCAAATCATAACCATAAATGACACGCATATGAAAAGGCAGCAATTCCATACTTCCATGAAATCACTGCCTTATGAAACAGATATTTCTGTTTCCTCTATCCTCTGTAATAATTGATCAGGCATCCTTTCAGTATGATGGTTCTCTCATCTTCTGTCAGTTCACCCATTTTCAGAGTAAATTCTTTCATTTCGCTCTCGCTTACTACGTAAGCTTTGATCTCGGTTGCTTTTTCTTCGATTGCCTTGCGGATCTCCGGTACGAAGATGTAGTCGCCTTTGGTAAATGGCAAATCGCCTTCGTCGATTAAGAATGGAAGCATACCCCAGTTGATCAGGTTGGAACGATATCTCTTTGTTGCATAGCTGTTGGCGATATTTGCCCAGCCTCCCAGGACCTTCTGACAGGATGCTGCCTGTTCACGAGCTGATCCATCTCCTGGTTTTACGGCAAAAATGGTACTTCCCACACCTACTGTCTCTTTACCTGCATCCGGATACATTTCTTTTACTTTATGCATCAGTGGACGCAGCTCTGGAAGCGCATCTCCCATACATTCATTTGCTTCTCTCACCTTTTCTGCTTTCTGTACTTCTTTAGCCAGTCCTACATAAGCAGGATCTTTTCTTGATAAAGTAAACTCAGCCAGTCCCAGCGGATTGGAACGGTAAGAAGAAGTCTCACCGGACGGAATCAGTTCATCTGTTGTAGTAACTGGATCATGAATCTCGGAAACCACCTTCAGCATCAAATGCTTTGTCAGTGCCGGCATCTCTGGCCAGTCCTTGATATTTGGACCAAATTTAATCTCCACAGATGGATCTGCCACACCCTTGCTGTCAAAGACACGGTGTTCATAAATACTGCTGTCGAAGAAATATTTTGGATTGGTAAAATGTGCATCTACATCTGTTGCTGCGGTCAGATATCCCTTGTTTGCCGCTGTTGCAGCAATGGAACGGGCATCCATCAGTGCTACTGATGCAATCTGTCCACTCTGCAGCTTGCTTCCTTCACGGTTCGGGAAGTTTCTGGTCGAATGACGGATGGAGAATGCATTATTCGCCGGTGTATCTCCGGCACCGAAGCAAGGACCACAAAATGCAGTCTTTACAATGGCACCTGTCTTAATCAGATCTGCCAGACGGCCATTTTTTGCCAGTTCCATATAAATCGGTGTACTTGCAGGATAAATACTCAATGTGAATTCATCTGCCCCGATATATGCATCTTTCAGGATATCTGCTGCTGCACAGATATTCTCAAAACCGCCTCCGGCACATCCGGCAATAATACCCTGATCTACATACAGTCTTCCGTCATGGACTTTATCTCTCAAAGTAAAGTCTACTGCTCCTCCAAGACTTACCTTTGCACGTTTTTCCACATCCAGAAGAATATCATCCAGATTTGCATTTAATTCTTCAATTGTATACGTATTACTTGGGTGGAACGGCATAGCGATCATTGGTTTTACCTGAGAAAGATCGACATAAACCATACCATCGTAATAAGTAACCGCACCCGGATTCAGTTCTTCATAATCTTCGCTTCTTCCGTGAATCTCATAGAATTCTTTAATCTGATCATCTGTCTTCCAAATAGAAGAAAGACAGGTAGTCTCAGTTGTCATAACATCAATACCGATACGGAAATCAGCACTCAGATTTTCTACACCCGGACCTACAAATTCCATAACTTTATTATTTACATAGCCATTACCAAATACCGCTCCGATAATTGCCAGTGCTACGTCCTGAGGACCCACACCTTTCTCCGGCTTTCCTGTCAGATACACACCAACTACCTTTGGCATATTGATGTCATACGTCTTATTCAGGAGCTGCTTTACCAGTTCCGGTCCACCTTCACCCATTGCCATTGTGCCTAATGCACCATATCTGGTATGTGAATCGGATCCAAGGATCATTTTTCCTCCGCCGGCAAGCATTTCTCTCGCAAACTGGTGGATAACTGCCTGATGAGGTGGTACATATACTCCACCATACTTCTTTGCACAGGTCAGGCCAAACATATGGTCATCCTCATTAATGGTTCCTCCTACTGCACAAAGGCTGTTATGACAGTTCGTCAGTACATACGGCACCGGAAACTTCTCCAGTCCTGATGCTCTTGCAGTCTGAATAATTCCTACAAAAGTAATATCATGGGAAGTCAGTTTATCAAATTTAATCTGCAGCTTATCCATGCTGCCAGATGTATTATGTGCCTGTAAAATACGATATGCAATGGTATTTCTGGCTGCTTCTTCTTTGGATACTGCATATCCTGTTTTGCTGGTTAAAGCTGCCTGCACGTCTCTGCCATCTTCTACAATATCGGTTCCGTTTACCAGATAAACGCCGCCATCATATAATTTCACCATATTCTATCTCCTCACTGTTATTAGAATGTATTGCGCTCCATATATTTCATATAATTAGAAACCATCAGTGCTATTCTGAATGTCAGTGCATCTTCAAATACACGTACATCCAGCCCGGTACTCTTCTGAATCTTCTCCAGACGATATACCAGCGTATTTCTGTGAATATAAAGCTGTCTGGATGTCTCGGATACATTCAGGCTGTTTTCAAAGAACTTATTGATTGTCATCAAAGTCTCATCATCCAGAGAATCTGGCAGTTCTCCACCAAATACCTCATTCATGAACATTTCGCAAAGTGGAATTGGCAACTGATAGATCAGACGTCCGATGCCTAATGTACTATATGCAATGATGCTCTTTTCTTCGTAGAAAATCTTTCCTACATCCAGCGCCATCTTTGCTTCCTTGTAGGATTTGGAAAGAGAACGAATTTCTGA
The DNA here is from genome assembly GCA_934373455.1 of uncultured Marvinbryantia sp. Taxonomy (GTDB): domain Bacteria; phylum Bacillota; class Clostridia; order Lachnospirales; family Lachnospiraceae; genus Marvinbryantia. The sequence goes on from CAKRON010000001.1 coordinate 28,236, forward strand.
AATTATCGTTCCGTAAGCAATACGTACTCTGGACATCGCTTCACTGTTCAGCATATCCAACAGCATTTTAGCTGTCTGCTCAACCGCTTCATACCCTTCGTCGGGTCTCAGTTCTTTTACCAGAATAATGTTCTTCTCATCTACTGCGGTGATAAAATCTTTGCTGCTTCCTGCAAATAATGTTCTCACCAGTTCCAGTGCGTTGCTGTCCTGTTCCTGTTTTGTCTCAATCAAATATACAATTCTTTTTGCCTCAATATCAACGTGAAGCTTCTTTGCACGATTATAAATATCCACAAGCAGCATATTATCCATCAACACATTCTGGATAAAACTGTTGCGGTCCTGCTTCTCATGGTATGCTACCATCAGATTACGCAGTTCACTGACAGCAATCTTGCCGATCATATAACCATCTTCGCCATTTCCTCTGGCTACCAGCACATATTCAGGGATCTGATTATCTATGATTTTAAAGAAATGACATCCCTGCATCACCTGGCTGTCAGCCGGTGACTGTACAAATAACTCTATACTGGAAACATCCAGCTGTTCATCGGAAAATGTAGTTGCCACTGTATTCCCATCAATGTCTAACACACATAAATCTACTCTTGTAATTGCTTTTAATTCATCAATGGCATTCTGTATTACCTGTCCAGAAATCATGTTCTCCTCCGTTTTTCAATGAAATTTATGGTTTTTCATTCATTATTTTACGTATACACATTATCATAATGCATTTTTTCCAAATTCGCAAGACACAAAAAGGAAAGTATTGGAGCTACAAATCTTCCGCTGTGACACCCTGATATGGAAGACGAATGTATTTTCCGTCCGTAAAACGAAATTCTTTATCCAGTTCTTTTCCACTTACCAGTGAATATGCCAGCTCCAGCATTGCGCGCGCCTGCCCTTGACCATCATTATAAACATCTCCCAACAGATAACCTTTTTCTACTGCATTCAGCCCAACACTGGTTCCGTCAATTCCCAAAATCACCGGCCAGTCCTCATCTCCAGGTTCCAACCCCTTTTCTAACAGGACATCCACTGCTCCCAATGCCATATCATCATTATTAGCCAGAATCACTTCAATCTCATTCCCAAAGGTCTCTACAAATGACTGCATTTTCGTTGCCGCCTGATCGCGATTCCAGTTTGCAATCTCATCTGCCAGTTTTTCTACTGTATATCCGCGATCAGTTATTTCCCGAATTACCGCCATGCTTCGCACAAGGGAATCATTATGTCCCGCTTCTCCCTCAAGCATCACATACTGAAGTACCCCATCTTTATTTTTATCAATTTTGTCAAAATTCTTATCACATTCATCTGCCAGAATTTTACCCTGAATCTGTCCGGATTCGTAAGCATCTGCCCCAACATAATAAAGTTCATCCCAACGATCCAGATCTTCTTCCACCAATTCTCTGTTAAAAAATATAACAGGAATCTGGTTTTTCTTTGCTTTTTCAATAATTCTGGACGCATCCGTGCGGTCTACCAGATTGATACAAACCACATCCACACCATCTGCTATAAAATCATCCATTTGTCCATTCTGAACCAGCTGACTGTTTTCTGCATAACGGATATCCAAATTTACTGACATTTCCCAGTCTTTTTCTTTTTCTCTGGAATAGCTCTGAAAACAGGAAATGAGTTCTGATACAAATGTATCATACTGATCATAGACACTGACACCAATCCGCAGTGTTTTCGTTGTTGTTTTCCCCTGCCTTTCCTGCAGCCCACAACCGCCAAGTACCAGCATAGCAGCTGCTCCAAGAAATAGCATTTCTATTTTTTTTCTGTTCATATTCTTCTCCTGTCAGCTGTTCGGAAATAATAATCGAGCATGTTCCTCTTCATACATCGTATCCTTGGTAACAAGATGATAAGAAATCCCGATATTTGCGCGAATCCAGTCTGAACTTCGTTTTTCTGCCAGAGCCATAATTCCCTGATACCCCATACTGAATTCATTCTGATATACCAGAGCGGTCAGTTTTTCATTATCCAGATCATTTACCGTTGTCGGTGTATTGCCAATTCCATAAACAGACTGTCTTGATTTCATTTTCTGGGAAAAATTCTGATATTCTTCCCACACTGCTGCTGTCTGTTCAGTAGAATATTTATCCAGCGCCACAGCTTTTCCCTTTTCCTGCTGCACCTCTTTGATCACTTCCAGAATCTCTGTCATCTTTTTTCCGGTTTCATTTCTGAGCAGATCACTCTTTCCGGCTTCTTTAAACACATCCGTCAATCCTTCATATCGAAGCTGCACACTGTCCCGTTCCATCTTTTCCCCAAGAATCAGAATGGGAACATCTTCTGATTTACTCTCTTCCAAAATGGCTTTTCCCAACATTTTTCCCATCTGATAATCATCTGCCCTGATCACCGGATACGCATCTCCTGCTCCGGTTTCTACAAAAACAAGCGGAACTGTTATCTTCTCATCCGCCAGCTTTTGCTGTAATTCCTCGCTATCCACACTTGCCAGTAATATTCCGGATGTGCCGGAATTCATCTCTTTTCGTATCGCCCGGATTTCTTCCTCCGCAGTATCACCTTTCTCCAGATGTACATAATTTATCATAATTCCGGCATCTGCTCTTGCCTGCTCTATCCCGGCTTCCAATGTGTTCCATTCATTTTCGCCGTCCTGATAAAGAATTACCGAATACAGTTTTTTCTCACTCTTCTGCCCGGGTTCCAGGATATAGATATATACAATCACAGGAAGCAGAATCAGCATCGCCAGGAAAAACGGATATTTTTTTCTGTTATTTTCTTGCATCTTTATTTGTTGTCTCCTTCCTCTGTGGATTCTTTCGTCTTCGGAAGGTGAATTCTTACCGTAGTTCCTTCATCCGGCTCACTTTCAATTTCCAGCCCGTAAGCATCACCAAAATATAATTTAATCCTTTGATTTACATTTTTCAAACCGATTCCAGATCCTCTCTGCCGTGCTTTTTCGCCTCCTGTCAGAAGGTTTTTTACCTGCTCTTCCGGCATACCCGGTCCATTATCTTCCACTTCCAGATACAAATCCTGTTCTTTGGTATAAGCACGAATATAGAGTTCTCCCTCTCCATCCATGTATTCCATCCCATAATAAATCGCATTTTCTATCAATGGCTGGATCACCAGTTTGATTGTTTTGTACTGCTCTATTCCCGGCTCCACCTCAAAACAGGAGACAAACTTATTCTTATAACGATACTTTTGAATTGCAAGATAGCTTCGGGCATGCTGAAGTTCATCTCCCACAGAAATAATATTTTTACCTTTGGACAGACTGATCCTGAGCAATTTTCCAAGTGCCTGCACCATGGAAATCGCATCTTCATACCGTTCACTTTCTATCATCCACATAATTGAGTCTAATGTATTATATAAAAAATGAGGATTGATCTGTGATTGAAGGGCATCCAGTTCATTCCTTCGTTTTTCTTCCTGCTCCTTCACCATCTTATCCGTCAGCGCCTGCAATTCCTCCACCATGAAACGAATCGTGTAACCAAGATGCTGAATTTCCGGAGAACCTCCGATATATACGCTCGGCTGCTGTCTCATCTCGATTCCCCGAATTGATTTTTCCAGTTTTTGAAGTGGATCTGAGATACGAACCGCCACATACTGATTCACAAAAATCATCAAAAATACTGCAATGGTCAGGTTCAACAGTGCTATCATTCGTGTCTGTCTCAGATCCTGAAACAGACTGTCTCTGGAAACCACGCTGACAATCTTCCAGCCGGTATACCCTACTGTCTTTACTACCACCACTCGCTGTTCTCCCATGAAATCTTCATTATGTACACCGTCTTCATAGGTACTTGCTATTTGATTGTTTTCTTTTTTGATACCGGAAAAGATCAGATTCTGCATAGGATGATATATGATTTCCCCATCGTTTCCAATCAGGTAGACATATCCCTTCCCCTCATTATTAATCTCTGTAAAAAGCTGGCGAATTCCACTGAAGTTCATATCTACCAGAAGAATTCCACCTGACATCTTTCCACCACTTGTCAGTTCGACTCCTCGACTCAAAGACACGACCCAATAATATCTGCCACTTTTATTTTCGAAAATATTTTGCACATGTAAATCTGAAAAATGAAGATTCTCCATCTTTCCCTGTGTATCCTGAAACCAATTCTGTTTTGTTATATCTACATTTTTTTTCAATGTGCCAACCGGTGCGGCACCCAGCAGATCTCCATCTTCTGAAAAACATGCTATACTGATCAGATTATCCTTATTTGCCTCATACAAAAGATTTAGTTCTTTTGTGATATCATCTTTTTCAAAATCCACTTTTTTTACGACATTATAATACATGGCATCTGAATTGCTCATCATAGTTCGCAGATAAGTATTCAGATTGATCTCCACCTGTCCAATCAGCTTCTGACTGTCTGACAACACCTGTTTTTCCATCGTTTTTTCATAGCTTTTCAGTAAAACAACTGTAACCAGTATCATTCCTGCCAATGCTACAAATGTAAATGACATGGAAATCATAAAACGAAAGCTGCGGTTATGATATCTTTTCTGCAAGCAATTCCATTTTTCGCTTAGATATCTCATTTTTTCGTATCCTCTGTATGTTCTGTCCGATATTTGCTTGGCGAAACACCAAATCTTCTTTTAAACACATAACTGAAATAATTTGAATCTGTATATCCCACTTTCTGTGCAATCATATAACTCTTTTCATTTGTCTCAATCAACAGTCTGGCCGCCTGATCCAAACGGTATCCGGTTAAATAAGTTACAAAAGATTCACCTGTCTCTTTCTTAAAAATCGTAGAAAAATATGAATTGGACACCCCAAGCATATCGCAAATCTGATCCAGTGAAATATTTTCATCTGCATAACTGTTCTGTACATATTCCTTTGCCCGCTGCACAAAGCTTCTGGTGGAACTGTTTCGCACAGCAGCCAGACGATTGTGGTATTCCAGACTACGTTCCTGAATCCACTTCCGCAGTGCCTCCGGATCCATGTCCATAAGCTGACTATACAACTGTCCAATATCTTTTTCTGTCTCCTGCCCTGCGATCTCATTGTTTGCTGCAAATCGATAAAAATCTCCTATCATATCCATGATATCCACATGATGCTGGAGCATAGATTTGCTGCGGATCGTCAGTTTATCTACATAATGATTCACTGCTTCTGTCACTTCTTCCTCAGTACCCAGACGGATCTTTTTAAACAACTGGGACAGTTCCATCTCCGTCTCTGTACCGGAACTGTACATTTCCTGCGGTGCAATCTCTCGAATATTGATAGCGCGCATCGCACCATAGATCCCCCGATAAGAGACAGCTTCTCTCGCACCATTATAAGAATCGCTTAATTCCATCAATGAATCACATGCTTTTCCAATCCCAACCGTTGTAACCGCTCCAAGCATACGATGTACATATCTGCAAAAACGATCACAGTCATCTGTCAACAATGCAACATCTGCCTCTCTGTCCAGTTCCACAATTCCTACCGTATTTCCCATGTAAGAAAAACTCCTGGTTTTCCATTTTTCAGCCATATACTCCTGTGCCTGTTTTTCCACGGAAGTCATCAGCAGCAAAGGTGTCATTCCATCCGGCACTTCTTCCGCAGAAGTATGCATTACCAGACAGCAGAAATATGGTTTCTCAAAACTGATCTGATAATCCTTCAAATATTTTTCTATCTGTGCCTTTGCCAGTCTCCCTTCTATCAGCATCGTATAAAAATTCGCTCGCAAAAGCGGCAGTGAATCCGTATAATACTTTTGCAGTGTCTGAACATTTCGCTTTTCCCGGATTTCAGAATCCAATTTCTGATAAAGTCTTTGAAATACTTTCGTCAGTTCTGTACAATTTAATGGTTTTAAAATATATTCGTCCACTTCCAGGTGAATCGCCTCTTTGGCATATTCAAATTCGTCAAATCCGGTAAATAAAAGAATTTTGGTGGTTGGAAATTCAGAACGTATCCGTTTTGTCAACTCCATTCCATCCATATATGGCATACGGATATCTGTCATCACCACATCCGGCTGATATTCTTCTACTAATTCCAGGGCTTTTACGCCATTATTGGCCAATCCCACTACCGAAAATCCCAATTCCTCCCATGGAACTTTTTTCTTAATCACTTGTGTTACATCATCTTCATCATCCACCAGAAGTACTGTATACATTCTTATTCCCCCAATGTTTCCATTCAAATTTATTCTTCATTCTAGTATAGCAGACAAGTCCTGTATGATTCAAGAATCTCTGGGACAAAAAGAAAGCGGCATACACGCCACATTGTGTATACCACTCTCTTATCTGTAAGGAAAATTTTCCTGTTATGATTATTTTTTCTGAACGTATTTCAGACAGTCCAGAGTAACTGCTACCAGAATGATAATTCCGGAGAATACGAACTGCAGGTTTGTATCGATACCAAGAATTGTCAGGGAGTATGTCAGGGCTGTAAAAATGCAAACACCAACTACTACACCGGAAATCTTACCGATACCACCGGTAAAGGATACTCCACCTACTACACAGGCTGCAATGGCATCCATATCCCAGCCCTGTCCATATGCAGCAGATCCTGATCCGACCATACGGATACATTCCAGCCAGGAACCTACTCCATAGAGAACACCAGCCATCATGAAAGCACCTAATGTTACTTTAAATACTGAAATACCAGAAACAGCTGCTGCTTCAGCATTTCCACCAACCGCATACAGATATTTACCAAATGTTGTTTTATTCCAGATAAACCATACGATGATAATTGCTGCTACTGCCCAGAGAATAATTGTTGGGAAGTTATTGATCTTCGGAATAATCATAGAAGGAATCTCTGATTCAATAGATCCGAAAGATACACCCTTGGTAGAATAAGTAACCAGACCAAAGATGATCAGCATGTTCGCCATAGTACAGATAAACGGATGCATCTTGAATTTTGCTGCAAAGAATCCTGCAATTGTTGTGAAACAGGTACAAAGTATAATACAAACAAGTACTGCAAGGATCACTCTTACAGGTACAGGCATTCCGGTAAAGTCAAATACATGACCGAATACAGAACCGGTATTGATACCTTTATGCATAATAATTGTCGCTGTTGTAGTACCCATACCAACCATACGTCCAATAGAAAGGTCTGTACCTGCCAGCAAGATCAGACCAGCAACGCCAAGTGCCAGGAACATACGCGGTGAAGCCTGCTGCAAAATGTTCAATACATTGTTTGTTGTCAACAATGGTGTATGTTTAATAATTGGTGTGATGATACAAAGTAAAATGAAAATCAGCACGATTACAATATACAGACCATTCTGCAGAAGGAAAGATCTGCGGTTAAAGTTGTATTTGTAATTTTCCCATTTCTGTGCCTGAGTTTCTGCGAGTGAGAATTTGGACATACGCAGAAGATCCAGCAGATGATACTTATGGTTGAACGCTGCATGCTTACGATCTTTGATATCCTGCAGATCCTTTGCAAGTGTCATCTTTGCATCAAAAAGACGATTTTTATGTACATATTTCTCATCTTTAATTTCTTTGTGATCTGTCAGCTTTGCTACGTTTTCCTGATGTTCTTTCTGCAGAGCAGCTACTGCCTGTTTATATTTTTCCTGTGCTGCGATTTTTTCCTGTGCACAGCTTGCTTTTACCGGCTGCATATACTCTGTATCATAATGAGCCTTAATATAGCTTTCTGCATCAGCAATTAATTTGGATACTGCATCTTTATTCTTTGCTTCTACAGCTTTTGCTTTTTCAATTTCCGCGCGGCATTCTGAAATACGGTTTTCGCGTTCTCCTGCCGTGAGTGTTTTATCTCTCTTTGCTACATCAATACTATTCTGATATGCGATGACACGGTCTGTACCATCATGACGCAATTCATCAATCTGTTTCTGTATATTTCCCACATACTGGTCGATTGGCTGACGCAGCTGCTCTTCCTGCTCCTGCGTCAGAATCTTATTTTCGTTTGCCATAATCTGTCTCTCTCCTTACTATAGGTATTTTGCACTAAGTCTCAGCAGCTCTTCCTGGTTGGTTTCTTTTGTATTTACAATACCGGAAAGATGTCCGTTGGACATAACTCCGATACGGTTTGTGATACCAAGTATTTCAGGCATCTCTGAGGAAACTACAATAATTGTTTTTCCCTGTTTTGCCATCTTAATAATCAGATCATAGATCTCATATTTGGCACCAACGTCAATTCCTCGTGTCGGCTCATCCATCATAAATACCTGAGGTTCTCTTTCCAGCCATTTTCCAAAGATTACCTTCTGCTGGTTTCCACCGGAAAGACTTGAGATCATGTCATCCGGTCCCATACATTTAGTGTGCATAACCTTAATCTCATTGGATGTTGCTTTTGTCATCTTAGGATCTGACAATGCGATTCCTGATTTATACTGGCTCAGATTTGCAATGGTAGTATTGAAAGTCAGGTTGCCTTTCAGGAACAGACCGTTTGCCTTACGTTCCTCTGTAATCATCGCAAATCCATGTTCCATAGCCTCTTTCGCACTGTCAAAGTTCATCAGGTGATTTTTAAAGTATACACGTCCCGCTGCTCTGGTACGTACACCAAAAATGGTTTCCAGAAGTTCTGTTCTTCCTGCACCAACTAATCCGTATAATCCGAAAATTTCTCCCTCGCGGACATCAAAACTAACATCCTGAAGATATGGTTCAAACTTGGTAGATAAATGCTGTACAGACAAAATTACATCCTTCGGTGTATTGTCTAATGGTGGGAAACGATTTTCAAGAGAACGTCCTACCATCGCTGCAATCAGCTCGTTCATGTTTGTCTCTTTTGAACTCTTTGTCATAACAAGATTTCCATCTCGAAGTACGGAAATCTCATCACAGATCTCAAAAATCTCATCCATTTTATGGGAGATATAGATCAGTGCGATTCCCTGAGATTTCAGCATACGCATCATCTCAAAAAGTTTATTAACTTCCTGTACTGTCAGGGAGGAAGTCGGTTCATCTAATACAATCACTTTTGCATTATAGGAAATTGCCTTGGCAATCTCACACATCTGCCTCTGTGATACTGACATATTACGCATTGGCTGCGTCAGGTTGACGGTCATGCCAAGTTTACGGAACAGTTCTGAGGCTTCTTTTTTCATTCTTCCTTCATCCACAACGCCAACGGAATTTACCGGATAACGTCCCAGGAACAGGTTATCCATAACATTACGTTCCAGGCACTGATTCAGTTCCTGATGCACCATGGCGATTCCATTTTCAAGTGCATCTTTTGGTCCTGAAAAGTTTACCTCTTTTCCATTCAGGAAAATTGTTCCCTCATCTTTCTGATAAGTACCGAACAGGCACTTCATCATGGTAGACTTGCCTGCGCCGTTTTCACCCATAAGTCCCATGACAGTCCCTGGTTTCACATCCAGATTAATATGATCCAGAACACGGTTTCTTCCGAAAGACTTGCTCATGCCACGTATGGATAAGATCGATTCATTTTTCTCTGCCATTCTTCTCTTACTCCTGTATGATTCTTTTATAGCTGACATTGGGGGCAAAGTTTTTTTCCTTGCCCCCAACAAACATTCTGTATTTTTGCAACTGTTTACTTTTCTGAACAGTTACTCGTTTTTACTGACTAAGCAGAGATGTATAGGATGCTGCATTATCTGTCTTAACCATGTTGATTGCGAATGCATCGTACTGGCTTGGATTTCCAAGACGGTTTGTGATGTTGGATTCTGTCTGTCCGTCACCACCGATGTATTCTACATCCAGATTCAGCAGATCATCATAGTTCTCAAGCAGTGGCTGGTAAGTAGAGCTCAGGAAGTTATCAGCTGCATTGTAGATGTTCAGCCATACGCTCTTTCTTGGGCTTGTGCTTTCATCCAGCTGGTTAGATACAGGTGCGTATACAACTGTAGAATCTGTGAAATCCTGATAGTTATCAGCTGTTACTGCTACGTTTAATGCATAGTAAGAACGCTGTTCTTCATTGTATGTATAAACATCATCTGTCAGTACGTTGCCTGCTTCATCAGCAGTTCCGATACCAGTATCAATATCTACTCCATCAAGTGCGTTACGAAGAACACGAAGTGTTAAGTAAGCCTGAACGTCAGCATGCTGGCTGATTGTTCCGCCGTATCCGTCTGCGATTGCTGCAACTGCGTCGCTGTTAGCATCGTATCCGAATGTAGGAACCTTATTTTCCTGAGACCATGCATTGAACATGGACATTCCCATACCATCATTGTTAGATGCAATGATATCAATCTGATCACCAAATGATGAAGACCATGCGTTGATTGCGTTACCTGCTGTAGCTGCATCCCATGTAGCACCTGCAGAGTTCTTCATTTCCTGGGAAGCCAGTTCACGAACAACATATTCTTTTCCGTTGATTTCCAGCTTGCCATCCTGTACTGCGGAAGCAGAACCATCTGTGTTTGTTCCTACTGGATCACTGTTGATATCTCCATCTGCTTCTACTGCTGTACCAAGTGCTTTACGAACACCTCTTGTACGAGCGATAGAATCGTTATGTCCAATATCACCGATTGCCAGAACATATCCGATTACGCCATCACCGTTGCGGTCGATTTCATCGATATGAGCTTCGATATAATCTTTAATCATAGTTCCCTGAAGTTCAGCACCCTGGTTAGCATCAAATCCTACATAGTAAGTTTTATCATTGAATGTAAGAGCATCCATATCCAGTTCTCCAGTAGAGCTGTTAGATGGCTGACGGTTGAACCATACCAGTGGTTTGTCACTGTTTGCTACATCCTCAGCAGAAACGCCAACAGAAAGTGCTGCCATACTGAGAGCTGCGGTAAGCATTAATACAATTTTCTTTTTCATTGAAAATACCCCTTTCTTCGGACTTCTTGTCCACACGACTTATTATGGATTTATCTTATCCGATTTCTTTTGTAAAAAAAATAGAATATTTTTTGATGCGCATTGAAATTTTTTAGATATTTTTTCAAAAAAAGGAGGAACATTTCTGTTCCTCCCGTCATTTTTTCTAGTTTGTAATTGTAATTTCTGTTTCTTTGTCGAATACGTGAATCTTTTCTGCATCCAGTGCAAACTTCACTGTATCGCCTGTTCTTGCTGTAGTAGTAGGACTTACACGAGCTGTCAGTGGGAAGTTCTCTACATCGAAGTACAGGAATACTTCTGCACCCAGAAGTTCGTATACTCTGATTGTAGATTCTACTACGGTATCTGGTGATGCAGCGATAAATTCCGGAGCATCATGTACATCTTCCGGACGAATACCCATAACAACGGTCTTTCCTGCATAACCACCGTCGATCAGAGCTTTTGCCTTTGCTTCTGGAAGCTTAATGCTGTACTGACCAACTTTTAATGATACGTTCTTTCCGGAAACTTCTACTACTGCATCCATGAAGTTCATCTGTGGAGATCCGATGAATCCAGCTACAAACAAGTTGCCTGGCTTATTATACAGATTCTGTGGAGAATCTACCTGCTGAACTACACCGTCTTTCATAACAACGATTCTTGTACCAAGTGTCATAGCTTCTGTCTGGTCATGTGTTACATAAATAATAGTAGCACCCAGTCTCTGATGAATCTTGGAGATCTCAATACGCATCTGAACACGAAGCTTTGCATCCAGGTTTGACAGAGGTTCGTCCATCAGGAATACCTTAGGATCACGCACGATTGCACGTCCCATAGCAACTCGCTGTCTCTGACCACCGGACAGAGCCTTCGGTTTACGATCAAGAAGCTTGTCCAGGTCAAGGATCTTAGCAGCTTCTTTTACCATCTTGTCGATCTGATCTTTCGGAACTTTTCTCAGCTTCAGACCAAATGCCATGTTATCATATACTGTCATATGAGGATACAGAGCGTAGTTCTGGAATACCATTGCGATATCTCTATCCTTTGGCTCTACATCGTTCATAACTTTATCGCCAATCTTTAATGTACCTTCTGAAATCTCTTCCAGACCTGCGATCATACGAAGTGTGGTAGATTTACCACAACCTGAAGGTCCTACGAAAATGATGAATTCTTTATCTTCAATTTCAAGGTTGAAATCTTTTACAGCTTCAAAACCATTTGGATATCTTTTGTAAATGTGTGATAAGGACAAACTTGCCATTTTGATTTTCCTCCCATTTGTGCGCCGTTTACGGCTCTTCTTGACATGTCTCAAGTATAACGTTTTTTTCCTCCCTTTACCATGCCACTATTGCCCAAACTTTTTGAGATTCTATAGACATTTCTTCCAACGCTTGTCGAAGTCTGTTTTGACTATTAGCAACTTGCTGAAAGAATCGTATTTTTGCTATGCAAGTTGACGAGGCGCAAATATCTGTGTATACTTACACCAGATATGAGGTGACTCACTTCTGATACAGACTAGCAGACAGGAGATATTTATGAACTATATCATATTCGATCTGGAATGGAATCAGTGTCCAGATGGAAAAGCAAAAGAAGATCCATCTCTTCCTTTTGAAATTTTGGAAATCGGTGCTGTAAAACTGAATAGTGAAAAACAGGAAATCGACCGTTTCCACGAACTGATCCAGCCTTCTGTTTATAAAAAGCTGCATCCTATGACACAGTCTATCATTCATCTCTCCATCGATAAGCTGGCAAAAGCAGATCTTTTTCCTTCTATATGTGAACGATTTTACGAATGGTGTGGACCGGATGCTGTTTACTGTACCTGGGGATCTTTGGATTTATTGGAGTTGCAGCGCAATATGCGTTATTATCATATGGAAAATTATTTTCCATTTCCGCTGAAATACCTTGATATTCAGAAATTATACAGTATCTGCTTTGACGATGGAAAAAGCCGTAAATCTCTGGAAACTGCTGTAGAAGAGCTGCTGCTTCAAAAATCCGGTTCCTTTCATGCTGCACTCGCAGATGCCATTTATACTTCTGAGATATTAAAACTTATCCCAGATGAACCTTTTCACAGCTTTTACTCTATTGATTATTTTCGCAGTCCTCAAAACCGCCGGGAAGAAATCTATGTTGTCTTTGATGGCTATTCCAAGTTCGTCTCTAAAGAATTTTCTTCTAAGAAAGAACTGATGAAGGACCGAAAAGTTACTTCCACAAGATGTTATCTCTGCGGAAAAAGTGCCAAAAAGAAAATTCGCTGGTTCGCCAGTGGCGGCAAGAATTTCAGCTGCCTGGCATACTGCGAAGAACATGGATATCTCAAAGGCAAAATACGATTAAAGAAATGTGAAAATTCGAACAGTTTTTTCTGCGTCAAAACAATAAAGCAAATTGACGTAGACAGGGCAGGAAATCTGCTGGAACGCAAGTTGATTCTCCAGGAACGCAGAAGACAGAAGAGGCATCATGAATCTTAACGTTCATGATGCCCCTTTTTATTATTTCATGCTTTTATAATTATCAATCAGTTCTTCCACTTCTTCCAACAGGCAATCTACTCTTCCGTAGAATGCATCATTGTTTGTCGGATTATCCAGTTCTGATTTCAAATGCTGGAACAACTCAATGATGTTGTCCATTCTCTTCTTTCCATTTCCATCTTTGTACAGAAGATAACGACTTCTCTCATTCTCTTCCGGTGTCATCTTCTTTAATACCACTTCTACATTTGGCTTTTCTCCAATATAGCGGTATGTAATCGACGGAGATGCGTGATTTAACAGATTCTGAAGATAATAAATATCATTGGTGTTCTTATAGTATCTCCATGCGAATGTCTTTCTCATGGTCTGCGCACCAATAGAATTCAGTCCAAGCTCTTTTCCCACATTTTTAAACACACGGTATGCCTGTTCCCTGGATAAAGAAGCGCTGGAACTTGCATGTCCCACAATCAGATATGCTTCCGGATCTTTTCCTTCTGTATAATCCATGATAATTTTCTTCAGTTCTTTGTTAATCTTAAATGTTCTTTTGATATTCTTAGTTCCGATACATGCTTCGATTTCATCTTTATCGCGAATATCTTTATTTTTAAATTTCAGAATCTCCTGAAGCTGTAACCCCGTTCCTACACCTATTTCAAACAAAATATAATACTTGTCATCCACTTTCCGCAGTGCCTGTTTAAAACGCTCCAGTGTTTCATCATCTTTAATCGGTGATACCCAGTTCATATTAATTATTCCTCCCTGTTTCTCAAAGCAGCATACTATATCCCCCCTGCTGCTTTTCTTTGTTTTTCTTTACTCTTTTGTTTCCCCTGATATAGTATCTTCTTTCTGCATCTGTTGATTCTTTTTCCGCTCTTCCTCCAGCTGAATCTCCAGATCCCGGGCTCTTAGCTCTGCTTCCACCTGGGCTGCAGATTTCTGTTCAATCTCTGCCTCCAGCTGTCTGCGCAGTGCCATCTCCTGCGTCCGCAATTCGATCATTTTCTTATATTTTTTATTTCTGCTGACAGATACCAGCAAAAGTGGTATGAAAATAATCAGCAGGACTGCCCCCAAGATAACTGCAAATATCGTGTGTGTCTTTATAAATAAGTCTACTTTATCATATCCCCCGGCTATTGCCGTAATTATTTTATTATTTGCAAATGCGCTGTTTTGTAGCATTTTCGTTAAGCCACCTGCTTCCGTCTCAGTTTCTGTTTCGGACTCTGTCTCAGTTTCTGCCGCAGCCTGCGTTTCTGGCTCCCATTCACCTGTATAAGTAAAAGATGTACTTCCAAGTGCCTGATCGCCATAATAATAAGTAAGCTTATCTGCTGCGAAATCCATCTTCTTCGTCAACGAAGAAATATCCACATTATCCGGTATGGTAATCGTCGTCGTCTCATCCATTGTAAATGGTGCTTTCGAAAAATCTGCTGTCTTTATTTTCTCAAGCTCCTGAGGATCCTCAATACCTGTCACTTCTAAATTAGCTGCTGACTGATCCAGATTATTAACCTGTACTTCTTTAAAATTGGCAAATCCATAATCCAGAACTGTCTTGGTATTACCGTATTCAATATCCTGACCATCCGCATGTAATACTACACTGATCAAAAGCATACCGTCCCGCTCAGCGGTGGAAACCAATGTATTCCACGCCTGATCTGTAAAACCAGTCTTGCCTCCGATAAATCCTTCATAAGCTCTGCTGTCATCTGTCAGCATTGCATGATGGTTCGCAAAATATCGTTTTTCTTTCACCAGATTTGTTTCTGGATAGCTGTATTCCTGTGTATGAATAATCTCTCTGAATTTATCATACTTCATGGCCGCCTGCGTAATCAGCGCCATATCGTAAGCACAGGTATAGTGATTGTCATCGTGCAGTCCATTCGGATTTACAAAATGTGTATTGACGCACCCAAGTTCTTCCGCTTTCTTGTTCATCATATCAGCAAAATTCTCCACACTTCCGCCGATATGCTCTGCCACCGCGTTCGATATCTCATTCGCTGATGCAAGCATGATTCCATACAGACACTGCTCAAGTGTCAGCTTTTCTCCCGCTGTCAGCCCCAGATGAGCACTTCCGAATTCAATACTATATACTGCATTTTCCGAAAACGTAACGGTATCATCCAGATTACCGTTCTCCAGTGCCA
Source organism: uncultured Marvinbryantia sp. (assembly GCA_934373455.1). Lineage (GTDB taxonomy): Bacteria > Bacillota > Clostridia > Lachnospirales > Lachnospiraceae > Marvinbryantia. The sequence continues at coordinate 43,843 of CAKRON010000001.1, forward strand.
GAAGCACTGTCATAATCTTCGTAATACTTGCCGGATATTCCTGTTTGTCAATGTTCTTTCCATATAGAACAGCTCCTGTATTTCCATCCAGACAAATTGCTGCGTCACATTCTACCGCTTCCCCTTGCGGCCATCCTGCAATATCATTTGTCTGCACGGTGGGATCTATCTCTGTGCTCTCGCCCTTTGTGTCCGCATCTTCCTCTTCTTCTGCCTTCACTTTATAATCGTAAGCAGAATTACCTGACAAACCGGTCCAGAGAGGATTCACACACATTGCTGCCGTCAGCAGTAATGCTGTCCATAATTTCCCCTGTCTCATTATTTTCCTCCTGCCAAATCAACTGTTTCGTTCAAAAATTCCCGAAACCTCCCCCATTTTGCATACATCACATATTATACCAATAGCAATACTCCTTTTCAAGACACTTTTCGAAAATAATACCAAAAAGATATGGAAATTTTGACACACCTGGCTTTCCTTGATATATTATATAATAAAAATTTAAAGAGAATTTATGTCGAATGCACGTGAGACTTGGTGCGTGATTCGGAAGTTAGACACCTCAGAAAGGACACCATAATTATGCCATCTGAATCGAACTTTTTTACCATATTGAAAGATAAATTACATAACTATACACCAGATTTGATCCGCATGAGACGAAATTTTCATCAATTTCCGGAACCTGGATGGTGTGAAGTACGCACAAGTTCCGTAATTGCGGATTATTTGACAAATCTCGGATATCATGTGCTTACCGGATCAGATGTATGTCTGGATAGCTCTCGAATGGGTCTTCCATCCGAAGAACTTCTGGACGCTTATTATATAAAAGCCCTTGAACATGGTGCTGCTCCTGAATATGCCCAAAAAGCCCGCCATGGTTTTACTGGTGTGATCGGGATTCTGCATTGCGGTGATGGTCCTGTCATCGGATTACGTTTTGATATCGATGCGCTTCCTATCGCTGAAGAAGATAGTATCTCACATTTTCCATGTAGTGAAGGCTTTTCTTCACAAAATCCGGGCTTTATGCATGCATGCGGTCATGACGGTCATACCGCCATTGGTCTTACCGTTGCCAGAATTCTATCTGAAATGAAATCTTTCTTCTCCGGTACTGTGAAACTGATCTTCCAGCCTGCTGAAGAAGGCGTCCGTGGTGCACGCTCTATTGCTGAAAAAGGTCATTTAAACGATGTTCATTACCTTCTTGGAAGTCATATATTTCCTTGCAGCAGCAAGGGTGAACAACTCGGTGTTTCTGTAGGTCCAACCCTTGCTACCACAAAATTAAATGCTGCATTTTCCGGTTTGTCTTCCCATGCAGCACTGCCTGAAAAAGGTCATAACGCTATGCTGTCCATGGCCTCTGCTATTTTAAATCTTCACGCAATCCCAAGACATTCAGGAGGTCCTTCCCAGATCAATGTAGGAACTGCCCATGCCGGTTCCGGCAGAAATGTCATCTGTGATCATGCCGAACTGGAACTTGAAGTCCGCGGCGGAAGCACTGAAATAAATACTTACATGGAAAACTATGCTCGCACAATCCTAAAAGCCAGCGCCGATCTGCATAGTTGTACCTGCGATATCCAGACTATCGGATCTGCCCCATCTGTTATCAACAGTCCTGACATGATTTCGCTTCTTCAGGATACTGCAAAGGATCTGCACCTGACTATGCGTGATCCAGATCCATCAGCTTCCTTCAGTGAAGATTTTTCCTATTTGTCCGAAGCAGTTCAGTCCCATGGTGGTAAAAGTCTGTTCTTTTATACTCTGACACACACCTCTGCGCCTGGACATAATCCGGATTTTGATTTTGATGAAAGTGCTCTGCCAACCGCAGTGCAAATATTCTGCACACTGGTTTACAAGCTTTGTTAAATTACTTCCACTAATTCGATTTTAAAATTCAGTTCTTTCCCTGCCATTTCATGGTTGGCGTCAAAAGTAATTGTAGTATCATCTTTCGCTGCCACACTAACCGGAAATGGCTGTCCTGCTGAATTAGATAAGTAAACTCTTTCTCCTACAGACAAACCTTCTGCTCCCGGAAGCTGACTAATCTCCAGTGTAAATACATTTTCCGGATTAGGCATTCCATAAGCTTCTTCTGGCATCAGATGTATATCCACAATCTGTCCCACTTCCATGTTCTTTACTGCTTCATCAAATCCTTTAATCATCATCCCTGCACCACAGACGAATTCTAATGGTTCACCGCGGTCATAAGAAGAATCAAATTGAGTTCCATCGTTAAAAGTTCCTGTGTAATGTACCTTACATTTTTTATTCTCGTTGCTCATTGTTTTCTCCAATCTTTTTCTTTTTTGACAATCTTTTTTATCATACCATGGAATTTTATATATTCGCAAGATTACGTTTCGATAACTAATTGCTTTTCCTCTTCCTCATGCGTTACAAGAACTACCGTTTTCTCTGCACTTTTTCCTCTGATATATGCTGCAGTCTTTCTCTTCGCTTCCTTATCCAGTCCACGGAATGGTTCATCAAGAAATAAAATATCCCAATCCGCATACAGTGCTCTTACAATTGCCACTCTCTGACGCATTCCAAATGATAGTTCGCTGATCTTCTGGTCTATGCAATCAGACAAACCGACTTTTTCCAATTCTTTTTTGATTTTTTCGTATTCCTGCCTTTCCGGTTCAAAAAGCTTTCTTTTCTTTACCATACGAATATTGGTATAGACACTCAGATCCTCACCAAATATCTGATCCTGAAAAACAGCACTTTTCTTTCGCCCTTCCATGCCGGCTATCCTTCCATTGTCCGGCACCTCCAGTCCCATGAGCAGCCGAAGCAGGGTAGTTTTTCCGGATCCGGACGGAGCCATGAGACAGGTAATCTGTCCACACGGAAATGTCCGTGACAGATCCTGAATTACGCGATGATCCCCATAGCTTTTACTTAAATGCGTCAACACAATGTCCTGATTCAGCACCTGCCTTTCTTCCGGAGCATTTTTTACCTCATCTGTTTTTCCTGACTCTGGTATCTGTATTTTTTTCAGCCGTTCTTCCGCCATATCCAGTATTCCAAGGAACAGCTTTTCAAACAGATAGCTCAACACCAGAATCACCATCGTCCAGGCCAATAAATCTGCTGTTTCCAGATAGATCTTCGCCTGATACAGCTTCTCACCGATGGTTCCGCCTGAGATTCCGATTACTTCCGCTGCAGTTCCCGCCTTCCATGCCAGCCCAATTCCAAGGGCACAGCCGGTCCTCGCATAAGGAAGCAGCTGGGGAATCGCCAGCCATCGTACCCTTACCCATTTTGGCAATTCAAATATTTCTGCCAGCTCTGTCAGCTTCGGATCCATCTGTTGCAATCCTTCCAGCACATTCGTATAAAGGATCGGAAATGTCATCAGAAATACAATGCCAACAGACAGATTTCTGGAAGACATCCACATTAACAGCAAGATAATCACTGACGCTACCGGTGTGGATTTCATCACACAGATCATGGGATAGCACAGTTCTTCTATCTTTCTGTGCCGGAACGCCAATACTGCCATAACGGTTCCGGTCAGCGCACCCAGCAAAAATCCTCCCATTATTCTTTCTGTGGAATGTAGAACTGTGCTCCAGAAATGTATCTCCGTAAGTAACTGAATCAATCTTTTTCCTGCAACAACAGGAGATACCATCAGTATCTCCTGTCCAATCTGCATATTTAATATCTGCCATGCTAACAGCCAGAAAATCACTGACCACAATCGAATCTTTTTTGTTTGCTTTTTTTTATTCTGCATCATAATAGAATTCGTCTGCCGGAAGTGCTCCGCCTATCGCCTGTGGATTCTCCTGTTCCAGAACCTCCAGATATCCGGAAAGTTTTTCTTTCATCTCATTTCCATCTATACATACAATATTACACTCTGGGAGTGCCTTTTTTGCTATTTCTTCCGGAACAATATCATAACCGCCAATGAGTCTGGCAGCTTCCTCTGTATTGTTATTCACAAAGGATACCGATTCTTCATAATGCTCCATAAAGTCTTTTAGAATCTCCGGATGTTCCTGCGCAAATTCTGTTCTCACTATTGTTACACCAGTTACCAAACTGCTGTTTCCGTTGTTTTTTTCCTGAATTTTATCCCATTCGTCAGTCAGATCCAGTACCACCTGTAATGATGAATTCTTACTCTGTGCAGTTGTTACAAATGGCTGTGGAAGTAATGCTATCGCATCCGGATGTTCTGCAAGAGCTGCTACACATTCTGTATGCTCACTTTTCCATTCGATCTGCACATCTTCACCTGGTATCAGACCATTTTCTTTCAATATATAATTTAATGCATATTCCGGTGTCGCACCTTTTCCGCTGGCATAGATCATTTTACCTTTCAGTTCTGAAATATTCTGAATCGCATCCCCATTTCCAACCAAATACAATACTCCTAATGTATTAATAGAAAGGACTTGTACCCCACCGTCTGTTTTCTGATAAAGTACACTGGCCAGATTTGCCGGTACTGCAGCTATATCAACGGTTCCCTGTGCAATTGCCGGAGATACTTCATCTGGAGAAGCTGCAATCTGAAACTCATAATTTTCTTCCGTAATCTCTCCCTGATCGACTTCATTCATAAATGAAACCATGCCCATGGCTGTCGGTCCTTTTAATGCCATAACCGTCACAGAATCTTCTGCTAAAGCACCTGTTCCCATACACATAAGCATACTGCCTGCTGCCAGAACGGATAACATTCCATAATTTTTTCTTCTCTTTTTTCTGCCCATTTTGTCCCTCACTAATCCACTAGCTTCTCCAGTTCTTTCACATATTCTGTCTGACTGGATACCTTATGTCCTGCCGTTGCTGCATATTTATTTACCGCTGCCTGTGATTTCTTGATAGACTGCATGGTTCCGGCACCTGCCACGCATCCTCCAGGGCATGCCATTCCTTCCAGAAGATACCCGTTATATTTTCCGGCTTTCGCCATGGTCAGAAGCTTCCTGCATTCTTTCAGGCCTTCTGCATTTGCCATTTTAATATCCATATCCGGATATTTCTCTCGAATTACATTTTCTACTGCTTTCGCCACCCCACCGGATACTGCAAAATTACGGCCATCTGATGAAGCATCGTTCACACCATTCGGATCTTCTTCTAATGATTCTACATCAATATTTTTCGCTGCAAAAATTCCTGTCATTTCTTCAAATGTCAATACAAAGTCTACTTCGCTCTTTACGGTTCTTCGCATAGCTTCCAGCTTTTTCGCCGCACATGGTCCTATAAATACTACTTTTGCATTTTTATTTTGCTGTTTGATCAGTCTGGCTGTCAATGTCATCGGCGTCAGTGCCATGGAGATACAGTTCGCATAATCCGGAAACAGTTTTTTTGCCATCATAGACCATGCAGGACAACAGGATGTTGCCATAAACGGAAGCTTTTCCGGTACTTCTTTCACAAAATCTTCCGCTTCCTGTGCTGCACACAGATCTGCTCCGATCGCCACTTCAAATACATCTGTAAATCCCAGTTCTCTCATAGCTGCTCTTAATTTACCCGGTGTCACTTTCGGTCCAAACTGACCTACAAATGCCGGAGCCAATGCCGCATAAACCTGTTCTCCGGCCTGAATAGAACGAATAACCTGAAAAATCTGTGACTTGTCTGCAATCGCGCCAAAAGGACAATTCACCAGACATTGTCCACAAGACACACATTTGTCGTAATCAATATCTGCTTTTCCATTCTTATCCGTGTGGATAGCATCCATTCCACAAGCTACCGCACATGGCCGTTCCTGTACAATGATTGCATGATAAGAACATACTTCGGCGCATTTTCCACATTTGATACATTTTTCCTGATCTATATAAGATCTTCCATTTGTACGATCCAGTCTGATCGCATTTTTCGGGCAGACTTCCACACATGGATGTGCCAGACATCCCTGACATCCATCTGTCACCCACACTTTTTTCTCATCGCATCCATTACATGCAAATTTGATGACGTTAATCAGCGGCGGCGTATAATATGTCTCTGGTTTATCAGCCAGTTCGACCTGATCTGAAATCGGTGCATGCTCTGTCGCATCACGATATGGCAGTCCCATAGCTAAACGCACACGTTCTCCAACAATTGCCCTTTCCAGAAAAACATCACTTCGAAAACTGCCTGTCTCTCCCGGAATAATGTGATAAGGTATCTCTTCCACTGTTTTCTCTACAGAACAACCCGTATCATAAGCCATTTTTGCCACTTCCGTAAAAATAGCATGACGAATCTCCTGTATTCTTGTTTCTACTCCTCGCACTCTTCTTCCTCCTGTGCTCATATATTCCTCCTGATACCTTAAAATTCTTTTCCGCATATACTGCTGTTTAAGATTATTTCCCAAACACGAAATTATATTAACAAACTTCTATATAAAATTCCATATAAAAATCCTGTGGAAACACTTCCGGCTGCCACAGGATCTTTTATTATTCATTCTATATGCGCATGAAAACATGCCTCTACCTATTACACTTGAAAACGATCATATGTTTTATAACAGTCCAGACAGATCTTTTTTCCAGCGGAAATTCGAATCCAGTTTGCTCCTGTCATTTCGCCACAACACTCACATTTGTAAGAATCAAAGATTCTTGCTTCTTCTGGCAATTTAATAGCAGTCTCTTTCACATCAAACATATCTTCCGGTTCCGTATTCTGATAATAAGCAAAGGATTCTTCTCTTGACATTCCCTCTGGTTTTTCTCTCAAAACAAGTCTTACTGATTTTCCTGTTTTTCTGTTATAAAATGAAAATGCCTGTTTTCCTCTCATATGAAACAGTAAATTGCCTTTTCCTACACTGCATCCGAGAAGCACCTGTATGGCGTCTACACCACATGCATCATTTTCTGAAATACAAACCACATCTTCATCTTCTGAAAAGGTAATATTCAATAATTTTTCTGCATAAATTGCTGCCTTATATCCTATGGTAAGACCACCACACTCATGTCCATGAAATGCAACACATTTTTCCCACTTTGTCATTTGTAATACCTCCATTATTTTACAATCACTATTTTATTTCCATCAACTTCCGTAATAACTGCATTCACACCATATACAGCCTTAATGTTTTCCGATGTAATTACAGATACATCTCCGTAATCAAACGATTTTCCGTCATGCATTAATAAAAAACGGTCGCAATACTTTAATGCCAGATTTAAATCATGAATCACAATGATTACCGTCATGTCGTCTTCAGACGCAATGCCTGCTGCTATCTTCATAACCTCATGTTGGTTGTATATATCAAGACTTGCTGTAGGTTCATCAAGAAGCAGCACTCTCGGCTGCTGGGCAAGTGCTCTTGCCAGCATAACCTTCTGCAATTCACCTCCTGATAACTCGTCCGTATATCTCAACTTCAAATCTGTAAGATGCAGTCGCTCTATTGCGCTGTCTACAACAGCATAATCTTCTTCAGATGGTGTCATCTTCATGTGCGGTTTACGTCCCAGCAGCACCGTATCATACACAGTCAGCCTGCCTGACGATGTATGCTGTTCTACGTAGGCAAGCGTAAGCGCTATTTCCTTTCTGGATGCTTTGCTGATATTCAGGTTTTCTACCAAAACAGTTCCGCTATCTGGCTTTAATATTCTGTTAAAGCATTTCAAAAATGTACTTTTTCCAACACCATTATTTCCCAGTAATGCAATACAATGTCCCGTTTCTTCTTTCAGACAAACTGCCTTAAGAACACTTTCGTCTGCATGATAGGAAAAATTAACATTTTCTGCATGTACCACTTAATGTCGCCCCCTTTTCAAAATAATCCAAAGAAATACCGGGGCTCCCAGTATAGATGTAATCGCTCCTATCGGCAATACAATCGGACTTATAATCAACCTGGAAAGAAGATCACTTACCAGTAGCAGATTTGCGCCGGCAAGTCCTGCTGCCGGCAACAAATATCTGTAATCCGATCCAACAAACTTTCTTACAAGATGCGGTGCAATCAATCCGACAAAACTGATAATACCAATATACGACACAATGACAGCTGCAGTAAATGACCCAACCACCATACTGCATAATATTGTACTCTGTGTTTTTACACCCAGACCTTTTGCTGTTTCTTCACCGCCCTGCATCGCATTGTAATTCCAGCTGTTTAGCTGAAAATATATTGCCGCAAATACAACTACTGTACCCATGACAATAATTTCTTTCCAAAATGTACTGCCGAGATCACCAAATGTCCAATATACCACTGCCGCAACACGGACATCATCTGCAAAATATTCCAGCAATGTCGTTCCCGCTGAAAATAACGAACTTAATGCCACACCTGCAAGAACCAATGTACTTGCACTGATCTCTCTGAACCGTGACAGACATAGTACAAATATGGTGGATACCATTGCAAAGAAAAACGCACATAGGGTAGTGACTACCGGATTATTTACATTTAACTGAGCACCTGTACTGCCTGCTGACATCATTCCGCCTCCCAGCACAATGATTGCAAATGCTGCTCCAAACGCAGCTCCCTGAGATACACCAATGGTAGATGCAGATGCCAGTGGATTTCGCAGAACACTCTGCATCACACATCCGACAATTCCAAGGCCAAATCCTGCTGCAATTGCCGTCACTGCTCTTGGAAGACGTATACTTAAAATTATAATACTGTCCTTTTTCTCACCATGACCAAACAGAGTGCGTAAAACCCGCCCCAATGACACAGGAGATGATCCCAATGCGATTGCCAGTAAAAATACTACAATCGTGAATAAAAACAAAAAAATCAAAAAGTATATTTTTTTTCTGACAAAAGAGCGGTATTCCAAACCGCTCCTCATTTTATCTTCCGGCATTTTTTTATTCTCCAATTGTAATCGTTCCAAAGCCATAATGATTTTCATCTAACACGTCTAAATAATCCATACCAATCATCGTATTAAAGATTTCTTCTGCTTTTTCTTCGAAATTAATATCAGAGAACGCCTCTGGATAAAGAACGGAACCTGCATAATAAGAATCTACAATTGCCAGTTCCATATTGCACCAGTAGTAATTAAAGTTAACCTGCGCATATACTTTGCCATTCTGAACTGCTGTAAGACTGTCAATAGCATCCGGATTCGCTGCATAATCTTCATTTACCAGTTCCATATTTCCAGGATTAAGGAAAATCACATCCGGATCCCACTCAAGAATCTGTTCCATACTTACTTCAACACCTGAAGTTGCATCTAATTCATCCGGCAGACTGATTGCATGGATTGCTTCTAATGGTGTATAATTTACATAAGTTCCTGTAAATCCATGTCCGCCACTCCAACTTACAGCACCCGGATATACCGTAGGTTTTTCTTCATCCGGGATATCTTTTGTCAATGTATCCAGTTCTTCTACCCATCCTGTGATAGACTCCACAACATTTTCTGCATGTTCTTCTGTTCCAAGCACTTCACCGATCAAGCTTATAGAATCTGTCAGGTAATGTGAATTAAATGCATCACCATAAACTCCGATAACCGGAAGTCCGGTCTTAGCTGCAAGGTCTTCCATCGCAACCGGATCTGAATCCTGATAGAAAATAACATCTGGATCTAATGCAACAATTGCTTCTGCATAATCTGCATTACCGCTTCCACCAGATGCCATGGCCTCGCAATTAGCAAAAAAATCTTTATTGGCATATGCATACGGCATCCCAGGATCTCCGCGAAGTTCCATCTCTGTGCAGCCAACAATCTTTTCTGTGCCTCCCGCATAGACAATCAATCTGGCTGCGCTTCCAAGAGCCACGCAGTTATCTACTTCTTCTGGAATTTCTACTTCCCGTCCAAAAACATCTGTGACGACTCTTGTTGCCCCTTCCTCCGCCGCTGCCGGACTCATCATTACTCCCAGAGCGGTGATTCCTACAAGTACCATTGCAATTCTTTTACTGTTTCTCATTTGTTTTTCCTCCTTTATTTGATGTTGCCGCAGCCATTATACAGTCCAGAAAACACTGGTAAGAGTTACTTCAATTGCTTCACTGACAACATTGTTTACACTAATACTTTGCAAATAATCTTTTACTTGCTTTTCGATATAAGTATCAATCCGCATGTTTGCTTTTAATCTTCTAAGATACCACTGTTCTGCTTCTTCTACTGTCCGCTCTGATTTCCAGACAACCGGATCATATCTCAATTCAGGGTGATATCCCCAAAGCCATAATGCATCAAACAGCAATGGCATATCATCCCGCTTTTTCAAAGAAGGATCTCCTGCAATTTTACGTATTTCATCAAAAACACAATCATTCCGCCTTGTAGGTTTACTAATAAAACAATATTTTTTGCTGGCATCATTCATTTTCTTAAAGGAATCATAATCTATAACAGCAGGTGTCGTATGAGCAAACACCATATCGTATTTTCCTTTAAATTCTTCTCCATCACACGTATGCCAATTTCGTTCCAGAAACTGCACATTTTTTATATGATTTCTTTCTACATAATGTTGTCCTTCTTCTATCATACGAGGAGAGAAATCTACGCCTGTAACGTTTCCTGCACGTTCCGCAATTCTGCATGAATATGCACCTGCACCACACCCTACATCAAGCACTTCCATATTCTGAGATAACTGAATCTTTTCTTCCATAAATTGCAGAAACGGATCTTCTTTAAAATTATTTTTCTCTTCAAGCAAATATTCCGATGCCACACTATCCCATACAGCAATTTCCGATGCTACATCTTCAAATTTTCTAACCCATAATTCTTTAATCATATTGATATCCAACATATCACCCACCCCATAACTGATATTCATAAGCCATCTCGCATCTTTTATATTCCAAATAAGAATATCTATCAGACTAAAAAAGAGCAGTCCTACCAAAAACTGCTCTTTCTAAGATAAGGATGCTAATGACATTGCTTCCAATATGTGTATTTGCTGGAGTACCATATTGGAGGACTCTTTTAAGTTAACCTGCTGTTAATATAACCCATTTCGCAAGTCATAACAAGCCTCCCGGGGGGATATATTTTTCTCTTTTCATATGAATAAATGGAATATCTGTATCTCTTTTGGATATACATCAGATGTGAGATGGTTCCCATCTGATATAGCCTCCGGCAGAATTGCATCGATTTATTATTCCATCACATATTTTTTTATAAACGTTAAAAATTTCTTTGGTAATTTTTCCATTTTCTGATCATTACGGAATATACAGATAAATTGAACAGACTGTTCCTGTTTTTCCAACTGCATAGTATCATGATTTATAAATTTATCACTATGACTCAGACCATCCGGACTGATGTTACCTAAATCTGTTTTCTGCAACATAGCTTGCATAATATAGTCACTGTTCGTAGTGACCTTAACCTGTAATTTTCTTTTCTCTTCTTCATTTTCTTTTTGCTCTTTCCATAAAGAAATTCCGGAATAATAATCCTCCACACCCTGAACCAAAGAGATTTCATTCCGTTTTTCATGATATGCCTTGTCTCTGCAATACAAAACAGTTTTCGTTCTTTTTAAAGTATAATAACCAATGTGATTCTCCGGAAACATCTTCTTCAATTTGTCCAGCTGAGAATCTTCAAAATAAGCAAATCCCAGCTGATCTTGGTTTGCGATAATTCTTCGTATAATTTCTTCCGCCGGTGCACTGATGATATTGTATTTCTCTCCTGCACTTTCTTGTATATAATACTCGCAGAACGCATTTGCAAACCAGGAACTCGGCTGAAATGATACTCTCAGTTCTTCTGTAGCATCTTCTTCCGCACAATCCAGAATCTTTGCACTACACTCTACCATACTTAATGCATATTTATAAATCTGCTCTCCTTTTGCAGTCAATTCAATTCCATGCTGTCTGCGTTCAAATACTTTCCTTCCAAGTTCTTTCTCCAGAGCTGCTATGGTTTTGCTCACATTGGACTGTGACGTAAACAGCATAGATGCTGCTTTACTAAATGATTTTGTCTGTGCACAGATTACCATGCACTGAAGCTGCCGTAATTCCATTTTTATCCTCACTATTTCTATTAAACTCGTTCTCTTTACTATAATCCATATTTGCAATAATCTCTATTCTTTTTTACAATTCAAGAATAATAAGAATCACTGTGCATATTCCAACGGATAATATTTGACTTATTTCTCATTATGTGCGACAATACTTTTATGATTGAAAGCATTAAAGTATACGAGGAGGCACCTTACAATGTTAAAACAGATTACTGTTTATGCAGAAAATAAAAAAGGAACCATGGCAGACATCACTGGTATTCTTGCCAGTCATGATATCAACATCTGGGGTTCCGTTACAAATGAAAGTTCCGAATTTGGTATGGTTCGTATGATTGTATCCGATCCTGACAAAGCTATGGCAGAACTTTCTGCTCAGAATTATCTTTGCAGAATGACCAACGTGATCGGCGTAGAAGTGGAAGATGAAGTAGGAAATTTAAACACTCTTCTTCATGCATTTCTGGATTCCAATATCAATGTGGATTATGTATATCTTTCCTTTAACCGTACTACCGGAAAGCCTGTCCTGATTCTTCATACCGAAGATCTGGAAGAAGCAGAATCCTGCATTTTATTAAAGGGATTTTCAGCAATTTAATTTACAGAAATTGATATGCTCCCTTCTGGGTAAACAAGTGAAATAATAAAAACTTGTTACCTGATGGGAGCATATTTTATGGTTAACATATCTGCCTTCCATACCTGAATATCTATGAGATGCTCAGCAGTTTACTTCGCCCGTCTATGAAATTCCGTGGTATGGCTCCTCCATCGGTATTGTCACATTGATACTTGGAATTGTCAAAGGCTGGTTTCCCTCCATGCAGTAATAAATATCCAGATTGGAAGGATCTCCCAGTTCCGGATCTATCGCGTAGCACTGCAATGTCCGCTGGATACTGCCAAGGATCGTTGCTGCAAGCTGATATGTATCAAACATATGAAATTCTTCCTTCTGTTGCTCAGGCGGTCCGGTAAAGAGTGAGCACTGACTGGAAAAACAAACGGTCATACCACCTTTTCCACTCGTGATCGCATCCGCAAGCGTCAAATCCCAGCCTGTCAGATCTGCAATTCCCTGAACAAGTGCTTCCGGCGTAATAGCTTCTGTTGTTTCAAAAGGATATTCCTGAAATGAGCCATCGTATCCGATATACAGGGTTGCGGCGGCCGCAGTCGGATGTGTTACGCTTTCTGTTTCCAGAACAGCAACTTCTGTCTGCACTACCTCCTGTGTCTCCGGCTGTACTGCTTCTGTCTGCACTGCCTCTTGTGTCTCCGGTTGTACCGCTTCTGTCTGCACTGCCTCCTGTGTCTCTGGCTGTACTGCTTCTGTCTGCACCAACTTCTGCGTCTCCGGTTGTACTGTCTCTGTTTCTTCCTCTGTCTCTTTCTTTGTTTCGGCTTCATTCGTCGTTTCCACAACCGCCTCCGGCTGTTTTGGCTCTTCTTTCTTACATCCCATGAGCGCTACGCAGGTGGTTGTCGCCAGCACTGCCATCATCCATTTCTTTTTCATTTGACACCTCCAGTTGATTTTTTATAAAATAAATTAATAAATTATTTCATTCTCCAGCCTGCATGATATTTATTCTTCAATGTTCCATTCACCAGTTTTCCCCAGCCAAGTGGATATCCATTCACGCACACCAGCTGCCATCCTTTTTCCAGACGTTTTTTTGTTACTTTTGCTGTATCGTCCTCTTCCGCTTTTTGAATATTTTTTTCTACAAGATCATCTGCTTCCAAAGTTTCTCCTCTAAGGTACTTTTCTACACGAATATCACTGTAATCCAGATCTATTACGGCTACATATTCATTCTTTTTCAGTGCCATGGCAAAGGATTGACTTGGTTCAAATCTGTCTTTACGAATTTCGCCAAGATACAAACCATTTCTTAAAAATACCAGACCTTTTTTCATTCCCAGAGCCTCTGGAACCAGATACACCTGGCCTTTTCGCACCTCTACCTGCTTCCAGTTCATCTCCATAGTTACATCGGCAAAAAATTCGATCAGTGCTTTCGTCTCAGGTTTTCCAATGCCTTTTATATCCGCAGCACTTCCCTGTACCAGATTCTCTTTTTCTATATCTACGGTATTTTTCTCATACTGGCAACTATCAGGCCTTTCTCCCGGCGCTTTTTTATGGAGTAATGCCAGAAAATGCCCTTCCCCAGCCATCTTATGCGGCCAGATACGAACACATTTTTTCAAATCTTCGCTCCCATTCTTCTGTATGATCTGAGCTTCGTCATCCCATCCTTCGTAAGCGACTTCCGGGCGTCCAGGAGCAAATCCTTCAAAAGGCTGTATCTCACGAATCTCCATGTCGTCTCTGCTATCCAGAAGGAACTGTATTACCTGTTCATTTTCTTCCGGTGAGAATGTACAGGTAGAATACAGCATATCTCCCCCTGGCGCCAGCATCTGAGCAGCCCTGGTGATAATTTCTTTTTGCTGCTTTGCACAATCATATGGCTTCTGTTCATTCCAGACTTTCGCCACTGCCGGATCTTTTCGGAACATTCCTTCTCCGGAACATGGCGCATCTACCAAAATTTTATCAAAAAATTCCGGAAAACTTTCCGCCAGCTTTACTGGAACCTCATTCACAACAAAAGAATTCCTTATGCCAAAAACCTCTATATTTTTCAGCAAGGCTTTTGCTCTGGATGCACTGATATCATTTGCCACCAACACACCGTTTCCATGAAGTCGTGCGCCCAGTTCCGTTGCTTTTCCTCCCGGGGCTGCACACAAATCCAACACCCGGTCTCCAGGACAGGATATCAGCCTGGATGCCGGTGTCATAGCACTTGGCTCCTGAATGTAATACAACCCTGCATAATAAAAAGGATGTCTTGCAGGCATATCCTGCTCCTCATAATAATATCCATTTTCCGTCCATGGTATTTTCGTCAGATGAAATGGTGCTTTCTGTTCGAACTCCTCCGTTGAAATCTTATCCACATTCACCCGCAGTCCAAAGTTTCTTGGCATATCATAAGAAGCCAGAAACTCTGCATACTCTGATCCAAGGAGTTTTTTCATTTTCGTCTCAAACGCAATAGGTAATGATACCATTTTCTTTCCTTTCTATTCTATACTCTTTAAAGATTCTACCATATCGATTTTTTTCAGTTTCAGATGCATAACCGCATTCACCAATATTGAAAATACTACTGTAAATGCTGCTGATATCAGATAGCTTGGAGGATTAATGTTCCTTCCAAACATAGTCGCATCTACCTCTACTGTTGTGATAACAAAGTAGTGCAGCACTTTTCCCATTCCCATACCTGCCAAAATTCCAATTGCTGTAATCAGAATATTTTCACGGTATACATAAGCGTCTACTTCGCCATTATAGAAGCCCAGCACTTTCAACGTCGCCAGTTCCCGCTTTCGTTCATTAATATTAATATTACTTAAATTATACAATACCACAAAAGCCAAAAGTCCGGCAGATACAATCAGTACTATGATTACCGCATCCAGTGTAGACAGCATGCTGTCTATCTGACTCATCGTTGATATTGTATAACTAATACTTAGCGCCGCCTCTTCATTCAGGAATTTCTGTCCGATCGTTTCCAGTGCAGAAACAGATGTGCCGTCTTTAGCGCGGAACATGATCTCATTATATTCCGGTATTTTTCCGGTACATTTTTCGTATAATCCCGGACTCATATAAATATAATGAGACAGATAATTTTCTGTCACAGCTGCAATTGGTACTTCAATATCTCCTTTTTTTTCGTCTTCCAGAATCAAAGTATCTCCTGCCTCTACTCCGCAGAGATCTGCTATTTTTTCTGTGATAATCGCTCCATCGTCTGTGAGCTGAAAAGCTTCTTCTGTCTGCCTGTCTCGGAATATCAGAAAATCGCTTACTCTGCTCATATCTTCCGGAACCATTAAATAAATATTCCAGGATTTTTTATCCTTTCTCACCGTTTCTTTCTGCATTAGGGCTTCTGTATAATTCTGGATAGATGCATTTTCTCCTATCTTGTGAAGCAATACGTCCTTGTCTGCTTCTGATGCATCTGTATCCAAAATCACCATTGCATCATACAACTGTAACTGCTGAAACTGTAAATGACCAATATTAGAAATAGAATCCCTCAGACCATATCCCACCAACATCAGTGCCATACAGCCGCCGATACCAAATACTGTCATAAAAAATCTCTTTTTATAGCGAAACAAATTTCTTACTGTGGATTTCCAGCTAAAACTTAAATGTTTCCAAATAAATGGAATTCTTTCCAGAAGAACCCTTTTTCCTTCTTTCGGTGCAGGTGGGCGCATCAAAACTGCCGGCGTAGTAGCAAGTTCTCTATAACATGCCGCCAGCGTAGCCAGCATGGTACTTGCCAGTGCCGCACCTGTGGCAATCATCGCGTACTTCATGTTGTAAGGTAATTCAATATTCGTCATATGATGATACATAATCCGATAGGATGTCACAATTACAAATGGGAGGAATTTCTCTCCAATCGCAATTCCTGCAATGCTTCCACCAAGTGTAGCAAACAATGCATAGCACAAATATTTAGATGCAATAGCCGCTTTCCCATATCCAAGCGCTTTTAATGTACCTATCTGGGTTCGCTCTTCTTCTACCATTCTGGTCATGGTAGTCAGACTGATCAATGCTGCCACCAGGAAAAACATCACCGGAAATACCTGCCCAATGTTTCTCATACGGTCTGCATTTTCTCCATAACCAATATTTTCCGGCAAATCACTTCGATCACTCACCGTCCACTCTGGATATTTCAGATCTGCCAGCTCTTTTTCTGCATCTGCAATCTTTTCTTTTCCTTCGGCAATTTTATCTTCTGCCTCTTTTTTTCCTTTTTCGTATTCTTCTCTTCCGTCTTTTAACTTACCCTCGTTCTCTTCAATCTCCTTTTCACCGTCTGCCAGTTCTTTTTTTCCATCTTCGATCTTCTGTTTTGCCTCTGCCAGCTGTCTTTCCGAATCAGCTATCCGCGCTTTTCCTGCTGCCAGTTGAACTTCTCCGCTTTCCAGTTCTGCCTGTGAGTTTTTTAATTTACTTTCATTCTTTTGAATCTTTTTCTTAGCAGAATCCAGCTGCTTCTTTCCATCTTCCAGCTGAGCACGTCCAGATGTAATCTCTTTCTGAGCTGCATCCAGTGCAGTCTCGCCCTCTTCTATTTGTTTCAAAGAAGCTTCTAACTGTGCCGGTGCCGCATCCAGTTCTTTTTTTCCATTATCCAGCTGTATTCTGGTAGCCTCCAGCTGTTCTCTGGTCTGATCTAAAGATATCTCTGTTGTAGTAATCGTACTTTCTATCTGCTCAATTGATCCCTGCATCTGCTGGATCTGATTGTCATTCTCCGCAGCTGCATGTTGTGCCTGGGCAAGTTGATCCTGAGCCTGAGAAAGTTGATTTTGCGTCTGAGAAAGTTGATCCTGCACCTGGGAAAGCTGATTTTGTGCTTGAGAAAGTACTTCATTCTTTGTATTTACTTCTGCTCTGGCACCTTCTATCCGTCCCGGAAGTGCTTCCAATTCGGCTTGTTCTTCCGGCGAAATTTCCTCGCCCTTAGTCTCCAGTTCATTTTTTCGATTTTGCAGTGCTGTAAGATGAGATGCTGCGGCATCTACTTCTGCCTGCGCCTGGTTCACAGTTCCCTGTGCCTGATCCACTGACCCCTGAGCCTGATCTGCTGCTTCCTGTGCCTGGTTTACTGCGCCTTGCGCCTGATCTACCGCTTCCTTCAAGCTTGCTTCTGCAGCCTGCAGACTTTCAAGTCCTTGCTGACAAGCTGTTTTCTGCCCTTCCAGTTCTGCTTTCTGAGACGGCCAGGCTGACACACTTTCATCATATAGGGCTTTTCCCTGCGTATATGCATCCTCCCCTGCCTGATACTGCGCCAGTTGTTCCTGATACGCTTTCATCCCCTCTTCATACTGTACACGTCCGGCAGACAACTCCTCTTTTTTCTGATCCACTTCTGCCTGTGCTGCATCCAGCTTTGCCGTTGTTTCCCGATAAGTCTTATCAAACTCTTTCTGTTTCGTTTTCAGTTCTTTTTTTCCCTGATTCAGTTTTTTCCATCCATCAGCCAGCTGATTTTTTCCATTGACTAGCTTCTGTTCGTTTTCTGCAATCTGCGCTTTTCCGTTTGCAAGCTCCCTTTCTCCGTCCTGAATCTCTTTTTCTCCATCTTCCAGCTCTTTTCTGGCTTTTTCCAGTTCTTCCTTCGCATCATCCAATTGCTTCTGTCCGTCTTCAAGCTCTGCCCACGCATCTGCCAGTTCACTTTCCGCCTCTGATTCGCCTTCTGCCAGTTCCTTTTTTGCATCCTCTAATTTTTCATTTGCTTCATCACAAACGTCCTGATAACGGATCTCGCATCTCTCTCCGGCAATATCTTCTATTCGTTGATAAACTTCCTCGATTAATGTATCGTAAGCATCTGTATAAGCGGTCAGAATATCTGCTTCTTTTACCTTTAGATATACTTCTGTATACACTTCATAATCAAAATCTTCAGGCAATACATATACTGCACCTGACACTTCCCCTGTTCCAAGCGTTGTATTTCCTCTGTTAAAAGAAATATACAGGGGGCTGCTGCCAGCTCCCACAATCGTAAATTCTTTCGTTTTCAGCTTATAATCATCTTCGTTTTCCCTGTAAAACGAAATGGTATCACCGATCTGATACCCTGCCTTATTTAGAAATTCAATGTCTACAAAACATTCCCCGGATTTTTCCGGCAGCCGTCCTTCTTTCGCTGTCAGCTGGTTTAATGTTGGTGTCATCGACTCTGCTCTCAGTGCATATTGATCTGTATCTTCACTGCATAATACGTCTGTCATATATCCCGGCTCAGCCAGCGCAATTCCTTCCGTCTGTTCCAGCGCTTCTACATCTTTCTCTGTGATACCTAAGGTACCTATCACCTTCAGATCCATCAAATGATGCTGATCAAAATATGCATCTCCTGAATATCTCATATCCGGAGCCGCTGACTGAATTCCTGAATAAAATGCCACTCCGAGAGCGACAATCAGGAAAATGGAAATAAAACGATTCAGGCTTTTTCTTACTTCCATATAAAAATCTTTTCTCAGTGCTTTTTTCTTCATATTTCCTACCATTCTATATCTGCGACTGACATTGGCGACTCATTCTGACGCATCTGATCTACTTTACCGTTCTTGATCTTTATCACGCGATCAGCCATCGGCGCAATCGCTGAGTTATGTGTGATGACAATTACAGTCATTCCTTTTTCACGGCACATGTCCTGAAGCAGTTTTAAAATTGCTTTTCCAGTCTGATAATCCAATGCACCTGTCGGTTCATCACATAATAAAAGCTTTGGGTTCTTCGCCAACGCCCGGGCAATCGAAACTCTCTGCTGTTCTCCGCCGGATAACTGTGCCGAAAAATTCTTCATTCGATTTACTAATCCAACCTCTTCTAATACCTGTCTGGCATCCAATGGATTCTTACATATCTGCAATGCAAGTTCCACATTTTCCAGTGCTGTCAGATTTGGGATCAAATTATAAAACTGAAATACAAAGCCAATATCATCTCTCCGGTATCCTGTCAGCTGCTTCTGATTGTACTTTGCTATATCCCTGCCATCTACCCAGACCTGTCCTGTCGTTGCCGTATCCATTCCCCCCAGAATGTTCAAAACAGTGGTTTTGCCTGCACCACTTGGACCGACAATAACTACAAATTCTCCTTTTTCAATATCAAAATTTATACCGTCTACTGCACGGATTTCCACTTCACCCATCTGATAAATTTTTGAAACGTTTTTCAGCGAAACAAATTTTTCCATACCTTATTTTTGCCCTTCCATAATCATTCAAGACTTATGTTTATCATAACATATTTCCATATAAATTTCTGTAAATACTTTTATTGCAATTCATGACAGATTACAGTATATTAAATTATTGAATACATTACCACATGCAGGAAGGTTTTATCTATGAACAAAAATAATATTATTTTAATCGGTATGCCTGGTGCCGGAAAAAGTACCATTGGCGTTGTGCTCGCAAAAGTGCTTGGATACCAGTTTCTGGATACAGATCTGATTATACAGAAAGAAGAAGGAAAGCTTCTGTGGCAGATTATTGAAGAAAAGGGTGTAGAAGAATTTATCAATATTGAAGACAGAATTAACAGTAAGATCGACGTTTCCCAATGCGTTATTGCTCCTGGTGGAAGTGCTGTCTTTGGTGAAAATGCTATGAAACATTTTCAGGAAATCGGAACTGTAGTTTATTTGGATGTGGACTACCAGATTCTAAAGAAGCGTGTGGGCAATTTTGAACGCCGTGGCGTAGTTTTAAGACACGGTAATTCTTTCCGTGATATTTATGAAGAGCGTCTGCCTTATTATCATAAATATGCGCATATAACAGTATCTGAAACCAATCTGAATATTTCACAGACTGTTTCTGCAATTGTGGATGCGCTTGGAATGACACAATCCTGAATCACAGCTTTTTTAAAAAAGGAGCATCACTCCATAACTGATCAATCAGTCATTTTGTGACACTCCTTTTTCTTTTGATTATTCCTTACTGTTTTGCATCTCACATAATAGACTCTTCCGATATGCCGGATCTTCTGTACATCTTCTCAAATCATCCAGGCGTCCCTCATCCATAAGCTTCCGAGTTAACGATGCCATATTATCGGCTCCTATCTCTTTTCCACGGGCTTCTCCTAATTCTTCGCCTTGCTTTATCAGCCTGTCTGATTCCAGCTCCAGTATCTGTCCACCCATTGCTTCACCTAATCCTTTCCTGATTGTTTTTGATCCTGCGAAACTATGATCCATTATCCGGTTCATCAGCTCCCTGATATCACGAAATTCTTTCTCTAAGCCCCGCTCGAGAAGCGTTGAATGTTATCTTTTGTTTTCTTTTAACTCTCTTTACTGTTCTGCATCTCACACAACAGACTCTTTCGATATGCCGGATCTTCTGTACATCTTCTTAAGTCATCTAGGCGTCCTTCATCCATAAGCTTCCGGGTTAACGATGCCATATTATCGGCACCAATTTCTTTTCCAATCTCTTTTCCGATTTCTTTTCCACGGGCTTCTCCTAATTCTTCGCCTTGCTTTATCAGCCTGTCTGATTCCAGCTCCAGTATCTGTCCACCCATTGCTTCACCTAATCCTTTCCTGATTGTTTTTGATCCTGCGAAACTATGATCCATTATCCGCTTCATCAGTTCTCTGATATCACGGAATTCTTTCTCTAAGCCCCGCTCGAGAAGTTTTTCTTCCAGATATTTTTCAATTGTTTTATACTCCTGAAACAGCTTGTTTCTCAGCATCTCATCGTCTTCCAGCTGTTGTCCTTTCCTTTCATATCGCAAAATATAGAAAGGTAATAACATCAGCAAATTTTTCTCCAGAATTTCTTCTATGGAATACCACTCCATTCGGATTACCGGCACTTTATATCGAACCACCTGATTATCCGGAAATACCAGTTCCATTCCTATATCTCTTCTTTGATCGTCGCCCCGCAGGTACAGAATACAGGAATGTGGGAAATTCATCCGGTATATACCGCAAATTTTCTCTGCATGTTCCAGACTGATTGCAAAGTCATACTCTATCATACGCAGAATCATCGTGCTATCTTCTGTGCTCTGGCATTCCATATGATACCGTTTCTCACCTATTACTATGTAGAAATCCGTTATCTTTTTTCCACTTTTCGTCAGATGCTCATTACGCCCTTGTATTATTTTCACATCCGGTGGATAGTTTGTTCCAAATACCTCATTAATCAATGGTATTGTCAACTCTGGCATTTTCTCTGTTTCTGTCCGAAAAACATCATCGAATATTGTGTTCTCTGCCATGAGATCCTCCTTTTTTCTTTATTTGGCTATCTCATGTACTTTTCTTTTTTTGTTTATCGGATGTATGTTAATTCTGTTGTTTAGAACGTTATCTTTTGTAAAGGTTATAAAATACGACATGTCCTCCTTTAAATTTATCTTAACACAGTCTCATTTTGAAATCTATGCATTTCAAAAAAGATCTTGTTTTCCGATATCCATACCGGTTTTGATAAAACGGAACAAACGAAGAGCCGCTGCGTAATAAAGTTCTTCGGCATGATCCATTGCTTCCTCTAATGGCATTACACCATTAACCGTTGTCATAATAGAACAAATACCATGATCATAGATTTTCTCTGCACCTGGTCCCATAGAACCTACCAATGCTGCCGCAGGCACGCCCTTTTTCTTACAGTGATCTCCTACACCCTGCACCACCTTTCCAAAACAAGACTGCCAATCTGTGCGTCCTTCCCCAGTCACAACCAGGGAAACATCTTCCAGTTTCCGGTCGAAATCAATCAACTCCAGAACTGTCTCTATCCCGGATTTCAATTCTCCATGCAAAAATACCAATAATGCGGCACCTAATCCACCTGCCGCTCCCGCACCCGGAATCTGATCCAGATCTATACCAAACTGTCGTTTTATTACGTCACGATAATTCTGCATACCAGCTTCTAATCGTTCCTGCATGCTCTCATCCGCACCTTTTTGTTTGCCAAATGTCCAGGTTGCTCCGTCCTTTCCACACAATGGATTTGTCACATCGCACATAACAGTTATTTTAGACTGCAAAATACGCGGGTCCAGACCTGATATATCAATTTCTGCTACATGAATCAGATCTTTACCACATCCCTGCAGTTCTTTACCGCTTTTATCCAAAAACTTTACTCCCAAGGCACGCATACAGCCCATCCCTCCGTCATTGGTAGCAGAACCACCAATCGCAATAGAGATATCACGATATCCGTCATCCAATACATGTCGTATCAATTTCCCTGTTCCAAACGTAGTCGTTTTTTCCGGATTTCTTTCTTTTTCCGGTACCAAAGGCAGACCTGATGCGCAGGCCATCTCCAATACAGCACGTTTCTCATCCAACTGACCATAAAATGCATGTGCTTGCTCTCCAAGAGGTCCCTGTACATCTGCTTCCTGTATTCTTCCATTTACCGCCTGAACAACCGCCTGAGCCGTTCCTTCTCCACCATCTGCCACCGGCATTCCGCCGCAGCTGCAATTTGGAAATATTTCCTCAGCTGCTTTGGTCAGCAGCTCAATCGTCTGCTCACTGCTAAGTGATCCTTTAAAAGAATCCGACACAAATAATAATTTCATTCTCTCTACGTCTCCTGTTTACAAGATTTTTCTTAATCGTTCCGTTTCTTTTTCATATCCTGGCTTTCCAAGAAGCGCAAACATGTTAGATTTATAACTTTCCACACCCGGCTGATTAAAAGGGTTTACTCCCAGTATATAACCACTGACACCTACCGCAAATTCGAAGAAATAAAACAGCTGACCAAGATAATACTCGTTCTGCTCCGGTATTCTGATCATTGATACAGGAACTCCACCTTCTATATGAGCCAGCATCGTTCCCTTCATTGCATTCTGATTCACAAACTCAACCGTCTTTTCTGCAAGATAATTCAAGCCGTCCAGATCTTCCGATTCTTCTTTAATCACAATCGTATCTCTTGAATGTTCCACATTCAGCACCGTCTCTATGATCACTCTGGATCCGTCCTGAATATACTGTCCTAACGAATGAAGATCTGTTGTCAGATCTACTGCATGCGGCATTAATCCCCTCTGATATTTGCCCTCACTCTCACCATAAAGCTGCTTCCACCATTCAGAAAAATAATGCACACTCGGTTCATAGTTTGCCATGATTTCCACATATTTTCCTTTTCTATGAAGAATATTTCTCTCCGCAGCATATTTCATAGCATCATTTTCCTCATACGGGGTATTGAGCACCTGCTCACGCATTGCTGCTGCACCTTCCATCAGCAAATCAAGATTCACCCCACTCACTGCAATTGGCAGCAATCCGACCGGTGTCAGAACTGAAAATCTTCCTCCCACATCATCCGGAATCACAAATGTCTGATACCCTGCCTTATCCGCTAACGTTCGCAGCGCTCCTCTCTCACGATCTGTCGTTGCATAAATTCTTTCGGCCGCTCCCTTTTTTCCATACTTCGTCTCCAGAACTTCTTTAAAAATACGAAATGCTATTGCCGGCTCTGTCGTTGTTCCGGATTTTGATATCACATTAATGGAGAAATCTCGATCGGCTAATACATCCAGAATACTTTTTATATAAGAAGTACTCATGTTATTTCCGACAAAATAGATTTCCGGTGCTTTTCTGGTTTCTTTATCTATTTTATTATACATTCCATGACATAAGAATTCAATTGCCGCCCTTGCTCCAAGATAAGAACCGCCAATTCCAATTACAATCAATACCTCTGAATCATTTCTGATTTTTTCTGCCGCTTTTTTTATTCTGTCGAATTCTTCTTTATCATACGCAATCGGCAAATCAACCCATCCCAGAAAATCATTTCCTTCTCCACTTTTTGTTACTAATGTTTTTCTCGCTTCTTCGGCAATACGTTTCATAGAATTTACTTCTTCGCTACTCACAAATCTTCCAATTTGTGAATTATCATAACTAACTTTTTTCAACATTTTTTCTCCTTTCTGCAGATACCAAAAGAAATCCGGACAATCCGGATTTCTTTTGCAGTTTTATTTACTTATTCACTACATTTTCAGGTTTATTTTCCTGATACGACTTAATATTATCTGCCGTAGTCTGCATGATTCTTTCCCGCGCTTCTTTTGTTGCCCATGAAATGTGCGGTGTAATAATACAGTTTTTAGCCTTAAGAAGTACATTATCCTCACGAATCGGCTCTGTAGATACTACATCCACGGCTGCTGCTGCTATTTTACCACTGTTTAACGCTTCAGCCAGATCATCCTCCACTACCAGCGGTCCACGGCTGTTATTAATAAGAATCACTCCATCTTTCATCTTAGCAATATTTTCTTTATTAATAATTCCCTGCGTAGATGGGAACAATGGACAATGGAGGAAAATAAAGTCTGATTTTGCCAGCAGTTCATCCAGTTCTACATACTGAGCAACTTCTTTTCCCGCCTCGCTCTGAAATGCATCATATGCGATCACATTCACATTCATTGCTCTTAAAATTTTTGCTGTATTCACACCAATTCGTCCCAGACCAATAATTCCTGCTGTTTTTCCAGATACTTCAATCATCGGATAATGCCAGTAGCACCAGTCCTGATTGGATGCCCATTCTCCATTATGTACAGAATCACTGTGATGACCTATATGAGAACATACTTCCATAAGAAGTGAAACTGCAAACTGTGATACATTATCTGTTCCGTATACCGGAACATTCATAACAACGATTCCTTTTTCTTTTGCGTATTCATAATCTACTACGTTATACCCGGTTGCAAGAACTGCTATTGCACGCAAATTTGGGCATTTATCTATTGTCTGCTTTGATATAGGCGTTTTATTGATAACGATTACCTCTGCATCGCCGATACGTTCAGCGATTAAATCAGATTCTTCATATGCGGTACGATCATATACAGTCACTTCTCCAAGCGCTTCAATTGGTCCCCAGCTGATATCACCTGGATTTTCTGTATATCCGTCTAAAACTATAATCTTCATTTCAACCTCCTGTATTGAACTCTATTTCATCCTTACGCTGTTCCAAAAATTAATGCAACCGGAGTTGTAATAATCTGTGGGAAAATAATGAAAATACAAAGCGCTATAGCAATCAATACAATCCATGGTATAGACGCCTTAATAATCTTCTCAAGCGGCAGATCCGTTACATTCTGCGCTGCGTACAAACATACACCAACCGGTGGAGTAATTAATCCAAAAGAAAGTGTGATAACAAGGAATACAACAAAGAATAATGGGGATACTCCAACTGCCTGCACTGCCGGAAGAAGGATTGGAACAAGAATAAATATTGCTGCTGTTGCATCCATGAACATTCCAACACAAATCAGGAATGCATATAAAACAAACATAATGACAATTCTGCTGTCAGATACATTGGCAATCATATTTGCAACTGCACTAGGAAGTCCATCTAACTCAAACAAGAGGGAAGCCGGTTTTGCTGCAATTGCCACAAACAGGATCGTTCCTGTAGATCTTGCATTTTTGCTGATAATTCTTGGAATATCAGACCATTTCAAATCTTTATAAACATAGATAGATACTAAAATAGTGTATACAACACCAATTACTGCGCCTTCAGTTGGTGTGTAGAATCCTGTGTATACACCACCGAGAAGGATAACCGGTGTGAGCAGCGCTGGGATTGCTTTTACAAAAGCTTTTCCAAGGCGAGCGCTCTGAAATGGTACCTTGTCACCAATATTATGTTTCTTACAGTAGATATAATTGTATACCATGAAAATCAGACCGATCAGTATTCCAGGAATCATACCTGCCGCGAGTGCCTGTCCTATTGACACATTTGCTGTAGCAGCTGCGTTGATCATCAGAATACTTGGAGGAATTACTGATGCCAGCATAGATCCGGAAAGGTTAATGGCAGTCGCATAATCCTTTGGATATCCTTTTTTCTCCAATGCGTTGATACTCATCTTACCGATGGAAGCAATCGCAGCAACAGAAGATCCGGACATACCAGCAAAAAGCATATTTACCACTACAGAGACGTGTCCTAATCCACCAAAAATCCATCCTACCAAAGCTTCTGCCAGATCGTAAATACGCTCTGCCACACCACCTTCATCCATGAGCGATCCGCAAAGAATGAACAATGGAACTGCTACCATGATAAATGAATTCATCGATGTAAACATTGACTGTGCCGCCATATTTAATGGCAGAGATGACATGGTTGCAATGCAGACAACTGCCGCTGCACCAAGTGATACTGCAATTGGTACTCCTAAAAACATCAGCACCAGAAAGACTATCATTAAAATAATACTCATCTGCATAGCAATTAGTCCTCCTTCTTCTCTTTCTTTCCTGTTCCCTGAATCTCTACTTTATCATGATATTCCAGGAAACTCTGAACAACTCCAATAATTCCAAGCACTCCTGCAACCGGCTGGCAAATACCGATACATGCCATTGGGATCATAAGTGCTGTACCCATTTCGTGGAAAGCCAACTGCTGCTGTACAATCTCCATACCATATACAATCATAAAAAGAAAGATTCCCACTACAACAACTGCATATAAATATTCACTAAATTTTCTCAGCCAGGCAGGTCCTTTTGCCACAAGAAGAGTAACCCTGGAGGACTCTGCCTGATTAAAGCCTGCCGCAAGTGCTACGAACATCATCCAAATAAACAGATATCTACTAGTTTCTTCTGTCCACGGGAAAGGATGACCAACTACTCGCCCTATAATCTGAAGTAAAATTGTAATAATCATTCCGACAACCAGAAGAACCAGCACAACATTCTCCAGCTTATTCACTATATCAAAAAAGACTGACAGCTTACTTTTCTTTCGTTCCATTTGAACACCTCTTCCTAAACGACTGGTGAGAGCATTTCACTCTCACCAGCATTTCTGTTTTTCTCTCTGCTTAGTTCTTACCACAGAATTCTGCTGTTGCATCATATAATTCATCATCCTGAATGATTTCTTTGAAGGTATCTGTCAGAGATTTAGAAATATCAACAAATGCCTGATGTCCTTCCTCGGTAATTTCATTGTATTCCATTCCATTATCAATCAGGCTCTGGAGGGCTTCACCATCATGTTTCTCCATGAACTCAACATTCCACTGCTGTACTTCTTCACCAGCTTTTATAATTGCATTCTGTTCTTCTTCTGTCAGAGACTGATAGAATGCATCATTCATACCAACCAGCCATGCATCTGCGATATGATCTGTTCCGGATATATATTTCTGTACTTCATAAAATTTATTGGAGAAAGGTACGTCAACCGGATTTTCCTGTCCATCCAGTGTATTCAACTGTAATGCATTGTACACTTCTGAGAAGTTCATCGGAGTTGTAACTGCTCCACACTTTGAGAAGAATTCTACGTACAATGTGTTGTTCGGCACACGAATTGTCAGACCTTTCAGATCTTCCGGTCCATTAATTGGTCGTTTAGAGTTTGTTACTTTACGGAATGATCTTGTCCATTTTCCAACTGTCTTAATTCCCATGCTGGATACACGGTTCATCAATTCATCACCGACATCACTGTTCAAATAGTCAAGAAGCTGCTGCTGATCATCAAACATAAATGGAACAGAGATCACATTCAATCCAGGAACAAAACTTGTGTATACAGAGCTTGCCAGAATTAACATCTGAAGGGAACCAGCTGACAACTGTTTGATACCTGCTGCAGTATCTCCACCGTACAGAGATCCGTTTCCTGAAATCTGAAATTCAAGAGATCCATTCGAATATTCTGTTGCACGTTTTGCAAACTCTTCAGCTGCCTGATAAATATAAGATGCATCCGGATCAGGAACTGCAATTGTAACTTTTGTCGCTGCAGATGCTGCTGTTCCGAAAAGTGTAGTTGCACAAACCATAGTTGCCATTAAAATGCCAAATAATCTTTTTTTCATTTTTCTTTCCCCCATCTTCATGATAAATTACTGTTTATTTTATATAGATCTTTTACATTCGGATATAACTCTGTATACACCTGATATCTCTTATCATAAATGTCATTATACTGTGAATTGCTTTTAACTACCTTAAATATCTTTTTTTCTACCCGGTTGGCGGCTTCGTAAACATCTTGGAATACGCCCGCACCTACACCTGCCAGAAGTGCGGCGCCTACCGGAGCCATATCATTCATATCTAAAATTTCTATGTCTTTTCCCGTAATATCTGCTTTTATCTGCGCCCAGGTAAGACTTTTTGCTCCTCCGCCAATAGAGCGGAATGATTTTATCTTATTTCCTGTTACTCTTTCTGCAATTTCAGAAAGCTGTCTCAAACCATATCCACAGCCTTCCATAATTGCACGATTCATTTCTTTTCGTGTTGTATGGAGAGACAGACCAAAGAATACACCTCTCGCATAAGGATCCCATATCGGACTTCTTTCTCCCAACATATATGGAAGAAATACCAGTCCATCGCATCCAGGATTTGCCTGATCTGCTTCCTCATTCATTAATTCAAAAGCACTTTTTCCACTTCCTACTGCTTTTTCCTTCATATCCTGGCAGAAATTATCTCTGAACCATTGATAAGAAGCCCCAGTGTGGGATAATGCTCCCTGATAAATCCAGGTTCCTTCCACTACATGACAACGATTAATAAATCCTCTGTCAAATTCCGGCTTATCTACACAAATCGTAAGAACATTCGTTGTCCCTACAGATTCACAAACCTCTCCTGCTTTTGTCACTCCTGCAGCCAGTGTTGCGCATGCGGTATCTCCGCCTCCGATAATAATCGGTGTACCAGGCTGTATTCCTAACTGAATCAATTCTTCATTCGTCAGCCCGCCAACCACATCGGTTGATTTATGCAATGGTGGGAGTTTTCCTATATCAATTCCTGTCTTGTCACATAAATACTGTGACCAGCAAAAACCACCAGTGGTCTCAAACAGGCTGGTATAGGATGCATTGGAATAATCAATTGCAAAATTACCACATAATTTATGAGCCAGTAATGTGTTTACATGCCCAAAATATTTTGTTTTCTCATAGGCTTCCGGAAGGTGACGTTTAATCCACAACATGGATGTTCCGGACATTGCGCCTGCCATTGCCGTATTCGCCGTCAGTTCAAACAAACGGTCTTTCCCAACTGCATCTAGTATTATCTGCGCTTCTTCTGTACTTCTACGGTCTGAATAAATAATCGGATCAACCAGTACTTCTCCATTCTCATCCATTGCTACAAGTCCCGGACAAAGGCTTGATATACTGATTCCTGCTATTTTAGATAAATCTATCTTCTTTCCGTCTACAAGAAGCCGCACACATTTCACAAATGACATCCACATATCGGCGGAATCAATCTGTGCGTAATCCTGATTTGGTGTAATCATTCGATAAGAACTACTGCTTAAACCAATCAGTTTTGCATTTTCATCGATTACTGCAACTTTTATACTTGTAGTACCGACATCGATACCTAATAATAATCTGTCCCCCATTGTAAACACCTGTTCTCCTGATGGGTCAGGCAGCTCATATTTTCATCTTTGCTGCCTGACATCAGGTACTTGTTCTTATTTATTAGAACTGATCATAGTTCTTATCGTTCTCTAACTGTGCCAAAAGTTCTTTTGCTTCTTTTACGCTGTATCCTTCATGGATGATATAACGCAGTGCAATTACAAGAGCCGTAACATCTTTGTAATCCCATACAAATCTTCCCATTGTTACACCGCCAACTCCGCAGTCCATTGCATCTCTTGTCATCTGCAGATAGTCATCCAGTGTCTTGCATGCATCTCCACCCTGAATTACTACACGGAAACTTGATGGAACTGTAGAAATTACTTTTGCCATGCTGTCCGGATCGCCTGTATAAGTTGTTTTAACGATATCCATTCCAAGTTCGCAGGCACTTCTTACACAGTAAGCGATGTTTTCCCATGCTGTTCTCTTATCTACCGGAACGCTTTCTCCTTTTGGATAAACATGTCCGATCAGAGGCATTCCTTTACGCATGCATTCTTCTGCTGTTCTTCCGATTGCTGCAAACTGTTCGTTCTGGAAATCTCCCAGTGTCATGCATCCCATAGATACTGCATCAGCGCCCATGCGAATTGCTTCATCAACAGTTCCGAAAACAACATCCTCTGTTGGGGATACCGGTGAATAACTGGAAATCTTCATGAGCATAGATACCTTTCCTGCGTTATCCCACATACAACTTTCTGCAATACCTTTTGTAAGTGTCAGTGCATCCGGGCGACCTGCTACAATTTTGTCGATTGTGCTCTGAATCTGGTGAAGTCCTGTCATAGGAGCAATTCCTCTGGAGATTGCATGGTCAACTGTGATTGCCATCATCTTATTACTCTTTGGATTTACCAGTCTGCTCATTCTTACCTGTTTACCTAACATTGCCATTTTTCTTTTCCTCCTGATTTCTCTTCTCTTTTATGGTTCAATAATAATTTTTAAGCCTTTTCCACTCTTGCTCATTTCGTAAGCATCTTTAAAGTTTTCTATTTTGAATGTGTGTGTTGCGATTCTGTCCAGATTGATTTTTCCACTCTTAACCATATCTGCTGCTTCCAGATAATCCGCTCTCTTATATGCGGTACTTCCGTTTACACGAATTTCATTGTAATGAATGGTATTTACTTCAATTGTACATTCGCCTGTTCCTGCAAATCCTGCAAACAGGTTCACCGTTCCACCTTTTTTGCAAAGCTTTAAAGTAGAATTTACAAGTGCCGGAACACCGATTGCCATAACAATCACATCTGCTCCCATGCCATTTGTCTGTTCTTTGATGATCTGTTCCAAATCTTCTGTAGTAGGATCTACACAGATATCTGCACCAAGTTCTTTTGCTACCTGACGTCTCATTTCATTTGGTTCGCTTACGATAACCTGTTTTGCACCTGCGATTTTAGAAAGCTGCATATGCATTAAACCGATTGGTCCTGCACCAACAATCAACACTGTATCGTTAAATCCTGTTCCTGCATTCTTTAATCCACGAATGCAGCATGCCAGCGGCTCAATCAGGGCTCCTGCGGTAAAGGAGACATTCTCAGGAAGTTTTACAACGTTACCGCTCTTAATTGCAATTTCAGGAATAAGAATATATTCTTCAAATCCTCCATTGAATTCATAACCTATTGCCTTACGATTCATACAAGCATTCTCTCTGCCTGCCAGACAAGCCGGGCAGGAACCACATGGAATAACATTCGCAATGGAAACCTTTTCTCCAACTTCGAATCCCTTTACATTTTTTCCGACTTCGCAGATCACGCCGCACATTTCATGTCCGATCACAGACGGATATCTTACACCTCTCGTCTTTGTGCCGTTTAAAATTCTCATGTCAGTACCGCAGATCGCAGCTTTCTTCATTTCGAGAAGAATATCATTATCACCAATCACTGGTTTTTCAATTTCTGTTGCTTCAAAATCATTTGGTCCGTTTAATACTACCGCCTTCATAACTGCTCCTTTCTGTGTGTTATGTTTCTATGTCTGAATCATAGCACTACTGAAAGTTTTTTTCAATACTTTTTTGCATTTTTTGTAAATAATTTTCAGTTTTGGCGTTTTTACCAGTTTTTTGCATGTTTTTTTGTGTGTTTTAACCTTTTTTTGGTTATTTTGTTTGTTTTTTCAAGTTTCACGTTTTCAATATTTTTCACTTGCTTAGTTTTTATATTGAAATTTTTTTTCAGTTTTATTTCAAAAAAAACACGTTCAAATACTTCTGAGCGCTTTTAAACGTATCTCTTTTTGATTTATAATTTTCCATCTGATGTTGCCTGTCTGGTTTTCTGAATCGCCTCATAGGAATCATCATAATCTGCAAATGCAACGATAGCTACAAGAGAATCTATAATGGCAAGCTGTGCAATTCTCGTACTTACTGATTCCGATTTAAAAATTGTCTTTTCTGCTGCAGAATACAACGCCATCCCTGCAATCTTAGACATCGGACTTTTTCCCTGTGATACGAGTGCAACTGTCATAGCTCCATTTTCTTTTGCATTTTTCAGGCAGTTAAGGACATGATTATTGCTTCCTGAATGAGAAATCCCAAATGCCAGATCGCCCTCTTTCATCAGCGAAGATGACATTAATTGAAGATCTTTATCTTCATAGACATGCACCTGTATACCTATTTTCATAAATTTATGCTGTGCATCCATTCCAACCAGGAGGCTTCCGCCACTTCCAAAAAATATAATTTTCTTTGCTTTGCGTATACAATCTGCAACTTGCATCATCATATCAATGTCAAGCCCGGCAAGTGTACGTTCCAATACTTTCTCTTCTGATGTGAAAATTTTTCTGCAAATAGTTTTCGGATCATCATTCTGTTCCAACTGTGGATTAAAATGTTTTACCGACGGCAATACATCTTTTGCTGCATTTACCTTAAATTCCTGATATCCTTTATATCCTATATTCTTGCAAAATCTAACTACTGAAGCATCACTTACCCCTGCATTCTCAGCCAATTCTGTAATGTTATAATTAAGAATCTCTTCGTAATGATCCAGGACATAAGTCGCTACTTTCATCTCCGTGTTTGTAAGAAGATGCTTTCGTCCCATAATCTTCTGTTTACAGCCACCCTCCAACAATACTGTCACCTCTTCTTTCTTCTTCATCTAATCTTGATATGAAAAAGAAACGAGTAACTCGTTACAAACCTGCGATGATCACTCGTTTCTCTTATATTTTACACTATTAAAAAATCCCTTACTTGTCAAGCGTATTTTCGCCATTCTTTCTAACCGGATGTTTTCGCATAATTGCAAAATACATCGTCAGTAATAATGCAGATGCCAGTATCCATGCCATCGGGCTGGCCAGACACACACCATTATAGCTATGATAATGAATCGCAATCAATGCCACGCTGCCTCTTCCAACCAACTCAGCCACACCAGCCATCATCGGCAGCAAACCATACCCCATTCCCTGTATACCATTACGATATACATTTACAATCGTAAGTGGAAAGAGGAACAATGCTGTAAACTTCATATAGACATCTACCATGCCTTCCAGTGCGGATGCATCTCCACTTACAAATAATCCGGTGACAACATAGCCAAAGAAATACATTACCAATCCCATCACAATTGAGAAAACAAATCCAAATTCTGTTGTTCTTGCAAATCCTTTTCTCACACGATCGTAACGTCCTGCACCCACATTCTGTGCCGCAAAGGTTGCAATTGCAGAGCCAAGTGCTATATAAGCCTGTCCCGCCATTTGTTCACATTTCGATGCAGCGGTAAATGCAGCTACATACGTGGATCCTAATGTATTTAATGCCATTTGTACCATCGTCGTTCCAATCGCAGTGATCGAATATTGAAATGCCATAGGAAGACCTACCGCAAGCTGATTTTTCACCAGACGTCCTTCCACATGCAGATCTTCTTTACTTAAATGTAAAATCGGCACTTTCTTAATCATGTAGATCAGGCACAAAACAGCAGATACTCCCTGGGAGATCACGGTTGCATAAGCTGCTCCGGCCACACCCATTTTTAACACAATAATAGATACCAAATCCAGAATAATATTCAGAGATGCTGAAAATAGCAGAAAATACAGCGGCACTTTACTATTACCCAAAGCCCTTAAGATACATGCAAACAGATTATATAATGCCTGTACGAGTATTCCTGCACAAATAATCATAATATATCGATACGCATCATCAAAAATATCATCCGGTGTATTCATTAACAACAACAGCCTGTGCATTCCAAGTAAACTGATTGCAGTCAGAATTATCGTTGCTGCGATTGCGATCATCCCTGCAGACGCCACACTTTTTCGCATGCCCTTCATATCTCCGGCTCCGAAACGCTGACTGGTCAGTACCATAATTCCAGCCATCAGCCCTGTCATAAATCCAAGTATCATGAAGTTAATCGTTCCGGTAGAACCCACAGCCGCCAATGCTTCCGTACTGACAAACTTTCCTACAATCACCGTGTCCACCACATTATAAATCTGCTGAAACAAATTTCCAGCAAATACAGGCAAAGCAAAATATAAAATATTCTTCCCGGGACTGCCTGTTGTCATGTTTTTTTCCATAACCTTTTCCTCTTTTCAAGAATTCCTGTTCTTAGAAAAAGTTCTGATCTACACAAATGTAAATCAGAACTTTTTTCTACATCACAGTATTCTTTTTTTTATTTCCTGTCAAGAATTTTTTCAGAAAATTTGAATTTTCTTTTACTAATTTCGGATCTCCTGTCTCATAAATCCAATATAAGATCCTCCAAAAGCTGCCAGCATCAAGGCTACCAGCCCGGTCAAATGCGGCCATACCAGAAGCATACTCTGACCAAAGGACAGATATCCGGAAATGGCACCTTCCAACTGCTGCATCGTTACTACGTTCACAGAACGAACTGTCGGATTCATAATCGTAGATACCGCTTCACTATACAGATAGTATGGGGAAATACGATTCAAACCCAGCTGCAAAGTGTAATTATTCATGGTATTGAGCATTGCCTGGTACTGTGTGGCAATCGGATATACTGCATTGGCTATGATATTTGCCACCATACTCATGAAAATGGTGAAGAAAATCCACAATGCGATCACCGCCATCGCCGATGTTGCGGAATGTCTGCATACAACAGAAAACAAAATCGACAATCCCAGCCAAAAATCCATATATACTACTGTAAAAATCAAAAATGCCAGAACACGGAACACTTCTTCTGTCTGTGGAATCAGCCCTGTGGACATAACACCGACTGCACCTACAAAAATCCCCATGGTAAATACCATAATCATAATCACTGCATTTCCTGCCAGAAACTTTCCGATGATAATAGAATCACGATAAATCGGCTGAGCAACCAGACGATTCAATGTTCCATTATTTCTCTCACTGTTAATTGCATCAAAGCCGAGTGTCAGACCTACAAAAGGTCCCATCAAAGCAATAATACTCATAAAGGATGGTATGGAATTTCCGCTGGTAGTATAAATCTTCAGAAATACAAAGTTACTGTCCTGAGAAATTGCATCTGATAATCCATTCAAAGCTCCGTACAGGCTGGCTATACTGGTTCCGAGAATCAGCAGTAAAATGATCATAAAACGCTTGCTGCGCAGATGATCTGCCAGTTCCTTATGATACAGAGCCATCAATCCAGTATGATTTCCGGACGGTTTTCTCTTTTCTTTCTCCACGGTCAATTTTGTTTTTCCGCTTTTCAATACTGCTGCCGTCATTGTCTGCCACCTCCCTTAAACAATTTATTATGCAATTTTCCTTTCTTGGTGGCTTTCATGGCAAGTTTTTCTGCCTCAGCTTCTGCCCGTTCAAAATACATCCGGTAAATAGCATCCAGATCGCCGCCTCGCTGATGCAGATGCTGAATTGTGTATCCATGACTACCAAGAAATGTCGTCAACTGTGCTCGGATATCATACTTGGACTCTACTACAAACATATTTCCTTCTTTTTGTATACTGGATACACCTGGCTGTCTGCTGATTTCTGCAAGTACTTTATCGTCGCATGGATCTACCTGTAATTCCAGCGAATATTTTGTATTGTCCTGAACCTGATTGCCCAGATCTTCGATCTCGCCACAGGCAACCAGATTACCATTGACAAAAATTCCTACTCTGTCACAGATCTGTTGTACCTGGTACAGTTGATGAGAAGAAATCAGCAGCGTTCTGCCATCTTCCTTAGACATCTGAGTCATCAGTTCCAGCAATTCTCTCATACCTTCCGGATCCAGTCCCAGTGTCGGCTCATCCATGATAATGATCTCCGGATCCTTCATCAGTACATCTGCGATTCCAAGTCTCTGTTTCATACCTTTCGAGTAAGTGCCTGCTTTCTTATCTGCCGCCTCTTCCAGTCTGACACGCTTCAGAGCTTCATCACTGCGTTTCTTTATCTCCTCTTCAGACAGTCCGTTTAGCCGTCCGGTAAATGCCAGGTTCTGTCTGCCGGTAAGATCCTGATAAAATCCAGGATTGTCCGGCAAATATCCTACAATTTTCTTGATACCCAATGCATTTCTGGTACAATCCATACCTTCTATCGTTGCAGTACCAGAACTTGGTTCTGTGAGTCCCAGAAGCATCAGAATCGTAGTGGTCTTACCTGCACCATTTGGTCCAAGCA
This sequence comes from uncultured Marvinbryantia sp., assembly GCA_934373455.1. Taxonomy (GTDB): domain Bacteria; phylum Bacillota; class Clostridia; order Lachnospirales; family Lachnospiraceae; genus Marvinbryantia. Next base: position 80,701 of record CAKRON010000001.1, read on the forward strand.
GCCCAAATATCTCACCTTTTTTGATTGACAGGTTTAACTGATTCACCGCCATCTTCTCTCCATAGCGTTTCGTCAGTCCACTTGTCTGAATAATTACCTCGCCCATAACTTACCGTCTCCCGTATTTTTTAAATACAAGTCCAAGTCCTGCTGCCAGCACTACAATAATTGCAACTGCTGCCAGTCCCCAGCTGGTACGTGTCTTTACGGATACGCGCAGACTTGCCGTGGATGTTGCCACATCATTCGCTGCTGTAACAGATGCTACATAGTCACCTGTAATTGCATCGGAATCCGGGGTAATATATGCAGTTACTTCTTTTGTTGCACCAGCCTCCAGAAGATCAATCGTAGACTCATCAAAGCTGATATCCCAATTGCTTGCTGCGGAAGATGTGAGATTCAAATTGGTCAGATCCACATTACCTGTATTTGTAATGGATAACGTCACTGCTTTTTTATCATTCGCATAAGCATCTACACTTAAATTTCCGCTTGGTGTGGAAACTTCTACGCTATAAGATCCGGTAATTGTAATCTTCAGTTCTTCTGTCAGCTTTTCAGAAGAAGAAATTGCTGAAATCGGAATGGTATAATCTCCCTGTGTCAGTGTCTCAGGAGGTGTAACAGATACCGTAATACCTTGGCTGGCACCTGCGTCCACATTCAGACTGGCTACTGCGTTACTTTCTCCTGACGGTGTAAAAGTCACCTGCCATCCTTCCGGAGCTTCTGCTGAAAGACTGTAAGACTGTTCGGTTCCTTTATTATTTACCAGTGTGGTATCAAAGCTGAACGCTGTACCGGAAGCTGCCTGCTGTTCTGCATACTCTGCTGTAAATGTACTGGCTCCGTTTTCCTCTTCAGATACATTTAAAGTCAATGTCACATCACTGGTCTGTCCATCATCTGTAACAGCTTCCAGTGTCACATTATAATCTCCTTCTTCTGTTCCTTCCGGTACAGTCAGGCTCAGTGTAGCCAGCCCCTCTGACACTTCATCGGAGGACTGAATATGTACTTTATTGATCTGTCCTCCGTTTCCACGGAAATATCCTTCCCATCCATCCGGAAGATCTTTAATGCTCAAAGCTGCATCCTGACCACTTCCTGTCTGATTAATAAAGTCCAGATCAAATGTAGTAGTCTCTCCCGGCTTTACAGAAATACCCGGATATGCAGTACTCATCTCAAATGCACTCGCAGAAGATACTTCTTGTGCATCCGTTGTGTTCTCCGGTGCTGCATATACTGCTGCAGGTGTCACGAGACTAACCATACTCAAAAGTGCTGCAGTCATACCAATGCTCTTCAACTTAGACCGCTTGCTTCTTCCTTTCCCTTTTGTAATGTTCTGATTACTGAAAAACAGTTGTCTCTTTCTCATGATCTGCATGCTCCTTTTCCTCAATTTATGGGGCTATTCTTTGGCATTCCATCCTGGCATTCACCTGCCCCATTTGCTGACGCTATAGTAAGGCCTGAATTTAAACTAAATTTAAAGTAATTTGAGTCAAATTTTGAACTTCCTGTGAACTTGTGAAAATTCAGTGAACTTTACTGCTTTTTATTATTTTAGTGCTATACTTTGTTACAGTATTTAACAGGAGGCATTTATGTTTTGCATATTAATTGTAGATGATGATAAAAATTCCAGAAGATATTACAGTGCTGTACTTTCTCATTCCGGCTATGAACCCCTTTGTGCAGATTCTGCCGAGAATGCACTCCATATGCTGGAAGAAAAAAATGCAGATATGTTGCTTGTGGATGCCCTTATGCCCGGAACAGATGGCTTTACCTTGACAAAAATGCTCCGGGATTGCGGAAATAATATACCAATCCTGATGATAGCGCCAAAACATATGGCAAAAGATGTGAAAAAAGGATTTCTCATGGGTGTAGATGACTATATGTCTTGTCCTGTTGATGAAGACGAAATGCTTCTGCGAATCCGCGCGCTTCTGCGCCGGGCAAAAATTGTGTCAGAACATAAATTAAAAATAGGGGACACAACCCTGGCTTATGATACCCTGACCGTGTCCATCCATGATAAAGAAACGATTCTCCCTCAGAAAGAATTTTATTTGTTATATAAATTATTGTCCTATCCAAATCAGATCTTCACAAAAGAACAGCTGATGGAAGACATTTGGGGACCTGATTCAGAATCTACAGAAGCTACCGTTAGTGTACATATCGGACGATTGCGAAAACGATTCGCAACCAGCAGGGATTTTTCTATCCAGACCATACGGGGACTGGGGTATAAAGCTTGTATTTAAAAAATTACTTCAATTCTTGTTCCGGTTCCTAACTGGCTGTTCATTTTCAGTTTAGCTCCGTGACACTGCACCACATGCTTTACAATTGCAAGTCCCAACCCTGTTCCTCCCGTAGATTTGGAACGGCTTTTATCTACCCGGTAAAACCTCTCAAACACTCGCTCCTGATCCGCATGGGAAATACCTATTCCGGTATCTTCCACCGTCAGACTGACATGCTCCTCTTCCCGGTTCACCGATACTACCACATTTCCATATGGACGATTATAACGTATCGCATTGCTGATCAGATTATAGAGCAATTCTTCCATCATCTCTTTATTCGCCTGCATTCTGGTTGCTTTTCCAGTCAGCATTAAGGTTACATTCTGTTTTTCTGCATTGACTTGCAGCATATTGACGCATTTTTCAGCCAGTTCGTAAAGATCCACATTCTCCATCGGCACTTCCGTTGTAGCATCCAGTTCCGAAAGACGAAGAATATCATTAATTAAGGTCAAAAGGCGCTTGGAACTTTTTGATATTTCTCCTGCGAAGCGTGTCGTGTCATCGCCAGTCGTCATTCCACTGGCAATTAATTCCGCATAACCGGAAATTGCCGTCAGCGGTGTCTTTAATTCATGGGATACATTCGCAGTAAATTCCTGCCTCATCTGAGAGCTCTTTACAATATCTTTATGCTGTTTTCGGATTGTTTCCATAAATGGTTCCAGCTCCCGATAAACAACCTCCACATTTTCATCATCCATATGAGATGCCATATGTTCAATCGGTGTCAGTATACTTGTGGTAAGAAAATGTGTCAGTATGACACTGACCAGAATCATTGCTACCGACATAATTCCAACTGGTAACGCCAGGGCGCTTAGCATACTCCATGCATTTCCGGCTTCTTTCGCCACACGAAGCACCTGCCCATTATCCAGACGAAGTGCGAAATAAAATGTTGTCTTATTCATCGTAGCGGAGCGACGCATAATCTCGCCTTCTCCATTTCGAAAAGCTTCCTGAATCTCAGGTCTTTGACCATGATTATCCAGTTCTCCTATACTGGCATTTGTGTCAAATGCCACCGTACCATCTGTGTCAATCACGGTAATACGTACATTATCTACCGCCTTCATGGTATAATCCGCTTTCGGATTATCAAATATCCCTGTATTTTTCAATTCATAAGCACAGATGCGCAAATTCTCCCGCACCTCTTTCTGAAACAGTTCTGAATACACCGTTACAGACAAAATTACTGTAAAAATAATTGCCACCATAGTAATGATGGCAAATTGAATATTAATTTTCTTTTTCATTCGATTCGATACCCCACATTTCGCACAGTTTTAATATGCTTTCCTGCGTCTCCCAGCTTTTGCCGCAGGGTCTTAATGTGCATATCCAGTGTACGGGATTCCCCTTCAAAATCAATCCCCCACACTTTCTCCATAATATTTTCTCTGGTCATAACAATTCCTGCATTCTGCAAAAATAACTTCAACAATTCAAATTCTTTGTAAGTCAGCTCGCAGATCTCGCCATCCAGAGTCACCTGACGTTTCTCACAGTCTAAAGTAATATTCTGGAATACCAGCTGTTTTTCCTCTTCATCCTGGTTGATTCGGCGTAAAATTGCTTTCACTCTGGAAATCAGCTCCATAATTCCAAAAGGCTTGGTAATATAATCATCGGCTCCATTGTCCAGCCCCTTCACTTTATCAATTTCTGTCGACTTGGCAGTTACCATAATGACCGGAACCCTCTTCGTATCAGGATTTCTCCGCATTTTTTTCAGTACTTCAATGCCGTCACTATCCGGAAGCATCACATCCAATAACACCAGATCCGGCTTTCGCTCCTGTATCCTGTTCCAAAAGCTCTTTGCATTTTCAAAAGAATCTACATGATAACCACTATTCTTTAATGCATAGCTTTCGATTTCGCTGATATTTTTGTCATCTTCTACAATGTATATAACTGCCATTTTTCTTTCCCCCGACTATGGAAGCACATATTGTTTTCTGAATATTTCCCTCTGCTGTCTGAAATCTTCATGATCGCGAATCTCCGTAGAATAGGCATGTGGATCGTACTCACTTTCATGCATCTGCACCTGATAAGCAGAGATATTGGAGCAATGATCTGATATACGCTCCATATCTGTACAGATATCAGAAAGAATAAATCCCAGCTTGATCGTACACTGCCCATCCTGAAGTCTTCGTATATGGCGATTTCTCACCTGAATATTAATATCATCTATGACATCTTCCAGTGGTTCCACTTTCTTTGCTTCTTTTATATTATCTGTCACAAATGCTGAAAATGCAATATCTACGATTTCTTTTACGGAAGCTCTGAAAACAGATACTTCACCCTCTGCTTTTTCTGAAAAATGCAGATCTTTTTCCTGCATTTCCTTTGCAGCGCGCATCAGACTGACTGCATGATCTGAAATCCGTTCAAAATCTCCGATACAGTGAAGAAGCATAGTCAGACTTCTGCTGTCTGTGTCCGACAGATTTTTGCTGCTTAACTGAACCAGATAAGAACCGATTTTATCTTCATACTGATCCACAGTTTCTTCCAGCTTTACAATCTGTTCTGCTTTCTGTTTGTCATACTCTTCAAACAGATCCATTGCTGATAACAGAGATTCCCTTGACAGATATGCCATACGTTTCGCTGCCACATAAGAATATTCTGCAGCCAGCGCAGGTCTTTCCAGGAATCGTTCGTCCAATACCGGGATCTGCATCTCGTGAGATTTTTCTTTATCTTCATGTTTTCCAACCGTCAGCTGTGCCAGTTTTACCAGCTGATTGCCAAATGGAAGTAACAGTGCGGTTGTAAAGATATTAAATATACTATGAATGATTGCTATATTAGCAGGTCCGATGGCATCTGTCAGAAAATCAAATCTCACAAATGCATTCACAGTATAAAACAACGTCATACAGACCACAGTTCCAATCAGGTTAAAATACAAATGAATTGCTGCTGCACGTTTGGCATTCTTATTGGCTCCGATCGCCGACATAATTGCAGTAATACAAGTACCGATATTCTGTCCCATAATAATCGGAATAGCAAGTCCATACGTTACATTTCCAGTTGCACAAAGTGCCTGCAGGATACCTACAGATGCCGAAGAACTCTGGATCACCGCAGTAATAATCATACCTGCCAGCACACCAGCCACAGGATTTGCAAATTTCACCAGAATTCTGCCAAACTCCGGTACTTCTGCCAACGGTTCTACTGCACTGCTCATGGCAGTCATTCCGGACATCAGAATCGCAAATCCTACCATAATAGTAGCTACATTCTTTTTCTTTTCATTCTTAGAGAGCATCAAAATAAAAGCTCCGACAATTGCAAGAAGCGGCGCAAAAGAAGTCGGCTTCAACATTTGTAAAAAGAAATTGCTCCCCTCGATTCCTGTTAAACTTAGAATCCAGGAAGTTGCCGTGGTACCAATATTAGCACCCATAATCAAGCCAACAGCCTGACTCAGCTTCATAATACCGGCATTTACAAAACCGACTACCATAACCGTTGTTGCTGATGAAGACTGGATGACAGCTGTCACTCCTGCTCCGAGAAGTACCGCTTTCACACGGCTGTTTGTCAGCTTCTCCAAAATTTTTTCCATTTTACCGCCGGATGCCCGAGACAGACCATCTCCCAATAGTGACATTCCGTACAGGAAAAATGCCAGACCACCTAAAAAAGAAATGACAGAAAATATATCCATTTCAAAACTCCTTTACATTTCATGTTCTATATCCACAGTTAGGTTAACTGTAACATAGCTTTGTAAAGTCTGTGAGTTTTGTATGTAAAATCTATGTAAAGTATTTCACTACTTTTTGATATCTTCTAAAAAAAGGAGAAACTCACTTTCCAGACTGACATCAGAGGTATCACTTTATAATGCACTGTACTAATCGTCTGCGATATTCTCGTAAACTTCCAGCGCATATGTTCCATCGCCTCCTGTCAGTGGAAGTACCGTTTCTCCATCTTCCCCTGTTATAAAATACTTATATACTATTCCATCCTGTGCTGACCAGCAGCAGTACCAATGTTAACAGTGCCTGGTAAATCACTCTCTTCGGCACTCCTCTGTCTTTTGCAACTTTCTTCATTGCTTCTTTTTTATCAATACCCTGAGATAAATAGTGATCCATGTGTTCTTCCACACTTAATTCTTCCCATTTCTCTCTGGATTCTTTTTCCATTTCCTGATGACTTTTTCCTTCAATTACAATGACACATTCCCCTTTCGGGTCTGTCTCGCGAAAATGTTCTAAAGCCTCACTCAATGTAGTGGTAAAAGCTGTCTCATGTTTCTTTGTCAGTTCTCTGCAGATCGTTGCTCTGCGGTCTCCCAGCGTATTCAGCAATTCTTCCAATGTACGCACCAGTCTGTGAGGTGCTTCATATATAATCATAGTTCTGGATTCTTGCTTCAGTTCTTCCAGAATCACCTGTTTCTCTTTCTTATCTGGCGGAAGAAATGCTTCAAAACAAAATCTTCTGGTAGACAGTCCGGAAAGTGTCAGTGCTGTAATGCAGGCCGCTGCCCCCGGAAGGGATGTTACTTCAATTCCCGCCTCATAACACAGGCGAACCAGATCTTCCCCCGGATCGGAAATTCCCGGCGTACCGGCATCTGTAATCAATGCTACATTCTTTCCTTCCTTCATCTGTTCGATCAGATAATAAGCTTTCTCTATACGGTTATACTCATGATAACTGGTCATGGGTGTCTTAATTTCAAAATGATTCAACAGTTTGATACTATTACGGGTATCCTCTGCTGCAATCAAATCCACTTCTTTCAAGGTACGCAGCACACGCAAGGTAATATCTTCCAGATTACCAATCGGTGTTGCACACAAATATAATTTTCCCTGCGTGACGTTACGCCTCCCTTCTCTTATCAGTATCCATAGATATCATATATTTCATCTGTGTATACGCCAGGTTTCTGATATACAATCAACGGCTTTTCTACCGTGATTCTTGGTCTTCCGCCCTTTAAACCTTCTATTAACACCATATTAGGTTCTTTATCTGCAAAAGGATATACCAGTTTCATCCTCTTTGGCTCCAGGCGATATCGATTCATCATCACCATAATCTCTGCCAGTCTGAATGGACGATGCACCATATAAAATCTGCCATTCTCTTTTAACAGAGCTGATGCCTGAGAGATCACATCTTCCAGTGTACAGAGAATCTCATGTCGGGCAATCGCCTTTGGCATGTCCGGATTCACCAGTCCATGCTGTCCTGTCATATAAGGTGGATTGGATGTAACCACATCAAAAGATGCCTTGCCAAATAAATCTGTGGCTTCTTTGATATCTCCTTTTACAATCGACACTTTCTGATCCAGATCATTCAGTCTGACACTTCGTCTTGCCATGTCGGCACTGGTTTCCTGAATCTCTAATCCTGTAAAGTGTTCGCCTTCCGTCTTTGCTTCCAGTAAAATAGGAATAATTCCTGTCCCGGTTCCCAGATCCAATGCCTGTTCTCCTTTTTTTACTCTGGCAAATCCGGACAGAAGCACTGCATCCATTCCAAAACAAAATCCATTTTCATTCTGAATAATCTGATAACCATTTCTCTGCAGTTCGTCAATTCGTTCTCCCGGTTTCAGTTCTATATTCATTCCTGTCCCTTTTCCTGACTGCCTGATTCCTTTTCTTTGCGATTATGATGTCGGTTATTTCGGCGTTCCCGCGGTTCTCTCTGTTCCCTGGACTCTTTCGGTTCTCTTGGTCCTTTAACCGTTTTCGGTTCCTTCGCCTCTTTCGGTTCCTTCGCCTCTTTTGGCTCTTTTGCTTCTTTTGAATCGTTCACTTCTTTTGGTGCCTTGGATCCTTTTTCTTCCTTTGGTTCCCGTTCACTGTCTTTATTGTTTTTGCGTTTTCTCGGCTTAAACTTAAGTTCAGATACCGGATATTCGTTCATTTCTTTTCCGTCGTCCACTTCAATCAGTACTTTTACCGTCTGACGAAGTACATTCATACTGTGTACTTCTCCTTTTCCTCCATCTGGTAAAGTCACCATATCTCCGATCTCTGGAAGACGACTGTTCAGATATTCGTAAGTGTCTTCTTCATTTTTCAGACAACACATTAGTCTGCCGCACACTCCGGAAATCTTCGTTGGATTCAATGACAGGTTCTGCTCTTTTGCCATTTTAATAGATACCGGTGCAAATTCTGACAAATACGTATGACAGCACAGCGGACGACCACAGATTCCTACACCTCCCAGAATCTTTGTCTCATCTCTGACACCGATCTGACGCAGCTCAATTCGCATCTTAAATATAACGGCAAGATCTTTTACCAGCTCACGGAAGTCAATTCTTCCATCCGCAGTAAAATAAAACAGAAGCTTGTTATTATCAAATGTATATTCAGCATCAATCAGCTTCATATCCAGATTATGCTTCAGAATCTTCTGGTGGCATATCGCCATTGCTTCCCGTTCTTTCTCACGGTTGCGCTTTGCATGTTCATCATCTTCCACCGTCGCCACCCGAAGTACCGGTTTCAACGGCTGCACCACCTCTTCTTTTGATATTTCTCTTGTCCCAACTACTACAAGACCATATTCAGTCCCACGGGCAGTTTCTACGATTACATGCTGTCCGCGTTTAATTTCCATATTTTTCGGATCGAAATAATATACCTTTCCTGCTGTACGGAAACGGACCCCTATAATTTTTGTCATCTATTGATTCTCCTTTATTAAGAGGAACAGTAATTCCATAGTAAGGTCAAAATTCACATTCGCTGTCAGTCTAGCCTTTGCTTTGCGAATTCCTTCCAGAATCTGCTCCAGACCTTCATAAGAACAATGGCGTGTCTGAGCCGTAATTGCTCTCACATTTTCTTTAAAAATAATTCCATTGGCATCACTGGTTGCCTTAAAATATAACACATCTCTGAACCACACTGCCAGCAGATCCAGATAATCGCGAATATCAAGTTTATATTCAGTGACAGCCTTTACTGCCTGTGAAATCTCTCCGATATCCATGTCCTTTACATGCGTAAGCAGATGTATTGCCGCACCTTTGATCTCTGAAAAATACTCAGAAGATGCCAGCCGCTCTGCTTTTCCAATATTTCCCTGGGCAAAAGCCACACAGATATCTGCTTCATAGTCAGGTATCTGCACATGCTCCATTAAATAATTTCTTACCAGTTCATCGGATGCCGGCTTCATATTCAGCATCACACATCTGGATAATATGGTCGGTAAAAATGTTGCAGAATTGGTTGTCAGAAGTAAGATTATCACATATTCCGGCGGCTCCTCAATGGTCTTCAGCAATGCATTCTGTGCCTGCTGATTCATCTTCTCTGCTTCCGGAATAATATATACCTTGTAACGGCTGCTATATGGACGTACCTGTACATCCCCCACAACCTGTTCCCTGATATCATCAACGCTGATGGTATTTGGTTTGTCATGTGTTACCTCAATAATATCCGGCTGATTGTGTCCTTCTGCCTGTCTGCAGGACTGACACTTACCACATGGCTTTTCTCCTTCCCCCTGGCACTGAAGAGCTTTGGCAAATTCTCTTGCCAGTGTTCTCTTACCGCATCCTTTTTCTCCGTTGAATATATAGGCATGTGATACCTTATCCATTTTCATTGCATTCTTTAAATGTTCTACCACATCTGAATGCCCAATAATATGATCAAATCCTGCCATGCCTTCTCCCTTCTGAACCGGATCTTCCCGGTTCTTTCACTGTTACTTTTTTTGACAAGCCTGAATAAACTCGGTAATTTCATCTACACAGGTCTTTATATCTTTATCATTAGAAAAACGCTCTTTAATATCCGCTTCTGTGAGATTTTTTTCAGAATAATCTGCCTGATCTGCCAGAAAACGTCTGCACATCTCTTCATATCCAGGCTTTCTCTGCATTTTTTCCCGCTCAAGAGCTCTTTGCAGCCGAATTCCATCCTCCACTTCCACATAAACCGGTATCACTTTCTCTTTTCCATAATAATCTCGTATCTTCCTGTAAGATTCCAGCGTTCCGATGGCAATATAGTCCTGTTTTTCTGAATCCATACTCTCATCATCCACTGTAAAATAAGTCCAGATACCATGAACCGTATGATATTCCCGTTTTTCTATTACCTTTCCTGTCTCTTCCAGGCTCGCAAGTTCTTCTTCTTTTACAAAAAAGTACTCCCGTCCGTTCTCTTCATTGCTTCGAATCGGCCTGGTTGTGTACATTACCTGCTGATTCAAGTGCAAATCTCCTCTTTTACACAATTCTTTATAAATTGTATCTTTTCCAGTGGAACTTTTTCCTATGATATAAAATAATCTGTTCATTCTGCCTCACTTCATCATACTTGAATTATCGGATAATGTCAATTTAGATCACTCACATACTGCATGCCGGCTATATTTTCGTCCTCATAAAGTACCTGATATAATCCGACTTTTATTTGCTCACTGCTATTCATAACTTTTGGAAGTGCATCTGTCAGATACTCATCCACGCGATAAATCCACAGATACGTATAACCACCTGCACTCAAAATAGCCGGTAAATGATTTAAAGTAGGATACGTTTCGTCTTCCAGCCATATATTACAGCCGTTTTCAAAAAAACGCCACGGTGTATTAGTGTAGTTATTTACCTGTATATCCAGATAATATAACACCGGTGATGTAACATATTCTGATTCAGACATTATTTTATCTTCCTCTGTCTGGTCAATAAAATATACCTTATCCCCTTCCCGAAGAATGGATGTTATCTTTTCATACTGCCTTCTTGTTTCTGTGATGTCCTCATAGCCTGTCACTTTTTCCTTCTGAAATGCAGTTACATTCGGTATAAAATTCTGATTCAGTCCAAGTCCGAAACCGGCTGTCAAAAAACACAGCAAATATTTCTGACGTTTTTCCAAAAGAGCAGGCGCCTTTCTGTTATGCAGATGCAGACTCATAATAATCAAAAACCAAAACATCGCACAGGTTGAAAAATATCTTGAACATCCTCTTGCCGTTATGCTCAGATTATAGGTAAACATAAAAACAAACGAAAAATACAATATCACACAATAGCTCAAAGCCATCAGGATCATATAATTTCGATAAAATACTACCTCTGTTTCTTTCTCATTCCATTTCCCATACAGAAATAACAGAATCAGTAACCCAATCATAACCGGTATAAATGGCAGCTTCAGATTTGATTTCACCGCCATGGGATGACTGACTGCCCGGATCAAAAAAGTAACTGCTGTTTTCTTAACCTTTTCTCCAGATACGGAATTAAATGCCAGCTTCTGTGACATTCCCTGGGGAAGTTCTCTGTCTCCCAGCAGATAAATGGTTTCCTCTGTTTCCTGCCCATTTACCACCATCGTCTTTTGCTGTGTGTGAAGTTGTCCTGTTGCAGCTATAAGACCTGCACTTGCCAATAACATACACACTGTCAGAAGCACTGTTATTTTGTTTATTTTTTTAACTGCACCTTTTTGATACAGATACCTTTTTTCAATTAAAAAATGGTGGACTGCCATAAATCCAGTCATATAAAGTGCCATCAAAAGACCGGATGACATTTTTGTAAAATGCAGCACCAGTACCGCAGCTGGAATCAGAATTAAATTCTTTTTCTCTTTTTCCCGACTCAGCCACCATCCGGCCATTCCTCCAGACCACCCGATCACTGGCAGGTCAACATATAAATTTTTGGCAGCATACAGATACATCGAAAAACATGCAAGATATACAATCATGGTATAAAAAAGAATTTTCTTCCATTCTTCTTTTCTTGCTCCTGCAAATGGAAGGAGTATGCCTGTAAATGTCAGTAATCCGGATGCCACATACATATTGCCTTCATTATAGCCTCCCAGAAGCTGGAAAAACGTAATAAAAAGACTGGACGCAATATACTTCTGACTACTCCCGGTGATAAAATCTGTTCCCATCGGAAGCCGGTCCTTCTGCTGCATATATCGAACCAATGCAGCCCATAAATGCCATTCATCTATATGCTGGATCATATCGTTATGATAAATGACAAGCCACAGTACAAACAATCCTGCCAACACCAGCCATACCGGCCAGCCGGGAAGTATCTGTTTTCCTGGTGTACGCCTTTTGAGACGTATTACCAGATACACCATTCCAATGCCGGCCATCAGATACAGGCACCACATTCCGTAACGAAATGTGCCTGCAAAATATGCACTCAGAAACAAAACCAGTATTATGGATGCCGCTGAAAGAAGCATTCCTTCTCCCATGTTCACGTGAAGGATTCCCATGTAAACCAGCGCAATACCCGTCATAATCACAAATCCAGCCAGCATCATTATGTTTGCCACTTTGTCTTCCTCTTTACTGTTTTAATAATTTCCTTACCAGTTCTGCCACTCGCTGAGAAGCTTTTCCATCCTGTATATCAAAGTTTAACTTACAGAATTCTCTGACTTTTTCCTGCTCAAAATCCTGCTCTTTGATCGCCATCAGCAGTTCATTCTGAGTCGTTACAATTTTGCCGGGCACAAACTTCTCATAATCCGAATAGAAATCTCTCGTAGCAATATATTCCTGCAAATCATATGCGTAAAACAGCATCGGAATATCTAAAATAGATGCTTCATAAACAACCGATGAATAGTCTGTAATCAGCAGATCCGTGATCATCAATAAATCATTAATCTCTGATTTATCTGAGAAATCAAAAATACGGTGCTGATATTCTTCTGCGATCTCACTCTTCTGCTTCACAAATGGATGATGCTTGATCAACAATACATACTCTTCTGGAAGATTCTCTATCAGTTCATTCGGATTAAATCTTTTCTTCTCATAGTATGCACTGTTTTTCCCATTTCCACGAAATGTTGGTGCAAAAAGGATAACTTTCTTTCCCTTCAGATCCGGATACTCTGTATATAATCTTTCTCGTATCTGCTTCCTGTATGCTTCCTGGAAAAATACATCGGTTCTCGGAACACCGTAAGGCAGAACCTTCTTCTCAGCAATTCCAAATCCTTCTGCATAATACTTTGCAATGGCACTGGAAGAAACGACTGCATAATCATAGCAACGATGCGCTGTCACCGACTGTTTCGGTCCTCCGCTTTTTCCGATTCTTGAAAATCCAAATGTTTTAAACGCACCACATGCATGCCATAACTGAATGATTTTTGTTTTTTTAGAAACCTGAACCATCTCAAGAAACGGTACGTAATCATCTATCAGAATTACTTTTGCTTTTGCCATTTTCCACACAAGTGAAATCTGACTTCCAAAGCCTGCTTCTCCTATGTTACTGGACCATAGCCAATAATCTCTCTTTATGCTTTCGTCTTCTTTCAGATATTTTTCCACATACTCAAAATTTCCGGTGAGGTCATTTCTTCGGACTGAAAGAAAAAGTACGCCCTTTTTATTTGGATGAAATGCACTGCAAAGATCATATAACAGCTTCGCAGTATTTCTCTTTAAAGCTCTCAGCCCTTTTTCATTTCTTCCAAATTCCAGATATCTTTTTGCTGTATACGAAATAAACTGTTTTCTCTTAGTCCCAATGATACCGACATCTTTCGGTTCTGTATGCAAATACAGAATTGCCAGTGTATCCAGCGCAAACCATGGGAGCAGTACCAGTCCTATCAGAAAATTCCCACCGCGAAGCAATACTGCAAGTACCGTCTGCAGCCGATTTGGCTCCTTCTCCAATCTGCAGTCACATATTACCGGAAGCTTGATTTGAATTTCTCGCTCTCTTACATCAAATACTTTTTTATCTAATGCTTCTGGAAACTCAACTTCCAATGGCACATCATTATATCCTACATTGTCATAAGAAATATCCATTTGCAGGCTGCATGTCTGCCACCTGGAATCCCAGAAGATATACTTTGCCTGATATACATAAGTGGCATATGCTACGGCCTTTCCACCCTCTTCTTCTACAAACATATTTACAGAAAGCTGATATCTTCTCTGATCCTCTTCGTTTTGAAACTTCAATTCTATACGAGGTGCATGCATATTCTTTCGATATTCCGGCACATACACCGCTACAGATATTTTCAGTTCCTGCTTCTCCGTAATACTTAGTTCTTTTACTACAGTTCTGATACCCATAATCCCCTGTATCTCCAATCATCTAATACTTTATTATACTGTATTTCTTTCTGTCCGTTCAACTATTTTTTATTGATTCGCTGCCAGGAGCCATTTTTTTCCAAACATCAAATCATACTGAATAAAGCGGTATGTTTCCAGATTTTCTTCTGCTTCACTGGAAATAAATTCTTTCTGAATAACCGGATACTGATCTCTCAGAGAATAAATGTAATCCCAGTAACTGCTGTGTTCTACTTCTGCATCAATCAGCATCTGCGGTCCCAGGTAATTTGGTGTCATATATTCCGGAAAATTAATTTCTTTATAGTTGCTATATCCAATCAACACTGTTCCATATTTATTTACCGGATCATCTACATAATTCAGTTTCGCATACATCGGAAGTGGCGGAAGGTGATCACCGAATACATACAATATGGTAGGCTCCTCGCACTGATCCACGTAATCAATCAACATGCGGATCATTTCATCTGACTCCTGATAAGCTGCCGCTGTCTGCTCTAGGATATGTTTGTCACTGTCTGTCAATCCGTCTCCCTCGACCGTGATATCTGTACTGTCATAATGATCTGCACTGGTATAATGGGCTGCAATGCTCACCCCAAATAAAAATACCGGTGTATCTTCTGACTCTACAATATCAATCGCTTTTTCTGCAAATGGAATATCCCTGCAGAAGCCGCCTCCCGTCAGTTCATCTTCCGTCAATGACATATCTGCAATTGTATACATTTTGTCAAATTCCATTTTTTCATATGCCTTTTCGCGGGCATAAAAATCTCCGGTATTTGGATGAAACGCATAGGTTTTATAACCATTTTCATTCAATTCACTTGCCACAGAATGCACAGGTTCATTTGTAAAATAGGTCGTATACGGCATGGTTCCTTCCCTGTAGAAGTACAGACTGTGACCGGTCAGTGCTTCATATTCCACTGCTGCAGTATAGCCACCAAATCTTGGGGAAATTAACGTACTCTTCATATACTGATGAACCGTAGGCTCTATTTCCTGATTAAAAGTCAATGCATCGATATTTTCTATATCAAACATAGACTCTGCCATAACACAGATAATGTTCGGTTTGGTATCAGAAACTGTGGATACTTCCAGATTATCAAACTCTCGTTTCAGTTCCTCTGCATGCTCCTGTGTATAATCTTCCGGTTTCTTAACAGCAAGATCCTTGATATGTACGATATTATACATATTATACAGATATGTTCCGCTTGTCTGTTCACCCACATATTCTGTTACGTACCATTTATAGCCTATATTGTACTCGTCCATGTATCTCTTTTCCTGAAGATCCATAGTCGTGCATATCACAATCACACAAGTGACCACACCCGCTGCCACATGAATATGCGGTTTCAGATACCGGAGAATCGGATGTCTGAATTTTACAATTAATATAATCAGTAGAATCACTCCCGCAATCAATGCAATCTGGACTTTTTTATTAAGAATACTTCCCGCAATTCTCATCATATCTGGAATCTGTTTAAAATCCATCGGTGTCAGAAGCGTGTCATGATAACTGATCTTGATATAATTTCCGATTAACAGAACCAGAGATATCAGCGTAAAAATAGTATTGGAAATACCATTTCCAACCAGAAAATAAAGCGCAAGTATAAACAGATACATCCAGAAAATATTCAGGAACCCGATCTGTAAAGCACTGTTTCGAACAGCAGTCATTATATGGCAGCTTCCATTCAACAGCGTATTTTTCATAAAACGAAAAAGAATGTATACAAATACTACTTTTAGATAAAGACTGCTGATCTGTAATATATTAATTTTCACTTTACCGACCAGGTTTTCTATTTCTTCTTCGCTCTTCATAAGACCTATCAGTAATAAAGCCAAAAGTCCCTGCTGCATAAGATATGCTGCAAAAAATATCTCTTCTGTCTCAGGTGTCTGCGAAGTCATGTATATATAGATTACCAACAAACTCAGACAAACATATGCTGCCGGCTTTTTCTCTGTCTTCCATGAAATTCCAAGTTTTCCGGCTGCCCAGAATAACGCCAGAAAACCGGCTGTCGCAATTATCCAGTGCAGATAGACTGCAAGAAAATATTCTGCCAAAATACCGATCGCAAGAGCAATGCCTGCATAGTTTGACCATTTTGTCTTTATCTTTCTTCTGGCAGCTGCCATATATAATCCCAATGCGCCATATGCCAATATGATACAGCAAAGGGTGACGCGAACAGCTTCTATCAGAAAACTCAGCACATTCCATGTTTTGAAAGCATTTTTATTAAGTCCGATGTAATTGTATTCATTACTTGTCGTCTTACTGACCTCTATAGAATCTTCCTGCACCGTTACATTTGAATCTTCCGTCAGGGATGTTTTCATATCCTCCGCAGAAATTTCTTTGATCGAAAATATTCCGGCTTTTATTTCTGCCGACAGAATTTGTGCACTGTCTCCCGTCTCTCTTACCGGCATAAAACGTATCTTTTTTATGCTCCTGTAATTTTTTAATGGGAACGTAACCGTATCCCCTTCCACCTCTTTATAAGATGATCTGCTCTCCGAAAAGCCTTGTCCATAATCCCAGTACAAGGTTGCTTTTTTTCCGGAAAGAGCATCTGTATTGTATCTGAACTCTATTGTACAGTCCACATTCCAAAACGATATCAACAGCAGCAATAACAATACCACTGCCAGTATGGAATGTAAAAACTTATTCGTATATTTTTTTATCATAATTTCTCCTCTTTTGCCTGATTTCAGATTCTGCCTCATCAATATTTAAGACTAGCTCTTTTCGCCCCATATCTTCCCGGCTTTTCTCAGCGGTTCTGTGATCTTCCAGGATTTGGAATTATATATGTCATGTATCCTTTTTTCCAGTTCTTCTTCTCTGTTCTTTAAAGACTGAATCTGTATTTCAAGAGACTCTTTTGATTTTCTAAGTATCTCCGCTTCTTCTCTACATATTGCTGCTTCTGTTTTCAAATCTTTTATCTCTGTTTCATAATCCAGAATTTTTTCTTCTTTTTCTTTTATCACACCGTGCAGGTACATGCCGTCCCGGTATGCCTCATCTCCCTGTTTTCTCATATCGTTCTTTAACTGCATATACATATTATTTAATTGCACCAGCCGTTGCTGCTGATACAACGTGACATCACTTGCCATCCCTGTGGTATATGCAAAATCATATTCTTTTTCATCTGTCAGCTTTTCAAGATTCTCCAAAAATGCTTCTTCAAATATTTCTCTTGTGAAGTGACCTTCAAAAATGCTCCTTGCATGCTTTCCGATCTGCTCACGCTCTTCTTTTGACAATCTGCTCACATAACAGATCTGTTCTTTTAATTCCATGACATTTTCATTTTGGAACACAAAACCATTCTGCCCTTTTTCTATATAACCTGCAGTCCCGGTATGGTCAGAACAAATCACTGTTTTTTCAAGCGCAAATCCTTCTGTTGCCACCACCGGCATAGCATCATCCCGGGAAGGACATATCACACAATCTGCCGACTTCATCATCTCCAGCAGGGCTTCATGATCCATCTCATTTCTATATTCAACAGATGTATTTATTTGGGCTGCTCTGCAAAGCTGTTCATATACCGGACTATCCAGTTCTTTTCCAACAAACGTAAATTGACATTTCTCACCAGTCTCTTCATCCAACTCCTGAATTGCCTGTATCAATACATCCTGACCTTTTCTCTCAGATATGGTTCCAACCGTCAGAAATTTTATCTTTTCATGATCTGTCTGTATCTCTGCCTGACATATATCATCAATGCCATATGGCATAATATTACTGTTTTCATAACAAAATCCACTGTTTGAAAATGCTTTTTGCGAATACTCAGACACAAAAAATACGTGAATCTGTTTACTTAATGATTGCGGAAGATTTTCTTTTACCTGATCCAGAACCATCTTTCCTTCATGTATCCACCAGAAAATCGGCAGATTGCACCCAATAAATTTTTTGATTACCGGATATGTCACAACGGTATTGCAGAAAAGCAGATCTGTTCCACTTATCATAGCCTCAAATATTTCTCCAAATCTACAACACTCTGGATTTTCAGACGCCTTATCCAGCCATCTTATATATTCTCCGATCATTACCGGCAGTCCTGCCTGCAAAAAATCATCCCTCATGACACCATCTTCCGGAGAAAACAAGAGAACAAAATAGCCAGCTCTTTTCATAAGTCGAACGGCATCCAGGAGCACCAAAGGTGCTCCTGTTCTTGATAATTCATGTGTAACTACTGCAATCATGCCTTTATACTTCATTTCCGCTGCAAAATTTTCCGGCCAGAAAAATTTCATTTTTAGCGTACTATCTAAAGCAGGAATACTTTGCGTCAATTCCAGCTCTTCATCATTCATTTTTGAATAACTGATGCATTGCTGATGCATCCAATTTACAAAATCCGTTTTTATTTTTTCTAAATCATTCTGCCGAAATGCAGCATTCATTGCTTCACGTACAGCAAAAAAATCATTTATATAGTTCATTTATTTTTCCTCATTTTATAAATGACATCCATAATCTGCTTTTTAAATGGGAAACGCATATGGATCAGTTTTATCATAAGCTGATAAGTCAGCGTACTTTTTAATATCTGATATTCCTTTGCTTCCCTGATCCATACTTCATTCGCAGCCGTAATCTGTCCGGACTGAATTTCCTCATCTGCATTTTCTTTTACATATGCTTGATATATAAACTTACGATTATACTGACCGGTCAGGCTCTTGCTTTGTCCTTCTTCCAGTTTAAAGTACAATTCCCGGTATTCTTCTACCATCTGTTCAATTGTCTTTAACTGTTGCTTTGTGGCTTTTTCCGTTATATTCTGAAGCATTTCAGGGTGATCTTTCAGTTCATTCACATGATTCTGGAATTCTCCCACTGCATTTGCAAGAGACACCGTATAGCCACACCGATACTCTTTCATTCGATCTCCCGGTGCTCCGATATCTGTCACTATCGCCGGCCGATTATTTACAATTGCCTCTGACAATGTATAGGAATAAGTTTCAGGCCATATGGATACAATTCCGATAATATCTATTTTATGAAGATCTATCAGCATTTTCAAATCTCTGCTATGGTACGTACCGATTTCTGTGTAATTCTTTTTCTGTATATTATGTAAATCTGCATCACCAATTGTTCCAAAGGTAAACCAGTGTATATCCTCTGCCCCGGTCCGAATGATATTCTTCACAATCTGACTGCCTTTTGCCACACTTAATCCACCGATAAAAGCAACCCTGAGTTTATATTTTTCTTTCTTTTCTTTCAGATGGATACTCTTTTCTTCTGTCTGAGAACGATAGATGGTTTCTCCATCACATAAAATCAGTTCTGCACAAATCTTGCCTCTAAAATCTGGATCATCCGGCAGCATACATTCTATTCGGGCTACAATTCCTTTCGTATAATCAATACTGGAAAGATTCACAGGGATATAGCTCTCTTTTCCTGCTTCATTTACGGTTCTCAGATAAAATACTTCTGTCAGAGGATTCATCTGATACGCATTGACCCAGCCCTTCAGCAGATAATTTGATCCATGTTCTTCTATTTTGTCTATGTCAAATGTAAATTCTTCCCTTTGCTCCCTTGGAAATGTACCATCAACAGATATCTGCGGAGCATTATCCATACCATGCTCTATGACTGTATATTTTTCTTCAAACTCCGGATATATTTCCATATAATGTTCTTTTGCATTTTCTGATGGGAAAACCACTTTACTGCAAGTATCCAAAATCTTACGTATTCTTATTCTCCACATCGTAAGATAATCTACTGTCTCAATCAATCCTGCCGTATCCCGCAGACATTTCTTACACTGCTTCGTATCCTCTTTGCAGCATGCTTTTCCGTCTTTCGACAAAAGTCTTACGGTCGGACAGATATAATAAAAATCATGACAGGTCAATACCAGCGGTATATTCTTTTCTTTCGCAAGCGTAAAGATATCAAAAGAAAGTCCGATGATATGATGCACATGAACCACATCTATCGCAAATGCCTCCAGAATCGTATCCAGAACCCTGCGGATCTCTCTGTTAGAATCCAGCATAATATCATCTGCTTTTCCTACATAAAAAGCAAATTCATATTCTTTCCCATCACAATATATCGTCAGGCATAATGTTTCCACATTTCTTGCAAGAACAAATACATTATTCTCCTTACTTAGCCCATCTTTTAAATCTCTGACATGAAACTGTGTTCCACCGATATTATCATTTCTTCCAACCTTAAAGTCCGAATGTAACATATAAAGAATATTCTTTTTTCCATTGGATAACTTAAAAAACAGATCTACATTATCGCAAATATATTTATTAGGATTGTCTCTGCAATAGACTGCATTATTGTGCATCTGAATCGGATATCTGTCTTCCAGTATTCTTTCATGCTGTTGAATCAGTTTTTCTTTTTCTTTGGATATAAATGATTTGGTTCCGCTATGGTAAATATATACATTGTCACACATTGCATGGATATACCCGGCTTGTTCTGCCCGGTTACAGAAATCATTTTCTTCTCCATATCCTCGCTGGAAAGTCTCTGAATCAAATCCACCGATTTTTTCAATGACTTCTCTTTTTACCAACATACAAAATCCATGTGCCACTGTAATTCTTGGATAGTCACAGAAACTGACACGCTCCACCACTTCTGCTGCCTGATCGATGGTCAGGTAATCCGGCAGGCGGTTTTCCTCACAGAATACCGGTACCGAACATAACGTCGCATTATTGGATAACGGCGTTACTGTTCCTATTGTCTCTGAACTATATGCGCACTTCAGCATATTTTCTAACCAGTTCTTTGTAACCACTGTATCCGAATTCAGCAATAACACATCATTCTCCGATGACTGACTCATACCCAGGTTGATATTCGCCGAAAATCCCTGATTCTTTTCATTATGAAACACAAGAATATGTTCTGACTTCTGTTCCTCCAGGTAAGGATAAATTCTTTCATCCGGACTGTTATCATTAATCAGGATCAGTCTGTGCACAGATAAATCCGTGTTTTTTTTCAAACTTTCCACGCATATCTGTAAATCTTCAAATGCATTATAAATTGGTATCACAATATCCACATGTTTATTTCTTTTCATACTCTTCCTCATAACATATATCCACAATCTTCTTTCCATGTTTTTCCATGGAAAATTCTAATTCTGCCTTACATATATTATCATTCCATCTTTCCAGAATGCTCTTATTCACAGACAGTTCTCTTAAACACTTCTTTATTTCCGACCGAAGATCCCCATGTAAGATTTTTCCCATCTCCTCTTTTCCTTCCAGAAGGATCCGTGCTCCTACATGTTCAGATACAATCACCGGCACACCATAACTGAGAGCCTCCATAACCACCAGTCCAAAGGTCTCTTTCCATATACTTGGCACCAGAATTACATCATTTTCATTCATCACGTTTTCCATTTCCGAATCAGAATAAGGCTGATTCTGCTGCCAGAATTCTTCCTTTGACGATACCGTTCCAAAATATGTATTTAATATCATATCACAGCCTTCCTGATACAATTCTCTGACGCTGTCATAAAGTATCGAAAAACCTTTAAAGACATTATTGCCACCAAGGAATCCGATCTGAAGCGTTGATCCGTAATTTCTTTTCCGTCTTCGGTCTGTGCAGCTGCTGTTTGTAATCGGAATAACACAATGCTTCACGTCTCCGATTCTTTTCATAAATTCTATTTTTGAAATCTCACTGTTAAAATGATAAAAATCTATTTTTTCAAAAATATTTTTATAATGTCTTTCCAATTTCTGATACTTCGGTATTTCAGTGTATACCACGTCTTTTGACTGTGTATCAGATACCGATTGAACGGATTCTGTCTCCCGTTTCAAGATAACCCGGGCCTTGAACTGCGTCAGAAGATCCAATATCCTTTTTCCGGCTGTTGTTTGCAATATACGCTGCACGACAGCTGCCTGATCCAGTATCAGATGGGTCGTAGAAAAAGCATTCCTGCAGCATACACTGCATTTTCCCCAGTCTTTTTCTGTACAGTTCTGTTCTTCTTTCATTAATGTCATAACCGGACAAAGTCCAAAATAATCATGAGAAGTATAAACTATACGAATCTTCAGCTGTTTTGCAGCCCGAAAGAAGCTTTCATGTATCCCCATCAGACTGTGTACATGAATCACATCCGGCTTCACATTCTTCAGAAATTTTATATAAACCTGAAAGCCCGCTTCACTCATATACCACTCAAAATCTTTGATTCCGCTTCCCAGTGGTATCGGGAGAGGATTTTGAATCCTGTAACAATCGGTTCTCTGATGCGATGCTTCTTTTTTTATTTTAATATGACTGCTGTTTCTTTTATAAATAGAACCAGGATAGAGAAGCGATACTTTATATCCCATATTCTCTTCTGCTTCTATCAGATCCAGTGCATATTTTATCATTCCCCCACCCCGGTAAGGAGGTATCCCATATAGATAGTGCAATATATGCATTTTACTCATTTACCTTCCACGATACATCCACGTTCACAACACCATATATATCTCTCTGCTGATCGTCTTCTACGTGCACTTCAATCAGATCAAACAGTCCATCATACATATAATCTTCTGCAATATTAATCAGTTTTACATCCAGATAATAGTCTCCCTGACAAAGATGCGTCTGATCTATCGTGCAGACTGCTTTTCTTAGTTTCATTTCTTTTGTTTTTATTTTCGTTCCAAAGCAGAGTACCCCATCTTTCCGGATTAACTCAACTACCATTTGAATCGGTACTTCCGGATATTCCCGGTCACATTCTATCTCTATTTTCATCACATCCTGAGATGAAAATGTCTGAGCCGGTTCATCTTTTTCATTCATCAGATGAACTTTTGTTAATTTGATCTCTCCTCTGCCCTCTCTTCTGGCTTCCGGTGCACACTGAGGCGTCACATCCCGGCAGCTCTCATTACGTTTCTGACGCTGTATTTCTTTAAGCTCCTGATTCTCCCCACCGTCTGTCAGGCCAGCTTCATTTTGAAGAGCCATGCGCTTTTCCAGAGCCATTCGTTCCAGTCGTTCTGTCTCCAGTGCATTCAGATACTCTTCGCAGATCTTTCTGGCAGGTCCGTCTTTTTTGATAATTCCATTATCAATCCAGATTGCCCGATCGCACAATTCTTCTACTTGTCCAAGGGCGTGAGATACAATCACAATCGTAACGCCCTCACTTTTCAGATCTTTTAATTTATTAAAGCATTTTTTCTGAAATGCCATATCTCCTACTGCAAGGATTTCATCAATCAGCAGAATATCCGCATTTACATTAATGGCAACAGAAAATGCCAGACGCATATACATTCCTGATGAATATGTCCGAACCGGATTATCAATAAACTCTTCCAGTTCTGAAAATCGGATAATATCATTTAAACGTTTATCTACTTCTTTTGCCTTAATTCCAAATATCGAGGCATTGATATAAATATTTTCTCTTCCGCTCATGTCCGGATGAAATCCGGCACCAAGCTCAATCAGGCTGCAGACACGTCCCTCTATGTCTATCGTTCCACTATTCGGACGTAAAATGCGAGTCAGTAATTTTAACGTTGTGCTCTTACCGCATCCATTTTTTCCAATCAGCCCGACAGACTCTCCTTTTTTTACCGCAAAACTAATTCCTTTCAATACTTCTCTGGTCTCGTATTTATTTCTGTTCCAATGAACAATACGTTCCCTCAGCATGTGACCTTTGTCTTTATATACTTTAAAATGTTTATGTATATCACATACTTCTATTGCATTTTCAGTACCCATTATAATTCCTCCGCAAAGTCACCTTCCAGCTTCATAAAAATCACTTCTCCGATCAACAGCAGAACCATTCCTTCTGCCAGACTTCCAAACATGGTAAGCATGGTCGGCATCTGGTGATAATACAATATATTGTGATAGGAACTGACTATCAGTGTCATAGGATTCAATAATAAAATTTTGCAGATGACATCCGGAAGCGTATCAAATGCATACATAATCGGTGTTGCCCAGATCCACGCCATTAAAAGCACTCCTACGATATATTCCATATCTCTTAAATATACCGTTACACTGGCAAAAAACAATGCGAATCCAAGTGCAATAATATATTCTGTCAGCCATACCACCGGAAGCAGTAACACATGAACACTGATTCCTGTACCAGATATGATAATAAATAAAAAAACAGGAATAAATCCCAGCAGCATATTTACAAATTTCGCTGTAACAGAGGCAATCGTCAGGATTTCCCTCGGGAAGTAAATCTTCTTTGTCATATCTGAATTGGCAATGATACTTCCTGCTCCCTGACTTAAGGATTCTGCAAAGAAATTCCACGGAATGATACCTATCATAAGATAAATATAGTAATTCTCTATGCTGTTTGGAAAAATAAAAGTAAATACTATGGTATAGATCACAATCTGAAAAAAGGGATTTAAAAATGTCCACAACATTCCAAGGACAGATTTCTGATATCGTCCACGCAATTCTCTTTTTACAAGACTATAGATCATATCCCTGTAATCCCATATGTCTTTTAGTTTACTTTTCATTTCTTCTCCTTTTCTTCTGATTTCAGATAAAGTAGATATTATCATACGATATTATGAAACGCAAGTTTCCCGATTATTCTTATAAAATCTGGCTTTTTTTATGTCATATATTGTTTTTATTTTACTTATATCCAATATTACTTTATAATATTCTTTAATTTAACAACAGTCAAAGGACATTCATATGAACATCGTATATATTGCTACCGATTCCTACACATCTTTGCTTGGAATCTCTATGTTATCTCTTTTTGAGAATAATCAGGCACTACAGGAACTGAACATTTTTGTTCTTTCTCCTGATCTGAGTACCGATAACCTGAACATTTTACAGACGCTTGCAGAACGGTATCACAGACCACTTACTCTCTGTGATATTTCAGATTTTAAAGATCACTTTCCTTTTGCATTCCGCACGTCCGGTTTTCATAACATTGTGCTGGCACGTCTGGTTCTCACCCATTATCTGCCGGCAAACCTGCAGTCCGTTCTTTATCTGGACTGTGATGTCATCGTAAATGGATCCTTAGCAGAATTGGAACAGACAAAGCTTGACGGCTATGCTTTTGCTGCCGTTCCGGAACTATGCATGCCGGATGCCCAGAAAAAGGCCATCGGTCTGGAAAAATCAGACATTTACTATAATGCAGGCATCATGATGATCAATCTGAATTACTGGCGTAGCACTCATTTGGACCGTCAGTTTATTGACTACTATGCCTCTGTAAACGGTCAGCTTTTATACTCTGACCAGGATATTGTGAATCATTGCTGCAAGGGTCATATTTTAACACTTTCTCATAAGTATAATCTGGCACCTGTACTGCATTATTTTCCGCGCTTTTTTATAAAGACCTATCAGTCGGCCTACTACTGCCGCAGTCGCAAAGATTACCAGGATATTCTCAAATATCCTGTCATGATCCATTATCTCGGAGATGAGCGGCCCTGGATACGCGGAAATTTCAATCCGTACCGAAAAGTATTCGAACAATATAAAAAAATGTCTCCATGGAAAGACGAACCACTTATTACTGGAAGAGAGCTCTATCTTTTCTGTTATCACATACTGAACTGTATTACCAGAATCTGCCCATGGTTTCGAAAAGCGTTTACCAAATGGATTGGCATTCGCTACTATACTATCATAAATAAAAAATAGGACGACCTGATATGAAACATTTACCTGAAATCAATATTTTACTATCTGCTTATAATGGCGAAGCCTATCTGGAAGAACAGCTGGACAGTATCTTCCATCAGACTTTCCAGAATTTCACTTTATATATACGTGATGATGCTTCCACAGATGGCACAGTACCTCTGTTAAAGTCCTACCTGGAAAAACATCCGGATTACGCCGCCAAAACCATACTTTTATCTGAAGATACCCCAAAGAATCTGGGGTACATGGGAAGTTTCTGGACGCTCCTTGCGAATTCGAAACCGGCTGATTATTATGCTTTTTGCGATCAGGATGATGTCTGGCTTCCGGATAAACTTGCCGCCGGAATCCAATATCTGAATAAAGAAGATTTCTCTATCCCTCTTCTTTATTTCTCTGGTTTCCATTACTGTGATCAGAATTTAAATATTCTCCATGATGCACCCCGGATATCTCTTCCGGTCACTTTTCGGGATGTACTTTTTTATACTCCCGCATTTGGATTTTCCATTATTATAAATCAAACTCTACGAGAATTGGCTTTAAAATCTTCTGATCTTTCCGGGCTTCCCCATGACGGATGGGTGCAGAAAATTGCCGCAGCATTTGGAAAAATACTTTATAATCCTGACTGCATGGCACTTTACCGCCGCCATGACAGTGCCATCACCTCCAGTAATGCCAGATTATTCTCTGCCATTGTATATTGGATAAAAAATGATCTGTTTGGCAGTACCATGAAAGATACTCATTTTGTATTAAATCGTTTTATGCAGGAATATGGTTCTTCACTTTCTTCCGGCGACAGAGAACTTCTTGCTCTGTATACCGGCAGCAACCTCTCCGTCTGTGACTGGTTTCGACGTTTTTCTTATAAAAAAAGACTCCGCCCATCTACAGGCGGAGACCTTGCATTACGCATTTGTTTTTTCTTTTGCCGATATTAACTTCAGATCTCAACCGTCATGTATCTTCCTCATGACGGTTTTTCTCTTTTTCTTCCAGACTTTTCTTTATCATCTCTTCTTTTTCATGACTGCGCAGTGCAATCTCTGATGACAATATCGTAATTTTTTCCTCAAGCTGGGAAACTATCACAGATAATGTAAATACTTTCTCAAACAGTATGATAATCATCAGGAAAAATACAAAATTGGCCGGTGTAACAATTCCTACCAAGCCTGCCAGTTTGTATGCAATTTCCGGAAATAATCCCAGGACAAACAAAACTCCGGCAAAAAAGATCCAGAAAATCGTATCTTCCATCTTCACTTTCAATCTGCGGATTTTGTATAAAATCCATGTCACTGTAGCCACTGACGCCAACAATAACACGACTCTTAATGTAACAGGCATACTATTCCTCCTTTCCCCGTCTTCTTACCCACTGGAATAAAAATATGGAGAACATCATCTTCATCATATACCAGATGGAATTCTTAAAATCAAGATAGCTGCTTCCGGAAAGCCTTTCATGCATCTCCACCTGCACTTCTTCGATCTTAACTCCACAGTTCAATAAATAAGCCAGTGTATCCGGTTCCGGACTATAATGCATATCATATCCAAAGCGCTTGATCATCTTTTTATTAAAAAGACGCATCCCAGAAGTAACATCTCCTATATACTTTCCTTTTGTTGTCACATAAATCGCCCATGTAATCAACTGGCTTCCTATCATTCTGGAAACAAAAGGCTTTTTTTCTGTCTTAAACCGTGATCCGATGACAATATCGGCTCCGGTTTCTTCCATGCATTCCTTCATTTTCTCTATGTACATAGGATCATGCTGTCCATCCCCGTCCAATTGCAAAACATAGTCATATCCATAATAATTGGCATATCGCATACCACTTTTAATCGCACCTGAAAGACCTTCATTAATTGGGAGATCCAGTAAATTAAATCCTCTCCTCGCACATACTTTTCTGGTATCATCGGTAGATCCATCATTAATGACAACATAATCATACTGTGGATAATTCTCTATCAGGTTGTCAACGACATATTCTATATTGTTTGCTTCGTTATAGGCGGGAATAATAATTAATATCTTCAAGTTCTTCTCCTCTGCCATTTTATTATTTCTCATAGCTCCTGTACCCAAACTTATAAAAATGCATCAGCACCTTCACTACCGGATCCGGCCAGAATTTCTGAAACATCTCCAGTTCTTCTGCCATCTTTTCCTGGTTCTTGAGACATACTTTTGTAGTTGCTCCTTCATGGATTCTATAGTAAAACAAATTTTTCGAAATATACGTAAACCGTCCTGGTTTCTTCGCTATTTCTACAAACATTTCCCAGTCCAGAGCATAGTGGTATCCCGACTGAAAAATACTGTTTCCCAACAATGTTCTGTGATAACAAACCGACGGACAACAGATGCCATTTCCAAAAGCCTGTATTCCCAGTTTTACCCACCTTTTATCTGCCAGAAAAGGAATCCTGAGAGGAAGCTTCAGCATCTGCTTTACCATAAGACTCACATCCCACCTCACCTGCTGGTCCTGATTGATAATACGGTAATCCGTCATGGCAATGAGCGTATCTGAATATCTTTCAAGATACACGGTCATATATTTCAGATAATCTTTATGGTAAATATCATCCTGATGGGTGAGCGTTACATACTCTGTTCCTGCTTTATCATAAGCATAATTCCAGTCATCCTGCAGACTGCTTTCACCCTCTCTCACATAATAAGGAAGATGATACTTCTTTGTCAGATTTTCGATATAAGAGTTCGGTGTGGAGGTGCATACGATCACTCTTGATTTCACCGACTGTTTTACCACTGAACGAATACTTTTCTCCAGATATGGAGACTCTCCATATGCACATACTGCAAATGTATGCTCTATCATCTCTTTCCCCGCCTTTATAACATAATTTTTTACATCTGACAACTGTTCAGCCTGTTTATGCAGAAAAATCGTCATATTCCATTAAATATATCATATGGAATACAACGATTTTTTCAAAATCTGTCAATGGTATCAGATATTTTCTGTTTCCGCAAATGTTTCATTATCTACATCTATGACCTTAGATACTTCTGTTTCTTTATTTTTTACTTCTTTTTCATGATCGTTTCCAATAACTCCAAATACAATTGCAATTGCAGCTGCAATCATCACTATTGTCACAATCCAATGTCTGACCACTGCCTTTTTCTTTAAACTTTCAATTCTCATGGTACACTCTTCTGAAAGATGATCTGCATCTTTATATCCCTTCACTCTTTCAAAGGTATGTCTTGCAAGAATAAAATCCACATCTCTCTGTGCTTTTTCCATTCGATTTTTTGCATTTAAATACAGTTTTTCTTTGCCTTCCGCTTCTGCTGCTACTGCCTGCTTCCGATATGATTTTTCCAGTTCTTTCGCATCTTTGTAATCTCCGGCCAGTTTCATTTCATCTGCGGCATCCAGATATTGTTTTACAATATCTTCCGGCTGTGTCAATACTTTAATGATAGTTATTAATTCTTTTGCAGTATCATAATGTGCTTTCTGCGCTTCTAACATATCCTGTAATTCCTTTTCTATTTTGACTTTGCTTCATATACTTTTGATACAGTTTCCGTATCACCATATGCAATTACCTGACCATGCTCCAGAATAATTGCTTTATTACACAGTCTCTGCACCTGTTCCAATGAATGTGATACAAAAAGTACTGTTACACCTTTGTCAAACATATCCATAACACGTTTTTCACTCTTCTTTCGGAATTTCGCATCTCCAACCGAAAGAACTTCGTCCAGAATCAATATATCCGGCTCCACCAGGGTTGCTATGGCAAATCCAAGTCTCGCTCTCATACCAGAAGAATAATTCTTTAATGGTACATCAATGAACTTTTTCAATTCTGCAAATGCTACAATATCATCAAATTTTTCCTCAAGAAATTCTCTTGACATTCCAAGAACAGATCCATACAGATATATATTTTCTGCTCCGGTATACTGTGGATCAAATCCGGCTCCTAACTCCAGAAGCGGTGCCAGTTTTCCATGCTTTTCTACTGTACCAGTAGTTGGTTTGTATACTCCTGCCACAATCTTCAGAAGTGTACTTTTTCCTGCACCGTTCAGTCCTAAAATTCCAAGACGATCTCCCTTTTTCAGTTCAAAAGAAACTCCTTGCAGCGCCCAGAACTCGTTAAACATGATCTCTCTTTTTATAGATTTAATAACGAATTCTTTCAGACTGTCTGTTTTTTCCTTACTCAGGTTAAACCGAATGCTGACATCATCTACTTTTAAAGCTATATTCGACATAATTTCTCCTATATATATAATACAAATTTATCCTGCTTTTTATAGAACAATACAAATCCAACTACAATCGCCAATAAACTAAATCCTACAGAATATACTACATATCCAATAGTCATTGGCTGTCCGAATATTGCCTCTCTGAAGTTTGCTATTACACAGTATAACGGATTATATTTCAGAATAAAGTAATATCCGGAATTTAACAGTCTCTCAGGATAATAGAAGATTGCACTTGCATACATAATCAATAACAGTGCTACTCCCCACAGATACTCCAGATCCCTGAAAAATACGGAAAATGTTCCCAGTATCATGCCAACACCAAGACTCAGCAATAAAATATTCAATAATGGCACAAAGACCTGCAGCAAGTAAATCGTAGGTTTAATTCCCAAAACAACTGCTACAACAAATAACACAATCAAAGAAAGTAAAAAGATTACATAGTTATATAATACTGTAGATAATGGGTACAAATACTTTGGTACATATACTTTCTTAATCATTGCACTATTGGAACGAATAGATCTCATCGCTGCATTCGTTGCACTGGAAAACATCGAATATAGTAAGCGTCCGGTCAGAATATAAACGGGATATGTCTTATCTTTATTTCCAAACAATGTTCCAAATATTATTGTCAAAACAATCATTGTTAAAAGCGGTTCAATTAAAGTCCAGATCAATCCCAGATAGGATCGTCTGTATTTCAGCGTGATTCCCTTCTTCACCAGTTCTTTTAACAGAAAGCGATATTTCTTAAAGCCATCAATCATTCTTCGAATCATTCCATGCGCTCCTCCTCCTGATTCTTATATATTTCTTTGCAATTCCTACATTATAATGCTTCTCTTTATACATGTCAAAGGAGTTTTCTAATTCTGTAATTCATCTTTTGCTTTATACAGCGCTGATTCTATAACTTTATCCATATCATAGTATTTATACTCTCCAAGACGACCTCCGAATATCACTTTTTCCTGCTCTATGGATAGTTCTTTGTACTTCTCATATAACGTATTATTCTTTTCATTATTAATTGGATAGTATGGCTCATCTCCAGGCTGCCATTCACTTGGATATTCTCTGGAAATAACTGTCTTTGACTGTTCACCGAATTCAAAATGCTTGTGCTCAATAATTCTGGTATATGGTATCTCTCGCTCTGTATAATTTACCACTGCATTTCCCTGATAGTTCTCCATATCCAGAACCTCGGTTTCAAAGCGGACACTACGATATTCCAATGGTCCATACTGATATGCAAAATAAGCATCGATCGGACCTGTATAAATTACTTTTTTGGCTGTCTCATTCCATTTGTCTTTTTCTTCCAGATAATCTACACCGGTTCTTACTTCAATGCCTTCCAGCATCTTTTCCACCATAGCTGTGTAGCCACCCATCGGGATTCCCTGAAAACGATCTCTGAAATAATTATTATTATACGTAAAACGTACCGGTAAACGCTTGATAATAAATGCAGGAAGTTCCTTGCAGTCTCTTCCCCACTGCTTTTCGGTATAACCTTTTACCAATTTTTCATAGATATCTCTTCCTACCAGAGAAATGGCCTGCTCTTCCAGATTCTGCGGATCTCCGGTTATTTCCTGTCTCTGCTTCTCTATCTCTGCCTTCGCTTCATCCGGAGTTGCAATATTCCACATTTTAGAAAAGGTATTCATGTTAAATGGCATATTGTATATTTCATCTTTATATCTGGCAATCGGAGTATTTATGTAATTATTGAATTCTGCAAACTGATTCACATATTCCCACGTCTCTTTATTTGACGTATGGAAAATATGTGCTCCATATTTATGTACATGAATTCCTTCTATATCTTCACAGTAAATATTTCCTCCAATATGATCTCGCTTTTCAATAACAAGACAGGTTTTCCCCCTTTTTTTAGCTTCACAGGCAAATACTGCTCCATATAATCCTGCTCCGACAATTAAATAATCGTACATATTCTTTTCCTCATAATTCACCATTTTTTCATAGTATAACATAGATTCTGTTGGCAATCCAATAACTGTTTTTTAATAAAAATATGTAGCATTTTTTCCATACTGTGTTACAATTCATATAAAAATATGAGTCAAGGTACATGGTGAAAAATGAACAAAAGAATCTATCTTTTTGATAATATAAAATTTTTATTAATTGCTCTGGTTGTAGTTGGTCATTTTGCAGATTGTATGACAAATAATTCTTGGACAATGAAAAGCCTGATTTTATTTATATACTCATTCCATATGCCGCTATTCATATATATGGCTGGCTTGTTTCACAAAAATATGAATGTAAAGAAACGATGTATTTCTTTTATCGCACTTGGAATTTATCTTAAAATTTTATTTTATATATGTAAGACGTTACTATTTCATCAACCCACTTTTTCATTGCTTTCCGATGGTGGTCTTCCATGGTTTATGTTTGCAATGGCTGCATTTACTGCTATGTCGTATATTTTACGAGATATTAATATGTCTAAATTATTTATATTAGCAGTTCTGCTCTCCTGCATTATTGGATTTGACAGTACAATCGGAGATTATTTATATTTGTCACGGATCGTTGTATTTTATCCATTTTATATTCTTGGACAATTAACAAATAAATCTTATTTGTTAAAAATAAACCAAAATAAGTTACTGAAATTTTTCAGCATTCTTTTTGTTTTCATCTGGCTCTTTTTATGCTTTTATAAAATAGACAGCCTATATATTTTAAGACCTCTTTTTACAGGAAGAAATTCTTTTTATTCTCAAGATGTATTTTCATTTTATGGTCCGCTCTACAGATTACTATGTATGATAATATCTGTGACCATGGGAATCGCACTGGTTTCTTTATTACCAAATAATAAAATTCCTGTTATAAGTACTGGTGGACAGCGTACATTGCAAATATTTTTCTGGCATTATCCTTTTATTTATATATTACAAAAATCAGGAATTGTTCATTTATTAGAGATGTCCGCTATCGGAAAAAGTTTGTGGCTTTTAATAAGCATATGTGTAACATTTCTTTTAAGCACAAAATATGTTTCATATATTACTAATTGGATACAAAAATTTTAGAATCGAGGAAAACAAAATGATACTGGAGAACACGGATGGAATAGAAAAAGAACTTGGTAATGGAAATTGTTTTCTGGGGGAATTACCACAGATGATAAATTCAAAACTTATCATTAACGGCAGTGGTAACATCTTATTTTGTGAAGCAGGCGTAATACTTAAGAACAGTCGAATTACTTTTAATGGTAACAACGCTGTTATCTATTTATGTAAAAATAAATTTGAATATTATCTTGATGTCACGTTATATAACGATAGTGTATTGTATATGGGACATAATAATTACATGAATGGAACACTTGATCTTATCCTTTCAGAACAAAAGCATTGCTTTATAGGGGATAACTGTCTGCTTTCCTTTGGAATATGGATCCGAAATGCAGATCCTCATTTGGTGTATGATTGTAATACAAATGAACGAAAAAATTTATCTAAAAGTGTTTTTATAGGAGATCATGTATGGATTGGTCAGGACGTAATGCTTCTGAAAGGATCGCAAATTGATTCTGGCAGTATTATTGGAGCCAAAAGCGTTGTTACCGGAAAAAAGATACCTCATAATGAGGCATGGGGCGGAAATCCCTGTAAAAGACTGGAAAAAGATATTTTCTGGCAGGAAGCATGTGTTCACAGATGGTGCGAAGAAGAGACCCAAAACAGCCTGCAATTTGAAAATTTTGCTGCAAAAAGAAATATAGCTGTTGATACATATAAGTTTGCTTTTCATCAAGAAGAAAGTATCTCTTTTACAGAATTAGATAAAAAATTATCCTCAAAGAAAAAAGAGGAACTTATTCAGTACTTAGATCATCTCTCTCATACAAAACAGAAAAATCGATTTGTACATGATATAATATAACATTGAAAAGAGGTGTGCCCCATGCCTTCGCATGACGCACACCTCTGTAATTCTATCTGAATCTATATCCGCCAAATCTTATTTCTTATCCGATATAAAAATATTTTTAATTACCTCATATGGATCTTTTTCAGGCAGATAAGATAAATGCTCACAGAAAGTAAGATCTGTTTTCTCTAAATCATTTTCAAAAGAAAAATCAGCTAAACTTTCCAAATATGCATCTTTAAAATTCTTTTGCACATATTTTTCCATATTGGTATTACTGTATTCCAGACAATAAAGAGGCTTTCTTCTGGATGCAAAACAAGACGCATACATACTGTTATTTGTGATCAGTGTATCTGCTACATACAGAATATCTGCACCTGACAAAAGATTGGAAACAAATCCTAATCTTGTTTTATATTGATTTGAAAGTTTCGACGATGCATTTAACACTTGTTTACAGTTAGTTAAAATAAACCAGTTTTCATCAAGTTGATCAATAAATTGTTTAAAATCAAAAGCATCCCATTCTTCTTTCTTTTTTGCTGAAAGTTTCCCATTGGTCATAATAGCAAGAACCTTTTTACCAGTCAATTCTGGATAATAAAATGACAATTCTTCCTTTCGTTGCTGACGACACTCTTCCTGATTAATCTCCCATGCAAAAGGCGAACAGATACCATCCAATATTTCAACACCTTCTAAATTGTAACTTTTTTCAAAAACAGATTTTGTAAAAGGTGAAGATACTAAAATATGAGAAAAATTTTTTAAAGTATCTTTTTTTTCCTGTTTTTCTTCATATAATACAGCTTTTTCAAACTGATACCCAAAAGGAACTGCCACTAATACTCTTTTTCCTTTTGATGTGGATATATCCATCTGGTTCGTAAGAGAAATATCTGTACAAATGAGGTTTTCTATTTTTTTGCAAAAAATTTTTTTAGAAGCTGTAATACCTTGCCTGACCATATAATTTGAAGATACTTCATTCGTAACAAAATAACGAAACTCTGCATCCGATATAATCTGACTCAGATGTGTATGAATTAAATTCATATCATAACTCATACCGCGTCCGCGGCAACTAAGAAAGCTGATATTTGTAGAAGCCATGTTATCGTCCTTTCATATAATCATTTACTAATTTTGCAATTCTTTCGCAGCTGTGACCATCACATCCTGACATATATTTCTGAATAAATAATTCGTATTTATCATCCATAATATGTTTTGATTTATCCCGTAAATATTCTGTTAAAGAAACTTGGTTCTCAAATATCGGTCCCGGAAGATCATCCGGATAATTTAAATAAAACCCTCTATTATATGTTGCCAAATCATAACAGAAAAATGCGATTGGTTTCTTTAAAAGTGCATATTCGAATATGACAGACGAATAATCAGTGATTAGCATGTCAGAAATAAACATTAGATCATTTGTAGAAAAATCTCTGACAACCTGAATATTCGGATACTTTTTATCTATAATAGCATTTTTCATAATTGGATGCGGACAGATTAATAATTGCTGGTCTGGTAACAATTCTCTGGAAAGTCTGTCAAAATCCAGATCTGGATGAAATTCAGTACGATCATTTCCTATATCACGGAAAGTAGGTGCATAAATAATAATGAATTTATTTTTCCATTCAGGATGCTTCTCATAAATAGTGTTTTTCTTTTCCTGTACAGATGCGGCATCAAAAAAGACATCAGTTCTAGGACACCCCAATGCTCTTACTTTTTTCAGATTAATATTAAATGCATCAGCATAAATTGGGCGGATATACTGACCACTGACGCAGACAAGATTATACTGTGCATGAGTAGCCATATCAGTCGGAATGGAAATATTAGTACCACGTTGACCAAATTTTTTAAATGCACCACAGGCATGCCAGAGCTGAATAACACGCTGATCATCCTTCAATGGAAAATGTCTGAGATAACGTACATAATCATCTGTAATAATGACTTTACTGGTAACGGCATACCAGTACATTTTTATAGAAGTCAATATACCATGCGGAATTTGTTTCGCACAGATAACTTTTTTTCCTTCTATATAAGGGTAAAGGGCTTTTGCATTTCCCTCCAACTGTCCATCTTTACGAATACTGATAAAGGCAACTCTGTTTTTTATATTCAATTTTCGGAAAAACGCCAGAGATTTTTTTACAATAATCTCTGATATTTTTTTCATGGCAGGCATCTGGAGCTTCACAAAAGCTTCATCCCGTTTTAACAATATATCCGAACTGTTTAATGTAATATCTTTTTCTTCAAAATACTTCTCAATAAAAGTTCGTGTTTTCTCAGTAGAAATGAAATCCGCAAAAGTATCCTGATTAGCATCGTATAAGACAATAGCATCATTATAAAATGCCGTATAACCTTTTTTATAAAATACCGGAATCCAGTTTAACAAGCGATCTTCCGCAGGAATAGCGTAATTTTGCAAAAATTTAACTCGGAAAAATTTATTGGACAAAGTATAATCCATGCATAAAAAATTATTATATTCTATACCATTGCGTAAACTTTCAAGCGCTATGCGGTTGACATAAACAGGCTGCGGTTCTCCATAATTGGTATGATAAATTAATTGACATATAAAGTTTGTAGGTGATTTAATAAAACGCTTAAACATAAAACGAAAAGCATTATTCGTATAAATAATTGCCGGATCACAGAATGTAATATAAGGAGTCGTTGCATGATCCAATGCATAATGAAACAATTCATTTTCAGAAAAGGCTGACACAAATTCCATATTTCCCTGCATTAGATTATGTTCCAAAATAATAGATTTCACTGACTCAGGAAGCACAATTTTTATCCCAATTAAATTTTGAATAATCAGAGTATTCAAGCAAGACAGAAACTGCTCTGTATTAGATTCATCACCATACAATACTGCTGTAAAAAATGCATTTTTTAATGCAATTTCCGGTTTGGTCGCTAAATGATAAAGTGATAAATCTGGATGTTCATCTATAAGTGTCAATGATGCTTTCATATCCAAAATATTAAATTTTTCTTCAAATTCTTCTGCTATCAACGCAATAGATTCTTCATCCAGAGACCAAAATTTAATATAAAACTGATTGATTAAAACTTGAAGTTCTTTTTGAATAATAGTATTTAAATAATTATGGATCTCGTTATTGAGTTCACGTGCCTGGGAAATAGTTTCATACTCAGGATAATCTTTCAAGATATTTTCTTTTGCCAAATCAAAAATTATTTTATGTGCTGTAATATAATCTTTGATTTTCCATGGCGAAACAGAAGCCGTAATTGAACTGGTATCACCATTATACATACGTCGATAATGCAAAATAATCTTATTTAAACCAACAATATTATCTGAATGATAAACATAACGCATAACAAATACACCATCTTCAGAGTAGGAAATTGGTGGAAATTGAAAATGATACTGGTTAATTAGTGAGGAACGAAACAGTTTATTCCACAATGAAAATGTCCAAAGAATTGTGGGATCATATCGTTCTATATGGTCCAAATTAACAATACTGTTTATATTATTTACAGGATATTTCCTGGATCCATTAAAAATATCATATTTAGCAATGACAAGATCCGCATTAGTTTCAATGGCTCTGTCATACAAAGCCTGTAACGAATCTGGTTCAATGAGATCATCTGCATCAAGAAAATAAATAAAATCTCCTTTTGCACGTTCCATACCAATATTTCTGGCAGAAGAAGGACCACCATTTTCTTTATTAATAATATTTAAGTTAGAATACTTTTGCTGATAGCTTTCAAGAATTTCCAAAGTCTGATCCGAAGAACCATCATTTATAACAATCACTTCATAATCATCTATTGTTTGATTTAATACACTGTCCAGTGTTTCTGATAAATAAGTTGCAGCATTGTATGCTGCAATAATAACAGATATTTTCATATACTATATACCTCGTTTTATAATTTAAATATATAATCTGTGATCTGCTCCACTTTTTTAAATAAAAGAGATAATCCAATACATAAAAGCAGACATACAATCATATATGTATATCCTGAAAGATATTGTTTAAAAAAAATCATTGGCAGACGCTGTAAAATGTATATTTCAAAAGAATATTTTCCTAAAAACAGAAATAATCTGTTTTCGATTTTTAAATGTGTACACAGTAAAATAATTACAAAAACGAAAAAAATACTCATTATTTCGTAAGAAATAAAATGAGATCTAAAATGAAACCCTGTAAAAGTAACCAACAGACAAACTATCAATACTGGTAAGGTTCTGTTTTGCAGAAATTCATTTATCTGATCTTTGTAAAAGGATATTATTATACCGACAGGAAAACAAATGACCGTATTATACCACCAAGTACCATCTTTAAAATATCCTACGATTAAAATATAAGCGACAGAAAAGGCAATGCAAGAAAGCAGTGCCTTTTGTTTATTGAATAATCGAAAAGATATATATGTACATATATACATAATTAGAATCGCAAACATATACCAGTTACTGTTTCCCAGAGATTCCCATCCTGTAAAGGCAAGTAAAATTGTATTTAAATTATAATCCTTTTGAAGGTACATAGACAACAAAAGGTATAAGAAAACTGCCATAGCAAAATGAAGCCAGGTTTTCAAAATTCTTCTTCTTGGCATCGCAAGAATATATGTTTCTCCCCTTTTTTTTATTTGTTCCATAACTCCATAACCTGAATAAAACAAAAACGGAACCACAATAAGTTGACCTAATTTTTTGTCCAAAAAGGCACATCCACCAAAATATGGAAGCATGGAAGCATCAATATATTGACAAAAATGTCGTATAAAAATAAACAACACAAAAATTCCATTAATACAGGAAGTTTGAGAAACCGATAGTGCAGAACGCAGATTTCTGTCTTCCGATTGTCTGAAAAAATTTTTTTCAGGCATGATCATTCCTCTCTTTCTTCAAAATTCCAAATAGTACCTATAGTATATCATAAGATATAAAATAATTTAAAAATAAATACTTTTAAAATTCTTAATATTAAAAAGATGTTTTATTAGTATTTATAGCAGACTTTAGATTTATTATAACATAAAAAGAGCCGACACACTCTTCTTTCTGATAACTGCGTCAGCTCTCTTTCGTAATATTTTTAAAACTTAAACGTATCTTTAATTCCCATCCATTTCTGGTCTTTGTCACTTAAATTCAACGCTGTGCCATCTTCCATGACATATCCTTCTGCAGAAGCACTTCCCTGATAAGTTCCCTTCACCTGTGGCCACTGGATGCCAATTTCCGGATCATTCCATGCCATACCGCCCTCATCACCTGGATGATAGAAGTCTGTACATTTATAACAGAATTCTGCCACATCGGATAATACCAGAAAGCCATGAGCAAATCCTTTTGGAATATAAAACTGCTTTTTATTTTCCTCTGTCAGTTCAATTCCAAAATACTTTCCATAAGTTTCAGACTGACTTCTCAGATCCACTGCCACATCATATACAGAACCTTTTATTACACGAACCAGCTTTCCTTGCGGATATTCTTTCTGAAAATGAAGTCCGCGAAGCACGCCTTTGGTAGAGCAGGACTGATTATCCTGTACAAACACCATATCCAATCCTGCTTCTTTCATATCATTTTCATTATACGTTTCCATAAAATATCCACGGGAATCGCCGTGTACAGTCGGTTCGATTACACACAGTCCCTGAATACCGCCTACGTTTTTCTCTACTTTAATCTGTCCCATTTCTATCTGTCCCCGTACATTTTTTCATAATAATTCTGATACTCGCCGGAAATAATAGTTTCCCACCATTCCTTGTTATCCAGATACCACTGAATTGTTTTCTTGATACCATCTGCAAATTTGGTTTCCGGCAGCCATCCCAGTTCACTATGAATCTTTGTAGGATCAATTGCATAACGCATATCATGTCCTTTACGGTCCGTTACATGAGTAATCAGACTTTCTGGCTTACCAAGTTCTTTACAGATCAATTTAACAATATCAATATTTCTCATTTCATTGTGACCGCCGATGTTATATACTTCACCGACACGTCCTTTATGAATAATCAGGTCAATTGCTTTGCAGTGATCCTCCACATACAGCCAGTCACGTACATTTAATCCCTCTCCATATACAGGAAGTGGTTTATCATTTAATGCATTGGCAATCATTAGCGGAATCAGTTTTTCCGGAAAATGATACGGACCATAGTTATTAGAACAACGGCTGATGGTTACAGGAAGTCCATAAGTTCTGTGATAAGCCAGCACCAAAAGATCTGCTGCCGCTTTAGAAGAACTGTATGGGCTGCTGGTATGAATCGGAGTTTCTTCTGTAAAGAACAGATCCGGGCGATCCAGTGGCAAATCTCCGTACACTTCATCTGTAGATACCTGATGATAACGAGTAATACCATACTTTCTGCAGGCATCCATTAAAACTGCAGTTCCCTTAATATTTGTATCCAAGAATACTTCCGGATTCTCAATAGAACGGTCTACATGACTTTCCGCTGCAAAGTTCACCACAATATCCGGATGTTCTTCTTCAAATAATTTATAAACTGCCTCTCTGTCTGTAATACTTTCCTTTACAAAACGGAAATTCGGCTGATCCATAACCGGTTCCAATGTGGACATATTACCGGCATAGGTCAGGCAGTCCAGACAGATAATACGATAATCCGGGTATTTCTTCATCATGTGAAAAATAAAATTACTTCCAATAAATCCGGCTCCGCCGGTAACAATAATATTCATGCTATTTTTTCTCCTCTATATATGACTAATACAATTGCTCACGGTATTTTCCGTCTAATACGTCCTTAAGATATTGTCCGTACTGATTCTTTTTAACAATCTCATACGTCTTCATGACGTCTTCTTTGCTGATCCAGCCATTAAGATATGCAATCTCTTCCAGGCAGGCTATCTTACGATGCTGATGCGTCTCCACTGTCTTCACAAAGTTCGTAGCATCTACAAGACTTTCATGTGTTCCTGTATCCAGCCAGGTAAATCCCTGTCCCAAAAGTTCCACATTCAGCTCACCGCTTTCCAGATAAATACGATTTAAATCTGTAATTTCCAGTTCTCCTCTTGCACTCGGTTTCAGGTTCTTTGCATATTCAACCACACGGTTGTCATAAAAATACAGTCCGGTTACACAATAGTTGCTCTTTGGATGTGCCGGCTTTTCTTCGATAGACACAGCCTTTCCGCTATGGTCAAATTCCACAATTCCGAAACGTTCCGGATCATCTACATAATAACCAAATACGGTGGCTCCTTTTCCGTTTTCTGCATTCTCTACTGCTGTTGTCAGTCTCTTCTTCAGACCATGACCTGCAAAAATATTATCTCCCAGAACCATTGCTACGGTATCATCACCGATGAAATCAGCACCAATAATAAATGCCTGTGCCAGTCCATCCGGACTTGGCTGTACTGCATAAGATAAATTCACGCCAAACTGATGACCGTCTCCCAGTAATTCCTGAAAACGCGGAGTATCCTGTGGTGTAGATATAATCAAAATGTCACGAATACCAGCATTCATCAACACTGACATCGGATAATAAATCATCGGTTTATCATAAATCGGAAGCAGCTGTTTCGAAGTTACCATGGTCAGCGGATATAAACGGGTTCCTGATCCCCCTGCTAAAATAATGCCTTTCATTTCTTTCGTACTCTCCTATCCTGATTTGTAATTACTCACACTAAAAATTTTATTATATTATAAAAGGTGCCCCAAGGGCACCTTCAAGTGTTTTCTTTCATTTTTTTCATATTTGTCATTTTTTCACAATAAATATACCTGCATCTTTTGTAATATAGAACCCTTTTTCTGTTTTCTTTTTTACAAATGCACGGAAATCCCGGTAACGGTCTACGATATAGCGATTCTGATTTCCATGACAGGACAAAATATAAGCAAGCAGCGCATCCGCATCTGTCACACTTAAATGATCTTCGTACTGAACCCAGACAACATCCTTGAATTCCTTTTGCAGCAACTCTTTTCCGTTTTCTTTTCCAAACCGTTCATACAGACGATCTGCGGACAATACAATACGGTCATCGAATTCTTTCACCAGTTCACTTATTTCTTTCATATGGCTGCCACTGTAAGTACTACATATAAAAATCCCATTCGATTTTAGCACACGCTTTATTTCCCTGAATACCTGCTGCAAATCCTCACAATAAAATAATACATGATTTGCAATCAGTAAATCCACAGATGCATCCGGCATATGGATCTGATGAGCGTCCATCACGTCAAATCGAAATCTTTCATCCTTTTTACCGATTGATCTTTTTACATCACGCATCATCCCATCGGATAAATCAGATAAAATAATCTTTATATTCTCCGGTATCCGTTCTCTGTTTTCTCTCCACAGAGATGCATCTCCGCATCCTATTTCCAAAATTGTATCGCCCGGTTGAATCTGACATTGTTCAAACAGCCATGGAAACCATCCTTTTTTATTTGCGGCATATTCTTTATGCAGATTAATTCGAGCCGATATATTCGAAGAATTCAGGTACTGGCTTTTCAGTTTCTGCTCCATTTCATTCAGATTCACTACCTGAAGCATCTG
Source organism: uncultured Marvinbryantia sp. (assembly GCA_934373455.1). Taxonomy (GTDB): domain Bacteria; phylum Bacillota; class Clostridia; order Lachnospirales; family Lachnospiraceae; genus Marvinbryantia. The sequence goes on from CAKRON010000001.1 coordinate 123,794, forward strand.
GCTCCAGTCCACTTCTGCCCCCTGATCCACTGCTTCTGACGCTTCTATCAGTGCCTGTTTCATCAACTGCATCTGTTCCAGCCGCTCTTCCATCAGTCCAAGCTGCATATGCAGTGACTCCGATAAAAAAGACAGGTCCGAATTTCTCATTGTCATTTCCCTGATATCATCCAGCGAAAATCCCAAATATTTTAAAAAAAGAATCTGCTGAAGCCTCGCAAAATCTTTATCCGTATAAAAACGGGCACCATTTTCATTTATAAATGATGGTTTTAAAATATTATGCTCATCGTAATATCTTATCGTTTTTTTCGTGATATGCGCTTTATTTGCAAATTCACCCGAAGAATAATACCCTTCCAGCCTCATTTCTTTCGTCCCCCATTTCCCATTCCACTATAATACACTCTATTTCCTTTGTCAAAATTTCATATCCATGATATACTTAAAAAAAATGTTGCATTTTTAAACTGCAACCAGGATAGGAGAAAATTATGCAAAGCACCACACTTGTGATTATGGCTGCTGGTATTGGGAGCCGTTTTGGCGGCGGTATTAAACAGTTGGAACCTGTCGGGCCAAATGGAGAAATTATCATGGACTACTCCATCTCTGATGCCCTTGCCGCCGGTTTTAATAAGATTGTTATCATTATCCGGAAAGACCTGGAAAAAGATTTTCAGGAAATGATCGGACACCGCATAGAGAAAAAAGCAGATGTAAAATATGTATTTCAGGAAATGGATGATCTTCCGGAAGGTTTCTCACTTCCAGAAGGCCGTAAGAAACCTTGGGGTACCGGTCAGGCGATTCTTGCATGCCGTGATGTTGTAAAAGAACCTTTTGCAGTTGTCAATGCTGATGATTATTATGGCAAAGAAGCTTTTATTAAGATCCATGAATACCTGACAACACCTCGCAGTGCAGTCAATCATTTTCATTTCTGCATGGCCGGCTTTATTCTGAAAAACACTCTGAGTGACAACGGCGGTGTTACCAGAGGAATCTGCAAGGCAGATGATCAGAACCACGTAACACAGATCATAGAGACCAAAAATATCATCAAAACTACCGATGGCGCTGCCACCCTATTATCTGACGGAACGCAGCACTCCATTCCACTTGATACTCTTGTATCTATGAATATGTGGGGACTGACTCCTGATTTTATTGATTATCTTCAGGATGGCTTTCAGGAATTTTTAGGCAGCCTTGAAGAAGGAGATCTTACCAGTGAATATCTTCTTCCAACCATCATCGATGATCTGATTCAGAAAGATAAGGCTATTGTTACCTTACTTCCAACCAATGATAAATGGTTTGGTGTTACCTACAAAGAAGATAAAGATGCTGTGATTCAGGCAATCAAAGATCTGATCGCACAGGGACTTTACTAATTAACAGACGTCCGGGCATATCATATGCCTCGGACGTTTTTTAATACCTCTATCCTTTTTCCTTCATAATCCTTGATTCCCTGTATTTCCAATCCCATAGACTGATAATTTTGTATTTCTGTTATCAGTCTATCTGTCATTCTTTCTCCAGGCAGTACCAGTGGGATTCCTGGTGGATAAAGATAAATATATTCACCGCACACCCTGTCTTTGCTTTCTGATAACGTTACAATTTCCTTCTCACACTTATCTGCTTCCGATATTGTCATACGCTGTTCCGGCTGTTGAAATTCCTCTCTGCTCATTCTTTCATTTTTTTCTGTTATTTCCACAAAAGATGTGGAGATTGTTTTCGAAATGTGGATAAGTGCATTTTTTAATCTATCGAATCCTTCCTGCGTATCCGCTATACTGGTCAGGGCTATCACATATCCTGCTGCCGCCATCTCCATTTCCAGCTGGTATTCGTTTCTCAAAAGATCTGCCAGCTCCTGTCCGTTCATTCCATCTGCAGCAATGATTAATTTTCCTGAATCCATTTTTTCATGATTTTCCAAAGGCAAAAGATGAATATGTGGAACATCTTTTATTTCTTCTCTAAATTGCTCTAACTTCTCTGCATATGCTTCAAACAGCTCATCTCCCCGTTCATTGATCAGTTGTACACATTGATCCATTCCTGCCATAAATACATATGATGGGCTGCTCGTTTCAAAAATGTCCAGATATTTTTTTACCTGTTCTGTTAATTTTTCAGCTTCTTTATTCACATGAAGCAATGCTGTCTGAGTCATAGACGGAAGAGTTTTATGCAAACTGTGAATGACCAGATCTGCCCCCTTCTTCAATGAATTTTCCGGAAAAGATGGATGAAATCCAAAATGAGCACCATGAGCTTCATCGACAATTAATATCTTCTCATATTTGTGCACAATTTGAGCAATCGCTTCTACATCTGATACAATTCCATCATAAGTAGGCGATGTAATCACAACTGCCTGGATATCCTTATTTTCTCTCAATGCGTTTTCCACATCTTTCGGTGAAATCACGCCGTTTATTTCTGACTTTCCTGTCCAGATATTTTTTTCCTGTGGATCTTTTATCTGATATTTTTGTGGATACAGATAGATCGTCTGCAATTCTCTTAGTTCAACTGCATGATATACTGCTTTATGGCAATTTCGTGCCATTAATATTTTTCCGTGCTGAGCAGTACAGGCAAATATAGACGCAAGCAAACCACAGGTACTTCCATTGATCAGATAAAAACTCTGTCCGGCACCATATAATACGGCAGCTCTTTTCTGGGCTTCAAGCAAAATTCCTTCTGCATGATGCAGATTATCAAATCCATCAATTTCGGTAATGTCTATTTCATACGGCAAAAAAAGCTGATCTCGGTCCATTAGTTCTTTCACCAATTTGATATTTCTCTTATGTCCGGGCATGTGAAAGGGATATGCATCCGATTTTCCATATGTTTTTAATTTTTCATACAAAAATTCTTTGTTTGATTCGTTTTTGTAATTGCTCACTTAACAATCTCCATTCGTTTATACATTCATTCTCACATATTGCACAAAATTTTCCTGTGCAAATCCAGTAGTTAGTATATCACAATCTATAAGCCCCATGATATAATACTTTCGAACGTTTTAACGTAATAATAAACATTAGGAGTAATTTTTATGAATTTAGTAATTATCAGACATGGTGATCCGGATTATGAAAACGATACACTGACAGAACGAGGCTGGAAAGAGGCTCATCTTCTATCTGAACGTGTAAAGAATTGGAATGTGAAAGATTTTTATGTATCTCCATTAGGACGCGCACAGGATACCGCTTACTGCAGTTTAAAAGCTATGAACCGTACTGCACAGACAATGGACTGGCTTCAAGAGTTTCCGGCTAAAGTCCTTCTTGAAGATAATGAAGAACTTCTTTCAGCTTATCCTGATCGTGAACTCCGGGAAGGTAAACTTTATGCTAATGTAGCGTGGGATGTACTGCCTTCTTATCTTTTCTGCCATCCAGAATATTTCCATTCAACTGACTGGCGAAACAGTGCAATTGCAAAATCCAGTAATATACTTACTGTTTACGATCATGTTATCTCAGAATTTGACACTTTACTTGCTTCTCACGGATATGTGCGAGACAATGGCGTCTATAGCGTAACACAGGCAAATAGGGACACACTTGTATTTTTCTGCCATTTTGGTCTGGAATGTGTTCTTCTTTCCCACTTGATGAATATTTCCCCATTTATTCTCTGGCACACGACTGCCTTTGCTCCCACCTCAGTTACCACTCTTCATACAGAAGAACGCGAAAAAGGGATTGCAAGTTTTCGTGCTGCTCACCTGGGAGATATTTCCCATCTCATCGCTGCAGGCATGGAACCTTCTTTTTCAGCCAGATTTTGTGAAACCTATGACACTACAGAGCAACGTCATTAATAGAAAGCAGGAATTTTATGAAAAAATTTACTTTATTCTTTCTACCTTGCCTGTTTTTTATGTTTTGCAGCGGATGTCACCTTCAGACAAAATCAAATCAGCAGCTTTTTGAAAAAAACTTTATTTATTTTGATACGGTTATCAGTCTGCAGTTTTATGCCGGGGAAAATGGAAATGATCTGATGGAACACTGTGTCGAAATGTGTGCCGAATATGAAAATACATTCAGTCGTACTCTGGAAACCAGTGAATTGTATGCCATCAATCATCGTACACAGAACACAGTTACAGTATCAGATGACATTGCTGAACTAATCTCTGTTGGTCTTCAATATTATACTATTTCAAATGGTAAATTTGATATTACCATTGCTCCTTTATCAGACCTGTGGGATTTTAAAAGCGAAAATGCTTCTGTCCCTGAGGCTGACACTATTTCTGAAGCCCTGAAAAAGGTAGGTGCTGATCAGATTTCTTTATCTGGAAATACACTGACTTTTTCTTCCAGTGATGTCATGATAGATCTGGGTGCTCTCGTGAAAGGATTTGCCGCAGATCGTTTAAAATCTTACCTTACAGAAAATAATGTAACATCTGGTCTGCTAAATCTTGGTGGTAATGTATTGACCATAGGAAATCGACCGGATGGCTCTTCCTGGAGCATTGGTATTCAAAAACCTTTCGATGATAATGAACCTATTGCTGATGTAGTAAAAGTAACAGATAAAACTGTCGTTTCTTCTGGTATTTATGAACGTTACTTTAAGCAGGATGATATCATTTATCATCACATTCTGGATCCGGACACCGGTTATCCAATTCAAAATGATCTATGGGGTGTGTCCATCATCTGTGACTCCTCATTAACAGGAGATGCTCTCAGCACTACCTGTATGACACTTGGATACGAAAAGGCAAATGAACTCATCAATTCACTTGAACATATAGACGCAGAATTTATTCTGACTGGCTGTAAAATCAAGAAAACATTTTAATGGAAATCTTATTATGAATCGAAAAAAAAATACTATTATTTTTATTGTTTCTATTCTCATTTTCATCTGCATTGGATTTCTGATAAAAGGATTGTATTTCGGGAAATCCGGTGCAACCGCTCTAATTGAGCAGGATGGTCAAACTATCTGTGAATTAAATTTAGATAAAGATACAGAATTGATCCTAGATAGTGAGAATGGAGGCAGTAATACCATTACTGTAAAAGATGGAAAAATTGCTGTAACAGCTGCCAATTGTCCTGATCTGGTCTGTGTTCATACAGGTTCTATATCTCATACCGGAGAAGTAATTGCCTGTCTTCCACATAAACTGATCATTACGATATCAGATCATAGTGAAGATCAATTAGATGCAGCTTCATGGTAATACAGCGAAATGGCTGTGCATTTGCACAGCCATTTCAGGAAAGAGAAAAATTATATTTTGAGGGAGTACTCCGCAACGTGTGGTCGTTGCGAAGTGTGAGTTATGAAATATATTAGCTCTTTGCTAATATGCTGTTAGTATATACAATAAATGTGTTCAAACTATGTTTTCATCCTAAATAAATCATAAATTTTCTTATGAAAATCTGAACTAAACAGAAAAAATCACTTGTAACAACAAAAAATCCAGGCTATTTTCCTGGATCTAAAAAGTGAAGCATCGGGGATTCGAACCCCGGACAACTTGATTAAAAGTCAAGTGCTCTACCGACTGAGCTAATGCTCCATATTAAGTTAAGTGCCCAGAACCGGAATCGAACCAGTGACACGAGGATTTTCAGTCCTCTGCTCTACCAACTGAGCTATCTGGGCTTATTCACCGATAAAATGATTATCAGGCAAAAAAAATTGCGGGGATAGGATTTGAACCTATGACCTTCGGGTTATGAGCCCGACGAGCTTCCAGACTGCTCCACCCCGCGATATATTATAACATGAAAAAAGCCGATGATCGGACTCGAACCGATAACCTGCTGATTACAAATCAGCTGCTCTGCCAATTGAGCCACATCG
>CAKRON010000002.1 GCA_934373455.1 uncultured Marvinbryantia sp.
TTATCTCAGTCGGAGATTGGATTCCCACTGAGACAAATTTGCTATTACTCACCGCCTGAAGAGGTGGGAGTCTTCTCGACTGAGATAAAACTATTATAAGACTTTCAATGACTGAACGCAATGCAGGAAAAGCGGAGACATTCTGGATGAATTGAGGGTATTGAAATTATCTTGACATTATAAGTGAGTTATATTATAGTAATTCTTGAAGTTAGAACAAACTAACAAGAGTGATAAAAAACTACCAAATGGGAAGTTTGAAAAAGGAGCAGTGGGGGATGTTGGAACGGTATCTGGTGGAGCATTGTTCTCCTACATTGGCGTCGATCAAGACAGCAAATCTTTTTACGTATGTGTATCATTCAGAACAGGAATTACATGCGCAGATTGATCTTTGGAATACATCGATGAAGGATAAGGGGATTTTTGTAATGGAGCTGCGAAGAAGTGAAAGGGCGGCACTGATCTATGTATGCAGGAAATCTTTCCTGGAACGAGATTTAAAGAAACCGGGAGTGGCACAGTTTATGAAGAAGTATGGATATACCAGCCTGAGACCGGAAGAGGCTTTGAAGCTGCTTCAGATTAAGTTGCAGGCAAGAGAAGAATTTCCACATGAAATAGGGATTTTTCTTGGATATCCACTGGGGGATGTGATTGGTTTTATTAAGAATGCCGGTCATAATTGCAAATGTACCGGATGCTGGAAAGTGTATTGCAATGAATGTGAAGCGATTCGTACTTTTGCAAAATACAAAAAATGCAAGGATGTGTATATGCGTCTGTGGCAGCAAGGGCGAAGTGTGATGAAGCTGACAGTGGCAGCTTAAGAGGCTGAATAAAGTCTAATTGACTTTTTCATATAAAAATTAAAAATTTAAACTAGCAGGAGGACTTAAAAATGAGTAAAGTGGCAGTCGTATTCTGGAGCAGTTCAGGAAATACAGAGACAATGGCAGAAGCAGTTCTGGAAGGAGCAAAAGGAGCAGGCGCAGATGCAGAAATGATTAACTGTGCAGATTTTAATGCAGATATGGCAGATCAGTATGACGGGATCGCATTGGGATGCCCGGCGATGGGCGATGAAGTTCTGGAAGAAGATGAATTTCAGCCATTATATGATGCATGCAAGGGAAAACTGGCAGGTAAGAAAGTAGCTTTATTTGGTTCCTACGGATGGGGAGACGGCGAATGGATGAGAAACTGGGAAGAAGATGCAAAGGGCGCAGGTATTACGCTGGCGTGTGATAGTGTCATCTGCAATGATGCACCAGATGATGAAGCAACCACAGCTCTGAAAGAACTGGGAGCGGCCATCGTATAAGCAGACAATAAAAATGGAATAAGAGAAGTACAGTCTTTTGAAGTGTGAGTTTCAGAAGGCTGTTTTTTCATATACCATTCCCCAACTTTATAAAAATATAATAGGTTAAAAATTTGAATTCTGTTATAATGATACCAAGGAGGGCTGACAGATTATAGCTTACAAAAGATAACGAGAAGAGAAAGTACAGCCGAAGAGTGAATAAGACACGAAGGATAATAAAATGAACGGATAGAAAAAAGAGGTGTCTTATGCCCAATACAAAACATGAGGATGCGATCATGAAAATGGGATTTGGATATTTTCGTGATCATATACTGAAGAGGCTGGGAGTAAAGTATGAGTTTGTTGCGGAAGAACCGACAGAGCTGATCGAACTGCAGATCTATTCCATGTATATGGATTTTACCTTTCTGACAGCGGAAGGCTTTTATGCACACTTTGAGTTTCAGACAACGGAGACGGATTGGAGAGATTGCCAGTGCAAGGACGGAATTAGACTGTGGACTTTATACATATCGGGTGAATCCGATTTATCTGACAGATTATGATGCAGATAAGATATTTCAAAGAATGCAGGAAAAATTGGACAATGGGGAAGTATTGAATGAAGAAGACTATGCAGGACTGGCGCTTGCACCACTAATGTCTGGAAAGTTGAGCCGAAAAGAAAAAATAAAAAAGGCAATCCTGTTTGCAAAACAGGGAGAGACTGTTACTGCAGAGAAAACCATTGCCATTCTGTATACATTAGCAGACAAGTTTCTCAAAGGAAAAGAATTACAGGAAGTCAGGGAGGTGGTATCAATGACGCGAATTGGTCAGATGATCTATGATGATGGAGTTGAGAAAGGCAGAGCCGAGGGCAGACAGGAAGGCCTGGATCGTATGTCTGTGCTGACAGCCACATTGTTGAAAGAAAAGCGCCTAGATGATTTACAGAGAGCGACAGAGGATAAAGCATACTGTGAGCAGTTATTAAAAAAATATGGAATAGAATAAACAGAGAAACCAGCCGGGTATAAGTAAATCATATTCGGTTGGTTTTTTATGATATTTAACTTTTTTAACTTTACAAATTAAGTTAAAAAGTTAAACTGTGTATACGAGAGGAGGAGTGCACATATCAGAAAATGAAGAGTTGAATGACCGTGCACAATATTCAGCATTCTTAAAAAAACTATGAATATGATGGACATTTTCGTTTACTTCGGGAACTGTATGAGAAACATGAGCTAACAAATGTGATTAATCGGAATGTGGAGGAATATTTAAAGGAGGCATGATGTAAAAAAAACCGCAGATACTTTGGAAATGGGAGATAATGTATCTGCGGGTTTTTAGGACAATTATTTATTTTTTATACAGAATTCGGATGGAATTCAGGATACACAGCATTGCAACGCCGGTATCTGCAAATACAGCAAACCACATAGATGCATGTCCTGTCAGACCAAGAATCATAACGATTGCCTTAATGATCAGGGCAAATACTACGTTCTGCCAGGAAATTGCGCTGGTTGCATTGGCAATGCGGATAGCCTGTGGAATGGCATCCATATTGGAATTCATGAATACCACATCTGCGGCTTCGATGGCAGCGTCAGCACCACTTCCCATAGCAGCACCTACATCGGCACCAGCCAGAACCGGTGCATCATTGATACCATCACCCACGAACATAACACTGGTATGCGCAGCACGGATTTTCTGGAGTTCGGCCAGCTTATCCTGAGGAAGAAGCTTTGCATGAACTTCATCAATGCCGGTTTCAGAAGCAACAGCGTCGGCGCTTTCCTGTGCATCACCGGTGAGCATAGCTGTGGTAATACCCAGTTTTTTCAGTGCGGCGATTGCAGATTTTGCCTCGCTCTTGATAGTATCGGAGATCACGATATGACCTTCAAATTTACCATTCAGTGCAATCAGAACTTCACTGCCGAAGCCCTTTTTCTGGTAAGCAGACAAGTCAATATGGAATTGATCCATCAGCTTACGGTTACCAACCAGAAGAGTGCCCTTGTCAGTCTGGGCAGAGATACCGTGTCCGGCAATCTCTTCCAGTTTTTCTGGTTTTGCAAGGGAAAGATGTTTTTCCTGTGCAGCAGTTACAATACTTGTGGCGATCGGGTGGGTAGAGATCTGCTCACATCCGGCAGCCAGAGTTAATAATTCATCAGAAGAAAGGGAGCCTGCGGATACTACTTCCTGTACCACGAAGTTACCTTCTGTGATGGTGCCGGTTTTATCCATAACGACAGCCTTTACGTTGTGGAGCTGTTCCAGAGAAATACCGCCTTTAAAGAGGATACCTTTCTTGGAGCCAGCGCCGATTCCGGAGAAGAATGCCAGTGGTACGCTTAAGACCAGAGCACATGGACAGCTGATAACCAGGAATGTCAGTGCGGTATGCACCCAGTAATACCAATCACCGGATACCATTGATGGAATAATAGCGGTGGCCAATGCCAGAACAACAACAAATGGAGTATAAACTCTGGCGAATCTTGTGATAAAACGGTCGATCTTTGGTTTACTTGCAGCAGCATTTTCTACGGAATCCAGAATACGTGTAACCATAGATTCAGATAATGGCTTATCGACACGGATCTTCAACTGACCGGATACATTGACGCAGCCAGATACGATTTCGTCCCCTTTTTTTACTGTAACCGGAACAGGTTCACCTGTGATGGCAGAAGTATCCAGACGGCTGTTACCTTCCAGAATCGTTCCATCCAGAGGAATACGGTCACCAGGACGAACCAGCAGGATGTCACCGACTTCTGTTTCTTCAGCCGGAATAACACGGATGTCATTTCCGGATACCAGATTAACAGTTTCAGGACGCAGGTCGACGGCATCCATAATCTGAGAACGGCTGCGCTCTACAGCAATATCTTCGAAAAATTCGCCAATACGGTAAAACAGCATGACACCGACTGCTTCGGAGAAATCACCAACAGCAAAAGCTCCTAAAGTAGCAATGCTCATCAGGAAGTTTTCATCAAATACCTGTCCATGAGTCAGGTTCTTTACAGCAGTGATAACAATTTCCAACCCAAGAATCAGGTAAGCAATGATATTGACGATCATTGGTGCATAACCATTAACACCCATATGTTCCATAACCTCACCGATGATAAATAATACAGCACCTGTGGCGATCATAGTAAGCGTTTTTTTCTGCTCCGCTTTCTCATCTTTCTTATCATCTGCTTTTGCAGCAGATTTTGGTGTAGGATTCTTTGGAATAACTTTTACTTCAGATTCAATAGAAGCACAGATGTCCTGAATCTGAGGAAGCAAGGAATCCAAGTGTTTTCCGGTAATCTTTAGCTGTTTGGTAGCAAAAGTAATGGTGGCATCTGCCACATCATCCAACTCATTGATACGGCGTTCCATCTTGGCAGCACAATTGGCACATCCGAGATTTTCCAGAATGTAGACACGGCTTTCGCCACCGTTTCTGGTAACTGGAGTCTTTGGAATAACTTTTACTTCAGATTCGATGGAAGCACAGATATCCTGAATCTGTGGAACCAGTGCGTCCAGATGACTTCCGGAGATACGGAGTTGTTTGGTGGCAAAAGTAATGGTAGCATCTGCCACATCTTCTAGTTCGTTAATGCGACGTTCCATTTTAGCAGCACAGTTAGCACATCCGAGATTTTCCAGAATAAAAACCTGCTTTTCCGGACCGGATGAGTGATGGTGATGCTCATGTTCATGTTCTTCATGCTCGTGTTCATGATGTTCATGGTGATCGTGACCACAGCAGCAGTCGTCATCATGGTGATGATGTTCATGCTCATGTTCGTGTTCATGATGCTCGTGGTGATCATGACCACAGCAGCAGTCGTCATCATGGTGATGATGTTTATGCTCGTGTTCATGATGCTCGTGGTGATCGTGACCACAACAGCAGTCGTCATCATGGTGATGATGTTCATGCTCATGTTCGTGTTCATGATGATCGTGATGATCGTGACCACAGCAGCAGTCGTCATCATGGTGATGATGTTCATGTTCTTCATGCTCGTGTTCATGATGTTCATGGTGATCGTGACCACAGCAGCAGTCGTCATCATGGTGATGGTGTTCATGCTCGTGTTCATGATGTTCGTGGTGATCATGACCACAGCAACAATCGCCATCATGGTGATGGTGTTCATGCCCATGTTCATGTTCTTCGTGTTCATGTTCGTGTTCATGATGTTCGTGGTGATCGTGTCCGCAGCCGCAGCCACAGTGTTCATTATCGTGAAGGTGTTCGTGCTCACTCATGGAAAAAGCCTCCTTTTTTATATAAAAAAATAAAATGACAAATTATTAACATATGAATATCTGTTCATATGTTTAATATAAGCCTAACACATATAGATGTCAAGAACAATTCGTTGATTTTTCTGTTAAAACAGCGTATGATGATACAAAAAAGAACTGGAGGACACATCATCAATGAACTGGGACGAATGGAAGAAAACGTGGAAACAGGCACTTCAGTTATTTCTTGCACTGGCTCTTGCTATTGCATTTTATTTTTTTCTGTTGCGATTCTATTCCTTTAAAAGAAATATAGGCGCAGTTATCAATATTTTGATGCCGTTTATTTATGGCGGAGTTATGGCGTATCTTTTAAAGACACCTTGTAATTTCTTCGATAAATTCTGGGAAGCATTTCTCCCGGATAAGTGGAAAAAGCGCAAGACAGGCTTATCCGTTTTGACAGTTCTGATTCTGGTATTTCTTATATTATATACATTACTTCGAACTGTCATTCCGCAGGTGGTGACAAGCATTACCGTTCTTGCTGGAATGGTGCCGGAGCAGGTGACACGGTTTTTTGACTGGGTATCTTCTTATTTGAATAGTGAAGGAGTAGTGCAGAACTATGTCAGACCAATCGCAGAAGATCTCAGTACGAAGATGGTAGATTGGGCGAACAGCGATTTACTTCCTTATTTGCAGAATATTGTGGCGAATATTTTGAACTCTCTGGTAGGAATTATATCAAATCTTGGAATTGGGTTTATCGTATGTGTGTACACACTTTGCTCACGGAAGAAGTTTGCCCGTCAGGGAAAAGCTGTGGTATACAGTATTTTGAAATCGAAATATGCAGACGCTGTTATGAAGGAACTTCAGTTTGCAGATAAGACATTCGATGGCTTTTTAAGTGGAAAGATTTTAGACAGTGCCATTGTGGGATTAATCTGTTATGGTTTTTGCCTGATTATGATGCTGACCAGAGGATTTTCCAATAGTATTTTGATTAGCCTGATTATAGGTGTGACAAATATTATCCCATATTTTGGTCCGTTTATCGGAGCCATACCGGCTACTTTGCTGGTACTGATGTCAGATCCGGTAGGCGCAGTGATTTTTCTGATTTTTATCATTATTCTTCAGCAGTTTGATGGAAATGTACTGGGACCAAAGCTTCTGGCAGGAAGTGTAGGACTGTCCGGATTCTGGGTACTGTTTTCCATTACAATATTCGGAGGATTTTTTGGATTTATCGGAGTGCTGATAGGCGTGCCTGTGTTTGCAGTTATTTATGATTTGATTCGAAAGCTGGTAAAACGAGGGCTGATTCGACATAAAAAAGAAGAATTGCTTGATACAGAGGATGGAGAACATACAGATAAGAAACCGGCAAAAATGTCACCCGGAGAACATCTGGAGCAAAAGCTGGATGAAAGAATATTGCGCAGAGAATTGGAAGCAATGGAAAAAGCGCAGGAAGAAAAGAGGAAATAAAAGATGGAATTATATAAAGGAAGACCGGATAATACAGAAGGACGTAAGGATCGTGAAATAAGGGTCTATGATTTTCTGGATCAATTGGGTATTACATATGAAAGAACAGATCACGAACATGCAGATACTATGGAAGCCTGCAATGAAATAGATCGTGTCCTGGATGTATTGATCTGTAAGAATTTGTTTTTATGCAATCGCCAGAAAACAGAATTCTATCTGTTAATGATGCCGGGAGATAAGCCATTCAAGACAAAAGAACTGCCATCCCAAATCGGCAGTGCGAGACTTTCTTTTGCGCCGGAAGAATATATGGAAAAATATCTGGATATTCATCCTGGAGCGGTCAGTATCATGGGCTTGATGAATGACAAAGAGAATCACGTGCGTCTGCTGGTCGATGAGGATGTATTAAAAGATGAATATATCGGATGTCATCCGTGCGTAAATACATCCAGTCTGAAAATTAAGACGAAAGATATAACAGATGTGTTTTTAAAGGCAGTGCATCATGACATGATAACAGTAAAATTATTGGGTGTATAATGACATGACATTCTTGAAAAATGGAGGATACCAGCTATGAGAATTGGATTTATAGGATGTGGAAATATGGCAACAGCCATGATTAAGGGAATTTTAGACAGTCAAAAAGTAAAAACAGAAGATGTCATTGCTTCCGCAAAATCTGAAAAGACCAGAGAAAAGATAAAGACGGAGCTTGGTATTAATGCGGCACTGAGGAATAAAGAAGTTGCTGAATTTTCAGATATTCTTTTTCTTGCTGTGAAACCACAGTATTACGAAGAAGTTATTCAGGAGATAAAAGACGATCTTCGGGAAAATCAGATGATTGTGTCGATTGCTCCGGGAAAGACGCTTGCCTGGCTGGCAGAGAGATTAGGAGAAGATAAAAAGATCATTCGGACTATGCCAAATACACCGGCAATGGTAAAAGAAGGCATGATGGGAATGTGCAGAAACAATCTGGTGACTGAGAATGAAATGCAGCAGGTGAAAGACATCTGTGAAAGTTTTGGAAAAGCTGAAGTGGTGCCGGAATCTTTGATTGATGTAGTGGTTGGAGTATCAGGCAGCTCCCCGGCCTACGTATTTATGTTTATTGAAGCAATGGCAGATGCAGCAGTAGCAGATGGAATGCCAAGGACACAGGCTTACAAATTTGCAGCACAGGCAGTTCTTGGCAGTGCCAAAATGGTGCTTGAGACAGGAAAACATCCGGGAGAATTAAAAGACATGGTATGTTCACCGGGAGGAACTACCATTGAAGCTGTCCGTGTACTGGAAGAAAAAGGAATGCGCAGTGCAGTGATCGAAGCATCCAGAGCCTGTGTGAAGAAAGCAAGGGATATGTAATAAAAAGGCAACGCAAAAATCAAACATTTGCGTTGCCTTTTTATTATCTTTTTTGATTTGCCTGTATACGGCTGCGAACTCGATGTCTGTGTATAGAAGCCAGAAACTTTGGCTGGCGGTACAGCAGATACCAGGTAATCAGATTCAGCCCCATAGCACCGACAACATCGATGATGGTATGCTGTTTAATAAACATGGTAGAAAGCACAATGGATATAGCAATGATACCGGATATCCGAACTGCCCATGGATATTTCTTCAAAGTAGTGGAATGTCTTACCGCCGTATGCATAGCGATTGTATTAAATACATGAATACTCGGAAATACATTTGTGGAAGTATCGGAAGAGTAAATCATAATAACCAGTCTGGTAAATACATTATCTCTTGGAAGAACGGCAGGTCTTAAAGTATGACCATTAGGCCATACAAGGGAAATCAGTAAGAACAGTGCCATTCCGATCATAAGATTCACGGAAAGCTGGTAATATTGATCTCGGTCCTTCTCCACGATTCCCAAAAACAGAACGCCAAATGTAATATAAAAGAACCATATAATATATGGAACGACAAACAACTCGCAAAACGGAATAAAGTGGTCAAGGCTGCAAAATAACAGATGCATGCGATAGACCGGTCTGTTTTCCACATATGTAAATATCATCAAATAAAAAATCAAAAATACAGCAAGTGGAAACATATGCTTATATTTTTGACAAAAATTCTTAATATATATCATAGATACACCTCTATACATAATGTTACATGACCTACAGGATATCGAGTATTTTTATAACATGAAAAATGGATGTTGGCAATACCTGAAGACATTTTTTAAGAAAAAATTCATTTCATATATGTTCAAGAAAAACCTTAAAGAAAATTTCACAATTATTTCATTGAAAAAGAGTGGGTTCATGATATACTGAGGAAAAAGTTTGTTTGAGATAATCATTCTTGAGTCTTGAATATGACAGGATGGAGGATAAAGTATGAGACATAACTGGAGAAGAGGGGCAGCAGCATTACTGACAGCTTCTATGTTATTTTCAAATATCAGTATGACGGGTTTTGCAGAAGATGAGGCAGCGGTCCAGGCAGAAGAAACACAGGCGCCAGTTACGGAAGCACCTGCGCCGACCGAGGCGCCAACGGAAGCACCAACGGAAGCACCGACGGAAGCACCAACGGAGGCACCGACGGAAGCACCAACGGAGGCACCGACGGAAGCGCCAACGGAAGCACCAACGGAAGCACCGACGGAAGCACCAACGGAAGCGCCGACCGAGGTACCAACAGAAGCACCGACAGAGAAAGAAACTGAAACGGAAAAGCAGACAGAGAAGCAGGAAGGCATTTATTCTGTCGAAGAGAAGAATTATACGATAACAGTGGAAGTACCAAAGGATATGAAGCTTCCGGAAGGCGCAAAGCTGATTGCTGATGTGGTAAAGAAAGACTCCAAAAAAGCGAAAAATGATCTGAAGCTAGTAGAGAAGACAGCAGAAGGTTATGATATTACAGCATATCAGATTTATGATCTGCACTTTGAGAAAGATCAGAAGGAAATAGAACTGACACCAAGAGAAAAAGCAGATATTAAGGTAACTCTGGTGTGGGAAAAAGATGAATTTCAGAAAGAATTAAAAGAAGATGGGCTGGAAGTTTACCATATTCGAGATTTGACAGATGAGGAACGTTCTGCTTTGAAAGCGTCTGAATCAACAGACGAGACTGAAACAGAAGAGAAGCAGACAGCAGAAAAGCTGAAGATAGAGAAAGCAGAAGAGAAGGATGGAAAGGAAACAGTCCGTTTTTCCACAGATGGATTTTCAGATTATGTATTTGCGGTAACTAAGAAAGCTGAGCCGGAAAGTGAAACCCAGACAGAAACTCAGACTGAGACAGAAAGTGAAACAGAGACTGAAACTCAGACTCAGACCGAGACTGAGACGGTGAAACCGCAGGATACACCGGAAGCAGAGCAGGAAACGGCCAGCCTGACTCTGACAGTGAAATCTGTCGGAACGAAAAATGCGAATGGAACGCTGACAGTTACTGCAGATCATATTACAGATCTGACAAAAGTGACGGAAGAAGCAGATAGAGTAAAAGTGACAGACAGTAAGGGAGCAGAGATTGCAGGAGCAAAGGTAGAGAGTAAGACCATTACCATTCCTGTGACAGCGACAGAAGGAGGAACAGCTGTTACGATTACCAATCTTCCGTTATATGGAGAAGAGGCGGGCGGCGTTACACCGCAGGTAGTATACACTATTTCCACAGGCGGAAACTTTATTGCTGCATCAGAAGCCAAAACGGATGCGGAGTATTATACAGTTTATCAGAATGCGAAGGGACAGGAACTGAATACTTCAAAGGGAAAATACACTTTTTCAATAGAAGAAGATACCAGACTGACGGTTAAGAATATCTATTCAGCTGTGACAGTATCTGCAAGTGGAGAAGAAAAAGGAAGTGCTGAATTTCCAGGGATGAAGTTCACAGTTACAACGGATACGAACTCAAAATGTACCGTGACAGCAACTGCAGATAAAGCTGGAAAAGCAGTCATAAAAGGTCTTCCTGCAGGAAATTATACGATTACAGGAGATATGACAGCCATACCGGCAGCATACCATCAGCAGAAGAAATCAGCAGAAGTGAAAATAAGTGAATCCAGCCCGGCAGTGACAGCCGCATTGACTTATAAACAAATGACACTGACACTTAAAGCCGTGGACAGCAGAACGCAAAAGGCGATTTCAGGTGCAGAGATACAGATTGCAAAGAAAGATGGTTCTGGTAAAAAAACTGTAAAGACCAATGAAAAAGGTGAGGCAATACTGACTGGTTATCTGGAATGCGGTATGACCTATAAGATAAAACAGAACAGAGTGTCCGGATATTTTGATGCATCAAGTTCACAGCTCAAGAGCAGTGAATATACCGTAAAATCAGAAGGGGAAGATCCGACTATTACATTTTCCAGTCAGCCGACCGTATTGAAAGTAGGCGTGATCGATGATGTTTCCGAGACATCACCATATCGCGGAAGTTATATTAAGAATGCAACCGTTGAGATCCGGGAGGGTAATAAGGTCATCAAGACCATTACAACAGAAAGCCAGCCGGTAGAAGTGGTTGGAGTATTAGATCCTAATGTAAAGTATCAGGTTGTACAGACAGCAGCCCCGGCAGGATATATTGTCGGAGCAGTAAATGAATCGGGATCTTATAGTGTAGGAAAATATGCGATGATCAAATCCAAAGCCGGTAAATCTGTGAATATTTCTGCTGATACAGTGAAAGTGCTGATTTCCAGAAAAGGATACGACAGCAGAAAACAGGTAACAAAGAATGGAAAGAAGTCTTATGAATATACAAATTTGAAGTTTCTTTCTGGCGCAAAAATGGAAATTCATGATAAGGATGGAAATGTGGTAAAAGACCAGAACGGTAATCCGGTATCCTGGACATCTGATGAAAATGGTGGTCATCTGGTAGAGGCAGTGTTAGCTGCCAATACAGAATATACATTGGTGGAAACCAGTGCGCCAGATGGATACGATGCGGCAGGCAAGGGGAATTTCCATACTTATAAAAGCGGAAACAAAGCCGCAGTTACTATGCAGACAAGAAAAGCCAGCGGAAATATCAGCGTAGACTTTAAGGCATACTATCAGGGAAAAGCGATTAAGCTGAATGCTTCCTATTATTGCGCGTTGTTCCTGGATGAAGGCCTGAAAAACCGATATACCGCGGCTGGTGTGAAATGTGTCACCATGTCCAAAGATCAGGAGTATGTATATGGAAGGGCAACATTCGAAAACATTCCGGCAGGAACTTATTATGCTGCTCAGACTAATGCCAACGGAGAACCTCTTGGCGATAATGCAACATTTAAAGTTTCCAACCCGAATACGGCACTGCATCTCAGTTCAAGAGATCTGGAGGCAGAGATTGTTGTGAATTATCAGAAAGAGCCTGCAGAATATACGTATGCAAGTGCAGAAGAGATTCAGAGATCCAACAGTGCGCAGTATGCAAATTATGGCGGTTCAGCGGCTGCGGCAGCACAGCTGGCATCCGGTGAAGGATCCGTAAAGACTGGTGATACAACCAATATTGCAATGTATGTTGGCATTCTGGCAGCTGCGTTGCTTATCATCATATTGATCATTTTTGTAAAGAAAAAGAAAAAATAATAAGAAAGGGCACCCGGAGTATATGCTGTAATCAGTAGTTTTCGGGTGCTTTTATCTTGTCAGAATATCAAATGCTTTCTTGAATAGGCAATGAGGAAAGCTGATGACGATACTGCTTGTTACATATTTGTAAAATAAAGGAAATGTGAGAAAAGTGTGAAAACATGCAGTGTTCCCTTTGACAAGGGTACATGTCTATGATAGAATTGTTACAACTATGTTAAATAACAGATATAAGGGGTGCACAAAAAAGTGGATAAATACGAATACCAGGCTAAGCTGGAAGAAATAAAAAAACTGGTTGATAAAGAAGAATATGAAGAAGCAGCAGCAATTGCTGATACAATAGAATGGAAGAGAGTCAGAAGTGTACGTACCCTCTGTCTGGTCAGTGAAATATATGAGATAGTAGGCAGGGCAGAAGACAGTAAGAATATCTTATATCGTGCATACAGACGTTCACCTGGCAGCAGACAGATTCTGTACCGCCTGACAGAGGCATGTGTACAGACACAGGACTTTGACGATGCAGTAGAATATTACACCGAATACGTAAATCTGGCCCCTCATGATAATAATAGATATATTTTAAAATACGAGATTTATAAGGGAAGAGGATCTTCCATAGAAGAACAGATCAAAGTACTGGAAGAATTGAAGAGTCAGGAATATACAGAGCAGTGGGCTTATGAACTGGCGAAGCTCTATTCTGAAGCAGGAATGGTTGACAAATGTATTGCTGAGTGTGATGATCTTGCACTGTGGTTCCATAATGGACAATATGTAGTACAGGCATTGGAATTAAAGAAAAAATATGCACAATTGACTCCGGAGCAGCAGACGATTTATGATAATCCGAGCAGTATCGTGGATATGGAGACAAAAGAAGCAGCAATCGAAGCGGCAGTACCGACACTGGATGAAGAAATCATGAAAGAGATGCCTAAGTCAGAGACAGAAGCAATAGCAGACAGTATCATGATGAATACAGAGAAGGAAATTGCAGCTGCTGTGACAGAACACAAAGAGGAAGAGAAGACCTCAGTGGCAGAGACAGAAAAGAAAGTAAAAGAATTTGATACAGTAGATATGCAGAATGAACTGGCGAACAGTATGAGACAGATTCTTTCTGGTATGCGGGGAGTAAAACCTGTGGCAGAATTGAAGCAGGAACCGAAACAGGAGTCAAAGCAGGAGCCGGAAGCTGTGGCAGTTACAGAAGAAGAACCGGAAGAGCAGATCGAAGGACAGATGTCCATTGATGATATATTAACTGAAAAGGCAGAGAGCACCGCTGAACCGACAAAGGTACAGCAGATGGAAGAACAGAAGGACGCTCAGAAGCCAGAAGTGCAGGATATAGAAACACAGGATGCTGCCAGAGAACAGAATATACTGGAAGCAAAGACAATTAATTTGTCAGAGAGTATCCGCAGAGAGATCGGAGACCGTGATCTCAGATCCTATGCCGCTGAACTGGCAGCAAGACAGAAAGAAGCTGTAAAGATGCAGATACCGGTGCCTGATCTTGGAAAGGCTCCTGAGTTAAAAGAGATACCGGTAGAAAAACCTGTACGCAAAACAATAACAGAAGAAGCACCAGTGCAGAAAGTGGCAGAACCGGAAGCACCAGTGCAGAAAGTGGCAGAACCGGAAATGCCAGTGCAGAAAGTGGCAGAGCCAGAAGCACCGGTACAGGAAACAGTGGAACCGGAAGTGCCAGTGCAGGAAGCAGTAGAACTGGAAGTACCGGTGCAGGAAACAGCAGAACCGGAAGTACCGGTACAGGAGGCAGCAGAACCAGAAGTGCCAGTGCAGGAAGCGCAGGCACAGCCAAAGATCGATCCGATGAGTTATGTTCGCTATGGGCTTGATGAGAAAGAAAAGAGTATGCTTGGTTTCTGGAGCAACATCCGCGGTGTAAATGAACAGGTAAATGAGGCGGTTACATTGATGATGAGAAGTATTCTTGCGGATAAGACATCTTCTCATGGCAATGTACTTTTAATTGGTGATGCCGGAAACGGACGTACCACACTTGCTCTTGGCATTGCAAAGATCATCGGACGCTGTAAAGGAATGCAGAGCCAGAAGGTTGCTAAGATCTATGCAGAAGATTTGAACAGCAAAGACATAGCAGCAACCGTCAATAAGATTGCCGGAGGTATTCTGATTATTGAAGAAGCAGGCGATCTCAGTGACAATGCGGCTGCACAGTTGTCTATGGCGATGGATTTCAAGACAGATGGATTGATTGTTTTCCTGGAAGATGAGAGAAGATATCTGATGGATTTGTTAGGACGCAATCCGCAGTTTGCTCAGAAATTCGATATTACGATGAATGTACCGACATTGACCAATGATGAACTGGTAGAATTCGGTAAGTATTATGCGCTTCAGAATGACAGCGTTATGGATGATTCTGCGGTACTTACTTTGTATGACGGAATTGGTACTCTTCAGAATTCAGAACAGCCGGTAGCGATTCTGGATGTAAAAGAAATTATGGATAAAGCTATCAAGAAGGCGAATAAATTCAGCCTCGGCAAGCTGTTTTCTACAGTGTCCGGAAAGCGGTATGATTCAGAAGACCGTATTATCATTAAGGGTAAATATTTTGGAAAAATAAAATAGAAACTATACACAAAGAGATACTCTGTGAATGAGGCAAAGTGCTGATTTTGCAGGGTATTTTTTATTTTTCTTGACATCATATATACCGTTCGGTATACTTGGAAATAAGAAGTGAAATGAACAAAGAATGCACAGGCATTCTGGAAGTACAGGCTCGAAGACGGAGAAGAAGAAATGGATAATCGGGAAAAAATACTGTCATGTGCATTAGAGCTTTTTTATCATAAGGGCTATGATGCAGTTGGGATACAGGAGATTTGCCAGACAGCCGGGATTACCAAGCCTACACTGTATCATTATTTCGGGAGTAAATATGGACTCCTGGAAGCACTGCTGGAGCATGAATTGTCAGGATTTCTTGGCAGAATGTCAGAGAATGCCAGATTTCAGAATGGAATAGAAGAATCGCTGACTGCATTTGCAGGAACTCTGATTGGATTTGCAAATGAAAATCATCAGGCGTACATGCTTCTTATGACATTCACTTATTCAGCAAGGGGAAGTGAAGCCTACCAGGCAGCACGGCCATATATTACACAGTTGTATAATCTGGCAGTACAGTTGTTTGAACAGGCATCAGGGCAGCTGGGCAATATGAACGGACGTCAGAAACAGTTTGCTATAGGATTCCTGGGATTGATTAATCATTACATTTTATTTCTCGGATATCAGGAAGAGAAAGACGGAAAGATAACCGTATCAGAAGAACAGAAAAGCAGTCTGATTCATCAATTTATGCACGGAATCTGGACATGAGAATAAAAAGGGGGACAAGATCATGGAATTAAAAGAAATGCGTATCGGAGAACTGGATCAGTATTTGTTTGGCCAGGGTACACATTATGACATCTATAAGAAGCTGGGAGCACATCTGGTAACGAACGAAGGGAAAAAAGGCGTATATTTTGCAGTCTGGGCGCCACACGCAGCACAGGTACATGTGGTAGGAGAGTTTAATGACTGGGAAGAAAAAGAAGAATACGCCATGACTCGGGTAGGAGAAATCGGTATCTATGAGTTATTTGCAGAAGGAGTCAAAAAGGGTGAATTATATAAATTCCTGATTACAACCAAAGATGGAAGAAAGCTGTATAAGGCAGATCCATATGGCAATCAGGCAGAATTTCGCCCAGGCACGGCTTCGAGAGTAACAGATATCTCCAAGCTGAAATGGGCAGATGCGAGATGGATCAAAGCCAGAGCAAAGCAGAACATAGATGAGATGCCAATGGCAATTTATGAAGTACATCCGGGATCCTGGAGAAAGCATCCGGTAACAGAAGAAGATCCGGATGGATTTTACAATTATCGTGAATTTGCCCATGAAATTACAGAATATGTAAAAGATATGGGATATACCCATGTGGAACTGATGGGTATTGCAGAGCATCCATTTGATGGATCCTGGGGATATCAGGTCATTGGATATTATGCACCGACAGCCAGATATGGTACGCCGGAAGATTTTCAGTATATGGTGAATTATCTTCATAAGAATGGAATCGGTGTGATTCTGGACTGGGTACCGGCACATTTCCCAAAGGACGCAGCAGGACTGGCAGATTTTGACGGAGAAGCATTATATGAATATGCAGATCCGAGAAAAGGCGAGCATCCGGATTGGGGAACAAAGGTATTTGATTATGCGAAAAATGAAGTGAAGAACTTCCTGATTGGCAATGCATTATATTGGATCGAACAATTCCATATTGATGGACTGCGTGTAGATGCGGTAGCATCGATGCTTTATCTGGATTACGGAAGAAGTGCAGGAAACTGGGTTCCGAATATATATGGGGAAAATAAAAACCTGGAAGCAATTGAATTCTTCAAGCATTTGAATACGGTAGTGACAGGAAGAAATCATGGAACTATGGTGATCGCAGAAGAATCCACAGCATGGCCACAGGTGACAGGAAAACCGGAAGACGGCGGTCTTGGATTCAGCATGAAATGGAACATGGGATGGATGCATGATTTTCTGGATTATATGAAGCTGGATCCATACTTCAGAAGCTATAACCACAATAAGATGACATTTTCCATGACCTATGCATTTTCAGAAAAATATGTACTGGTATTATCGCATGATGAAGTTGTACATATGAAAGGTTCTATGATCAATAAGATGCCAGGCGAATATGATGATAAGTTTGCCAATCTGAAAGCCGGGTATAGTTTTATGATGGGACATCCTGGTAAGAAGCTTCTTTTCATGGGGCAGGATTTTGCGCAGTTCCGGGAATGGAGTGAGGCAAGAGAGCTTGACTGGTATCTTCTGGCAGAGGAAAAGCATGTTCAGATGAAAAATTTTGTGCGGGAACTTCTGCATCTGTATCAGGGCAGTCCTGCTTTATATGAAACAGATGACAACTGGGAAGGATTTGAGTGGGTGAATGCAGATGACAGTGACCGCAGCATTTTCAGTTTTATTCGTCATTCGAAAGATGGAAAGAGTAATCTGTTATTTGTTGTGAACTTTACACCGGTAGAACGACCGGAATATCGTGTAGGGGTTCCGCAGTCGGGAAGTTATAAGCTGGTACTGAACAGTGATGAAGCTCGTTTTGGCGGAAGCGGAGCAAAGAAAGCGACAAGCTATCGTTCCAGAAAAGGAGAGTGTGACGGAAAAGCACAGTCTATCGGATACAGTTTGCCGGCATATGGTGTAGCCGTATTCCAGTATGAGAAGAAAGAGGCATCTGCAAAGAAACCGACAACGAGAAAAAGAACAGTAAAGAAAGCTGCTGCAAAGGAACAGGAGTAATATAACAGATTCAAGGCGTTTTTGAAGAGGATGAATCTATGGAAAGTATCGGAGAACGGTATAAAAAAGCAGTAACAAGAACGATATGCTATGTTTTGTGTATACTGATGACAGGCATAGCTGGCTGGCATGTACAGGCACAGGATCTGACCGGAAAGACTGAGGGGCATGACTCTGTTTATGTGAGCGGTACTTATCAGCCACAGGCGGTAACAGAACAGGCTGGTATTGGAGCATTTGACGCAGATGAAGATGATAGTTTTCTGAATTGTTACCGTTCCGGAAAGACAGCATATTACGGAGCGCAGTTAACAGCAGAAAATGAACGCAGTGTCTATACGGTGCTGGCAGAGAAAAGCAGACGGGGACAGATCAGAAGTGCAGATTCTTATGGAAGATCAATTACTGTAAAACTGGCAGAAAAAGTAACCTTGCCATCTTCAAAATCAACAGAATCTGCAGCATACAGAAAGCTTTATAATGAAGTCGGAAAAGCAATTGATGCGTTCCTGTTTGATTACACGGAGAATTACTGGGTTTATGGTTATCGTTGGGCACCTGTTTATTCTGGTAAGTCATCTTCAATTTGCAGTGTAGACATCTGGTTTATAGATTACTATGACGGAATCCGTTCAGAGAATGCGATGACAGAGGCAGAATTAAATACACTGCTGAAGAAGATAAATGGAACCAACAGATACGAGATTGTAAAGCAGGCATATGAAGAGGTAATCAAACTGGTTACATATCCTACAGGAACAAATCTGGATTATCTGCCTTATCATACAATCACTGGTGGACTGCTTGAAAAATACGGGCATAAAGGAGTATGCGACTGTTATGCCAGAATCTTTCGCCTTTTGTGCCAGAAAAAAGGCATCGCCTGTATTCTGGTGACAGGAGGATCGGAAGTGGTGAATGGAGAAGTGCTTGCCGATCATATCTGGAATTATGTGCAGATGGGAGATGGAAAGTGGTATCTGGTGGACTGCACCTGGGACGATCAGGAGGCAGATGTACCGGAGATGACACATTTTCTTGCCGGATCCGGGACTGAGGGATTTTTCTCAGAGACAGTGGGACAAAGCCATTTGCCGGTAGGGAGATTCACATACAGTGCATATAAGCCTTTTACGGTTCCTAAATTATCAGTCAACGCTTATACTGATCAGATAAGAGTAGAAACAGAACCACAAAAGGCAGAACTTAATATGACGAGCCTGATTATGAAGGAAGGCGACATCAAAGAACTGTCGGCGAAAGTTGTTCCGAATACATTTCCTACTGATAAACTGGAGTGGAAAAGTTCCAATAGCAGTATAGTCAGTATTACAGATTTTGGAAGTGCAGGTAAAATATATATAACAGGGCTGAAAGCAGGAAAAGCAGACATCACAGTAACATATAATAATAAAGTGCTGGCATCCTGTCATGTGATTGTGAATGCAAAGCAGTCAGCTGCTGTATACAAAATAAAATTAAATACAAATAGTTTACCGATGCAGGTGAAGACATCTACAAAAGCGTTGAAAGTAATATCTTATTCCCCGGGTGACAGTATCAGGGAATGGAAGTCTTCAAATTCAAAATGCGTAAAAGTAGATAAAAAAACCGGAAAATTGACGGCTCTTCGTACAGGCACTGCAACCATTACAGTTGTCAGCAGAAAAGGTGCAAAGGCATTTTGCAAAGTAAAGGTACAAAAGGGGCGGGTAGCAACCGGCAAACTGACTTTGAAAAAAACGGTTTTGGAGTTGAAAAAAGGTAAAAGTCAGAAAATACAGGTATTCAGAACCCCACTGACGGCAAATGATAAACTGAGTTATAAATCATCCAATAAAAAAGTAGCGACGGTTAATTCAAAAGGTACAGTAAAGGCGAAGAAAAAAGGAACAGCAGTGATTACAGTCCGGTCAGCCAGTGGAAAAACAGTAAAATTAACAATAAAAGTAAAATAATACGATATGTAAAGAGAATGAATGGCGGTATTTTGGCATATACTTACACAAATAAAAAGGGTGGGTAAGGTATGTCGGAATATCGCCATTTTATAGCATATATTTATGAATATGAAAGCGGCATAAAAAAGAAAAATGCCGGGTTTGTGAAAGTAAACATCCGAAATGGGATTGCAAGAATGCAGATAAAATTCCAGACAGGAAAAAAAGAAAACTCGGAATATCAGGTATATGGATTTTTTCATGAAGAATCCTGGATACACGGAATCGTGTTAGGAGAAATACGAACAAAAAACGGAACAGCGGAAGGAAGTCTTCTGGTAAAAGAAAGCATATTGGAAGAGCAGGGACATACATTTCCGGAACTTTCCGGTCTGTGGATTCAAAAGATGGAAACAACGAAGGCAGACATATTTTTTATGACGGTGTGGGATGAAAAACCGGTAAATTGGGAGGCGTTCGTGACAGAGCTTCCGCAAAAAGAAGAAAATGAAGCAGAACAGATAACACCCGTAAGCGAAATAGAAGTACAGCAGATGCAGGAAGAAGGTCTTCAGGTAGAAAATCCTCATGAAGAAAGTCATCAAGAAAACAGTCTTCAGAAGCGGTGGATCCGCTTTCAGTACCATTATCCCCATATGACCCCATTTGAAGATGATGAAATTGTGGAGTGTATTCGGATTACACCAAAAGATATCGCTTTCTTAGGGGAAAAAGAAAGAGAATTTTGTATCAGTCCGTTTGTACAGCAAAAATATATGAAATATCAGCATCTTATGCTTGGGCTGCACAAAAATGGCAGATATATTCTGGCTGTGCCCGGATTAAACAGAAATATACAGGACAGAAATCTTGCTGCCATGTATGGATTCCCGGAGTATAAGGCTGGTTCAGATGAAATGACCGGATACTGGTATCATTTTTTATAAAAAATATTTAAAGCATGCAACAAAACGACTTACTATTAACACTATATAGATGAGACGGATAAAAATAAGGAGAACACTGGGATGGAAAAAGAATCAGGTTTTGTGCGTAAGGCACGAAGGGGAGATGCCACGGCATTTGCCAGACTGTATCAGGAATATTATCTGGATCTGTATCGGTTTGCTTTCTATACGTTGAAGAACCGTCAGGATGCAGAAGACGTGGTGAGTGATACAGTAGCAGATGCCTGGGCACAGATTGCGGGTCTTAAGAAGGCAGAATCATTTAAAGCCTGGATATTTAAGATACTTTCCAATAAATGCAGACGGCGGCTGAAAGAATATCTGGATAAGACAGAAGAGATTCCGGAAGATTTAAGTGTACCAGACAGGAATCATGCGGAAGACGCCGATGTGCGGGCAGCATTTGCCAGATTAAGCGATGAAGAGAGAATGATTCTGTCATTGAATCTGTTTGGCGGTTATACAAGTAAAGAGATCGGAAGACTATTGGATCTGAATGACAATACTGTTCGGTCGAGACAGAAACGGGCACTGGAAAAGATGGCAGATTATCTGGAAAAGTAGGAGGAAACCAGGATGGATCAGAAGAATATGATGGACAGGATCAGACATTCTGCGGAACATATTGAGGTACCGGAACAATTGACACCACAGAAAGTGGAAGAACAATTAAGAAAAAGTGATTCACAGAAAAGTACAAGGAGGAAGAAGATCATGATCAGATGGATGGAAGCAGCGGCCGTTCTGGCACTGGTAGCAGTGGGCGGCACACAGATTGGTACACAGAAGCAGCCAGGTTATACAACGGAAGCCAGATTACAGGAAGATCAGGAAATGCTGGCAGAGTCTGTCACGGAAAGTGAGCAGATCAGTGGAGCAGATGCAAAGGATACCATGGCAAAAGTGTATGCACCTGCAGAGAGTAAGGAAGAATTGTATGAAGCACTGAAAGAATATCAGAATCAGACCGGTTATTATGCAAAAGATCTGCAGGGCAATCAGATCATGATGCTGGAAGAATCCGCGTCTGCAGATACAGCTGCTTCAGATACCGGATCTTTTGATCAGGGGCTGGATTATTCTCAGACAAATGTGAGAGAAGCGGGCGTAGATGAAGGAGATGTGGTAAAAACAGATGGAAACTATCTGTATGTGGTGAAGGCTAATGGAAGCATACGAATAGTGGATATACAATCGGGGAAAATGAATCTGGTCAGTACAATTATACCGGAGGTGTTAAGTGAGAGCATAGAAGAATTATATCTGGATGGGGACAGGCTGATTGCAGTGACCTCCGGATCTCAAAGCAGCATGAAAGAAGAAGAGAGCGATGTATATACAGTAGACAGATACACGTATTCGGCAGTATCCGTCTATGATATCTCTGACAGAGAACACCCAGAGCAGATTGGCAGAATGACACAGGAAGGAACTTATGTCCAAAGCAGGAAGAATGGTGCATACATGTATCTGTTGACACGGTATAGTCCAACTGTGGCAGACAGTATAGATGACAGTGATATTATACCGTATGTGAATGGGCAGACTCTGGATACAGGAAGTATTTATCTCCCACCGGAAGTAGACCGTTCAGAATACCTGGTTGCATCTGGCATTGATCTGACAGATCCAAGTCATACAGTCAGCAGTAAGGCGATTGTATCAGGCGCATCAGATTTTTATATGAGTACAGAGAATCTGTATATCTGTAATCAGAACTGGGAGAATGGAAAGAGCAGCACACAGATTTTAAAATTTGCATGCAGTGAAGGGAATATTACAGCGGGAAATATGGCAGAGCTTCCTGGATATCTGAATGACACGTTTTCACTGGATGAATATCAGGGTAATCTGCGTATATTGACCACAGAAGATAGTAATGGAGAAAGTAACAGCCTGTTTATTTTAGATAAAGATATGGAAATCATATCTTCGCTGCGGGATATTGCCAGTGGAGAGACAGTGAGATCAGCGAGATTTGTAGGCAATATGGGATATTTTGTGACATTTAGACAGACAGACCCATTGTTCTGTGTTGATCTGTCTGATCCTGAAGACCCAAAGATTTTAAGTGAATTAAAGCTCACAGGTTTTTCTTCTTATCTGCACAGCTATGGAGAAAATCTGCTTCTCGGAATCGGATACGAGGCAGATGAAGAGACCGGAAGTCAGACCGGCGTGAAATTATCTATGTTTGATATCTCAGATCCGGAGACTGTAGCGGAACAGGCACGATATGTGATCAAAGATGCATATTATCTGCCATTTGATTACAATTACAAAGCGGTTACGGTAGATTCGAATAAGAATTTGATTGGATTTGTCTGTGACGGAGAATATCTGGTATTTCGGTATGATGAGGAAAAGGGATTTGAGAACCTTTTGACCTATACGATGAGTGACAGCGATTACTGGGATGGACAGGATGAATGCAGAGGTGTATATGCGGGAGACAAGTTCTATATTATTGACCGGGAAAAGATACTCTGTTTTGATATGGAACAGGATTTTGCTCTCACAGACCGCCTGGACTGGAATTGACGGAAAGCCATGAAAAATGGTATAATTTCCATATTGGCGTGAGTCAGAAAAACTATGGTTGCAGGAGGAGAAGCACGATGGAAGACGAGAGAAAAGAAATCGCAGATAACAAAGAAACAGAGATTCAGAAGACAAGCATGGCAGACTTTGAAGAGGAATTGAATGCATCTTTAAAACAGATACATGAAGGTGATGTGATTACAGGTACTGTAATTGATGTGACAGAAGACGAAGTGATTCTGGATCTGAAATATTACACAGAGGGTGTGATCAGAA
Organism: uncultured Marvinbryantia sp.; assembly: GCA_934373455.1. Classification (GTDB taxonomy): domain Bacteria; phylum Bacillota; class Clostridia; order Lachnospirales; family Lachnospiraceae; genus Marvinbryantia. The sequence goes on from CAKRON010000002.1 coordinate 23,799, forward strand.
AGGAAGATTTCAGTGCGGATCCGACTCTGAATTTAAAAGAAGCTGTACAGATAGGAGACGAGATCTCAGCGACCGTAGTCAGAAGAGATGGCGGACAGGGACAGATTATGTTATCCAAAAAAGAAGCAGCAAATCTGGTTGCGTGGGATAGATTAAGAAGTCTGAAAGACAGCCAGACTGATATCAGTGTAAAGGTAGCCGGAATTGTAAAATCTGGTGTGATTGCTTATGTGGAAGATATCCGTGGATTTATTCCTGCATCAAAGCTTGCACTGGATTACGTAGATGAAGATGACTTGAATGACTGGTTAGGAAAAGAATTAAAAGTTCGAGTTATTACAGTTGATGAGGAAGACGGAAAACTGGTGCTTTCAGCAAAAGAGATTCTTCGCGAAGAAGAAGCAGAAGAAAAGAAAGCAAGAATATCAAATGTACAGGTAGGGCTTGTGACAGAAGGAAAAGTAGAATCCATTCAGCCATATGGTGCATTTATTGATCTTGGAAATGGACTGACAGGACTGGTACACATTTCTCAGATTTGTGAGAAGAGAATTAAGACACCGGCAGCAGTACTTCATGTTGGAGATGAAGTAAAGGTAAAAGTAATTGCTGTAAAAGACGGAAAGCTGAGTCTGAGTATGAAGGCACTTCAGGATGTGGCAGCAGAAGAGATTCAGGAAGAGACCATTGAACTTCCGGAATCAGAAGAACTGACAACGAATCTGGGATCTTTGTTTGCCAATATCAAGCTTTCATAGAAGTTGTCAGAAAATATGTTACAAATTTACAAAAAAAGGGTTTGAACAGATAAAAAAATATAAAAAATAACAATAAAATTATAAAATGTTCACGGTTTGTTCATAAATAGTTGTTATGATATAAACAGTTACAAATGATGGAACAGACAAATAGATAAATTTTTTCATAATTGCCTCCGGTGTACCAGACGCCGGGGGCACTCCTCATTTATGGGAAAACATGTCTTGAATACGGTGAAAAATGTTGCAGATAAAAATACATCCATGATATATTGTAACAATAAGGCAGATATTCTTTTGATGGCAGCGAAAGAATAAGAATGCAGGAGGATATCGTATGGAAGAAAATACGAAAAATCAGATTTATGTCATTGGACATAAGAATCCAGATACAGATTCGATCTGTTCTGCAATTGCATATGCATATTTAAAAAACCAGACAGATGATGGTGAATTTGTACCGAAGCGCGCCGGAAGTATCAGTACAGAGACGCAGTACGTGCTGGACAGATTTCAGGTAAAGACACCGGAATACGTACCGAATGTGAAGACGAAAGTCAGCGATATGGAAATACGCCATACAGAAGGTGTGAAGAAGAGTATATCTTTGAAAAAAGCATGGACGATTCTAAACGAGACCAAGGGAACGACCCTTCCAATTGTAACAGATGACAACATGCTGGAAGGTCTGATCAGCATTGGTGATATTGCCAGATCTTACATGGCAGTTATTGACAGCGCAATTCTTTCAAAAGCTCGTACACAGTATAAGAATATTCTGGAGACTCTGGATGGGACTCTTTATGTGGGAGATGAAGAAGCTTATTTTGAAAAGGGAAAAGTCGTTGTGGCGGCGTCCAGTCCGGAGGTTATGGAGTCCTATATAGAGACTGATGATATGGTAATTCTCGGAAACCGGTATGAGACACAGTTATGTGCGATAGAAATGAATGCAGGTTGTATCATACTTTGTGGAGATGCGAAGGTGACAAAGACCATTCAGATTCTTGGACGTGAGAAAAACTGTACAATCATTGCAACACCTTATGATACATATACAGTAGCTCATCTGATCAATCAGAGTATGCCGATCAGCTATTTTATGAAAGCGGAAGATCTGATTTTGTTTCATGAAGATGATTTTACGGATGATATTAAAGATATTATGGCAAGTAAACGTCATCGAGATTTCCCGATTCTGAATGGAAAAGAACAGTATGTAGGTACGATATCCAGACGAAATTTATTGGGAATCAAGAAAAGAAGAATCATTTTAGTAGATCATAACGAGACTTCTCAGGCAGTGGACAATATAGAAGACAGTCAGATCCTGGAGATCATTGATCACCACAGACTTGGGTCTCTGGAGACTGTGATGCCGGTATTTTTCCGAAATCAGCCGGTGGGCTGTACAGCTACGATTGTTTATCAGATGTTTGTTGAAAAAGGAATCGAGATTCCGTCACATATAGCAGGCTTGCTCTGTGCGGCAATTATTTCAGATACATTATTATTCCGTTCACCGACCTGTACACCGGTAGACTGCGATGCTGCAAGATATCTGGCAGGCATAGCGGGAATTGACTGTGAAGAATTTGCATCAGCCATGTTCGAGGCGGGCAGTAATATGAAGTCCAAGACAGCGGAACAGATCTTCTTCCAGGATTTCAAGGTATATGAAGTGGAGAAGATGAACGTTGGAGTCGCACAGATTACCTGTATGGCCAACACAGATTTGGAAATCGCAAAGAGTAAATTAAAAGAATACCTGAAAAAAGCAAGAAAAGAACAGGGTCTGAACATGCTCTTCTTTATGCTCACCAACATTGTGAGTGAGACTACAGAATTGATGTGTGAAGGCGAAGGTGCAGCCAAGACGGTCAAGGAAGCTTTTGGAATGGATGTGGAAGATGGCTCAGTAATTTTACCAAACATCATATCCAGAAAGAAGCAATTGATACCAAGTTTGTTAAGTAAGCTGCAAAAGTAAGCTGTGTATTCAGCGCAATATTTTTGAATAAAGTAAGGAACAATATGGGAAAACAGATTTGGAAAGCAGGAAATATGGTATATCCGCTTCCGGCGGTGATGGTGAGCTGTCAGCGTCCCGGGGAAAAAGCGAATATTATTACAGTGGCATGGACCGGAACAGTTTGTACAAATCCGGCGATGCTGTACATTTCAGTGAGACCGGAACGATACTCGTATCATATTATCCGGGAGACAGGAGAATTTGTAGTAAATCTTACTACAGAAAAACTGGCAAAGGCCACAGATTATTGTGGAGTTCGTTCAGGTCGGGATGTGGACAAGTTTAAAGAAATGCATTTGACAGAAGAACCTTCTGTCCAGATTAGTGCACCAGGAATTGCCCAGTGCCCGGTGAATATAGAATGTCGTGTAAATAATATTCTGGAACTGGGTTCCCACCATATGTTTGTGGCTGATGTGCTGCAGGTACATGTGGATGAATCCTATCTGGATGAAAAAGGAAAATTCCATTTAAATGATACAGGTCTGATGGCATATTCTCATGGAGAATATAAAACTCTGGGAGATACATTAGGTACCTTTGGTTATTCTGTAAGAAAAAAGAGAAAATAGTTCTCAAAATTTATCAGACAGGGTATGCGTAAAATAGAAAAAATAGCGTATATCCTGTTTTTTCCTTGTGTAAAAATTGTGAGAAAGGTTACTATATTTTGTAAAGAGATATAAAAAATTAGAAAAGTAGCACAAGATCATGTCATAAAATAGTTTCCCCAAGAGTGGCAAAGCCTGTAAAATATGAATTCTTATTTACAAATTTTAAGATTGTGTTATAATAGATAAAGGTATTTTATAGGGGGTAGAAGCGAACAGGGAAAAATTAGATCGTTTCTGGAAATATCAGGTAACCAAAAACTCGGGAAGAGTGTAAATAAATTTAGAGGTGTCTAATGGAGCAATATATAATCAAAGGCGGAAATCCGCTTGCCGGAGAAGTTGAAATCGGCGGTGCGAAGAACGCAGCATTGGGTATTCTTGCAGCAGCAATTATGACAGATGAGACTGTACGGATCGATAATCTTCCGGATGTACAGGATATTAACGTATTGCTGGAAGCAATCAGTGAGATTGGCGCCAGTGTGACAAGAGTAAGCAGAACATCTGCACTGATCAACGGATCCGGTATCGGAAGCATCAGTGTTGACTATGAATATATAAAGAAAATCAGAGCATCCTACTATTTGCTTGGTGCATTGCTTGGCAAGTATAAGAAGGCAGAAGTGCCTCTTCCGGGAGGATGCAATATCGGAAGCAGACCAATTGATCTTCATCTGAAGGGATTCAAAGCCCTCGGAGCCAAAGTTCGTATTTCACACGGCTCTATCATAGCAGAAGCAGATCATTTAAAGGGAAGCCATATTTATTTGGATACAGTATCGGTAGGAGCTACGATCAATATTATGATGGCAGCTGCTATGGCTGAGGGACGTACCATTATTGAGAATGCGGCGAAGGAGCCCCATGTAGTAGATGCGGCGAATTTCCTGAACAGCATGGGTGCTAATATCAAAGGTGCAGGTACCGATGTGATTCGTATCCGTGGTGTAGAGAAGCTTCACGCGACAGAGTATTCTATTATTCCGGATCAGATCGAAGCAGGCACATTTATGTTTGCCGCTGCGGCGACCAGAGGAGATGTCATTGTAAAAAATGTAATTCCGAAGCATCTGGAAGCTACCACAGCAAAATTGGTAGAGATCGGATGTCAGGTAGAAGAATTTGATGATGCAGTGCGTGTAGTAGCTACCAAGCGGCTTCACAATACCAACGTAAAGACATTGCCATATCCTGGTTATCCAACAGATATGCAGCCACAGATCGGTGTGGCACTGGCAATTGCCAAAGGAACCAGCATTGTGACAGAAAGTATATTTGAGAATCGTTTCAAATATGTGGACGAGCTGATTCGTATGGGAGCCGATATCAAAGTAGAAGGCAACACAGCTGTTATCTATGGTACAGAGAAGCTGATGGGTGCCAGAGTCAGCGCACCGGATCTTCGTGCAGGAGCAGCACTGGTGATTGCAGGTCTTGCAGCAGAAGGCATCACGATAGTGGATGATATCATATATATTCAGCGAGGATATGAGAATTTCGAACAGAAGCTTCGCAGTCTCGGAGCAGAGATCGAACGTGTATCCAGCGAGAAAGAAATCCAGAAGTTTAAATTAAGAGTTGGCTGATATATAGAAGGTGTCAGCGGTTTCAGATTATTAAAAAATCATAAAATACCCAGATTACCCTTGACGAAAGTGTTATCTGGGTATATCTTATATATGCGCGTATGAAACAGATGTCGCGTATATAATAAAAAGCATAAGGTATTTCTCTTATTCAGAGTGGTGGAGGTACAGAGGACCTGAGAAACCACGGCAACCCCGCACTGCGGAAGGTGCCAACCTGAGCGAGTAATCGAACAATAAGAGGATGAACTGTCATAGATGATAGAATGTCCGCTTATTCGAGTGGACATTTTTTATATAATAGGAAATTGCATTTCCTATTATATAAAAATTCCACGAGATTAGAAATGCCGGGCGAGATAACTATTAATATCGATTTACTTTATTACGAAAGGAAAAGAAAAATGGAAAGACGTTTATTTACATCCGAATCTGTTACAGAAGGACATCCAGACAAAATGTGCGATGCGATTTCAGATGCGATTCTTGATGCATTACTGGAGCAGGATCCAATGAGTCGTGTAGCCTGCGAGACAGCTACCACAACAGGTATGGTTCTGGTTATGGGAGAAATTACAACAAAGGCATATGTAGATATCCAGAAAATCGTGCGTGAGACAATTCGTGAAATTGGATACACAAGAGGAAAATATGGTTTTGATGCAGACACCTGTGGAGTGATCACTGCGATTGATGAACAGTCAGCAGATATCGCACTTGGAGTAGACAAAGCTTTGGAAGCAAAAGAAAATCATATGTCAGACAGCGAGATCGAAGCAATCGGTGCCGGAGATCAGGGTATGATGTTTGGTTATGCGACCAATGAGACAGAAGAATATATGCCATATCCAATTGCTCTGGCACATAAACTGGCACTTAGACTGACAGAAATCAGAAAGAATGGAACACTGCCGTATCTTCGTCCGGATGGAAAGACTCAGGTAACGGTAGAGTATGATGAAAATAACAAGCCAGTAAGACTGGATGCAGTTGTATTATCTACACAGCATGATCCGGAAGTGTCCCAGGAACAGATTCATGAAGATATTAAGAAGTATGTATTTGATGAAATCCTTCCACAGGAGATGGTTGATAAAGATACTAAATTCTTCATCAATCCTACCGGACGTTTTGTAATCGGCGGACCTCACGGAGACAGTGGATTGACAGGACGTAAGATCATTGTAGATACATATGGCGGATATGCAAGACACGGCGGTGGAGCTTTCTCCGGAAAAGACTGCACAAAGGTAGACCGTTCCGCAGCTTATGCAGCACGTTATGCAGCAAAGAATGTAGTAGCAGCAGGACTTGCAGATAAATGTGAAGTACAGCTTTCTTATGCTATCGGTGTTGCACAGCCAACATCTGTAATGGTGGATACATTTGGAACAGGTAAACTGTCCGATGAAAAGATCACAGAAATTGTACGCGAAAACTTTGACCTTCGTCCGGCTGGAATCATTAAGATGCTGGATCTTCGCAGACCAATTTACAAACAGACTGCAGCTTACGGACATTTCGGAAGACTGGATCTTGATCTGCCTTGGGAAAAGACAGATAAGGCAGAGGAGTTGAAGAAGTATCTGTAAATGTTCACAGAAAATTTAGAAATCACAGTCTTTGTTTAGGTGAATTCAACACTCCTTTATGGTATACTGATTATTGAATACCATAAGGGAGTTTTTTTATGAAGTTAAAGACACGATTATTTATAGCATTTGCGGCAATTTTGATCATTCCGATTATGTTGATGACTATGGTTATGCTGACCGTGGGAAACCGCCAGTTTAAGGCATTGGAGCGATATGCCCAGAAGTATCAGACATATCAGGAAAGCTATAATTCGAATAATTCAGAAGATATAGAGAATATGGATGGGAATCTGCCAGTGGAAGATGCGACAGAGAATGCATCCGGGATTGTGCCGGAGTTTCGTAACTTTTTATATGATATGGCGGCGATTATTATAATTATTCTGGTAGTTACCGCAGCGATTTTGATGCTGTGGATTTACGCGGGAATCAGTGTTCCGCTTAATAAGCTGCGTAATGCTACGCATAAGATTGCAGAAGGTAATCTGAATTTTACTATGGAAGTGACCGGTGAGGATGAGATCAGTGATCTGTGCCGGGATTTTGAGGAAATGAGAAAGCGTCTGTTGGAAAGTACAGAGCAGAAGCTGGAATACGATCAGGAAAGTAAGGAATTGATCAGCAATATTTCCCATGATTTGAAGACGCCTCTGACAGCGATCAAAGGATATGTGGAAGGAATTATGGACGGAGTGGCTGATACTCCGGAGAAGATGGACCGCTATATCCGGACGATTTACAATAAAACAAATGACATGGACAGATTGATTAATGAGCTGAACTTTTACTCTAAGATTGAAGCGAATCGTATTCCGTATACATTCAGTAAGATTAATGTGAAGGATTATTTTGAAGACTGTGTAGAAGAAATGGGCATTGAGCTGGAATCAAAAGGCTTTGCTTTTTCATACAAGAATGAAGTAGAAGATGATGTTGAAGTGATTGCAGATGCGGAGCAGATCAAGAGAGTCATCAACAACATTATCAGCAATTCAGTAAAATACATGGACAAGAGTGCCCCGAAGATTGATATACGGGTCAAAGATGTAGGTGACTTTGTACAGATAGAGATCGAAGATAACGGCCGCGGCATAGGAACTAAGGAACTGCCGAATATCTTTGAGCGTTTTTATCGTGCAGATGCGTCCCGTCATTCAGCCGGAGGAAGCGGTATAGGACTGTCTATTGTGAAAAAGATCATAGAAGACCATGGCGGTAAGATCTGGGCCAGCAGCACGCTGGGAAAGGGAACTGTTATGTACTTTGTATTAAGAAAATATCAGGAGGTGCTGATCTAATGAGTAAGATTTTAATTGTAGAAGACGAAGAAAGTATTGCGGAGCTGGAGAAGGATTATCTGGAACTCAGCGGTTTTGAAGTGGAGACAGAGAAAGACGGAAATTTAGGTCTGGAAAGAGCGCTGGCGGATGATTTTGATTTGTTGATTCTGGATCTGATGCTCCCAGGTGCAGATGGATTTGAGATCTGTAAAAAAGTCAGAGAAGTAAAGAATCTTCCGATTCTTATGGTATCAGCGAAGAAGGATGACATTGACAAGATTCGTGGTCTTGGTATGGGCGCAGATGATTATATGACTAAGCCGTTCAGCCCAAGTGAATTGGTGGCCAGGGTAAAGGCACATCTTGCCCGTTATCAGAGGCTGGTGAATTCCAACGTAAAAGAAAATGACATTGTGGAGATTCGTGGAATCAAGATCGATAAGACTGCCAGAAGAGTCTGGATCAATGGAGAAGAAAAGAACTTTACGACAAAAGAGTTTGATTTGCTGACTTTCCTTGCAGAGAATCCGAATCATGTATTCACCAAGGAAGAACTGTTCCGTGAGATATGGGATATGGAATCCATAGGTGACATAGCGACAGTAACGGTGCACATCAAGAAACTTCGTGAGAAAATCGAATTTGATACAGCAAAGCCACAGTATATTGAGACAATATGGGGCGTGGGATATCGTTTTAAAGTGTAGTGTACAAGAAGACGGGAGGTTGTTATGTCGAGGACGGTAGGTATTGGGATACAAGATTTTGAGAAAATAAGAGAAAATAACTACTTTTATGTGGATAAGACCTCTTTTATAAAAGAATGGTGGGAGAGCGGAGATGATGTAACATTAATCACCCGTCCACGTCGATTTGGAAAAACACTGAATATGAGTATGCTGGAAGAGTTTTTTTCTGTAGATTATGCAGATCGTGAAAATTTGTTTGAAGATCTGTCTATTTGGAAAGAAGGAAAATATAGGGAATTACAGGGAACATATCCGGTGATCAGCCTGTCTTTTGCAAGAGTTAAAGAGACAAATTATGTGGATACCAGGGAACGGATTTGTCAGATTATCAGAAATTTATATATTAAATTTTCTTTTTTGAAAGACAGTGACGTATTGGAAGCAGCAGACAGGGCTTATTTTGAAAGAATTTTAGCAAACACGGTAAGTAATGCAGATCTGACGGCTGCAATTTATCAGCTCTCATGTTATTTATACCGCTATTATGGAAAAAAAGTGATTATTCTTTTGGATGAATATGATACGCCGATGCAGGAAGCCTATGTACATGAATACTGGAAAGATCTTGTAAGTCTGACCAGAAGCATGTTTAATTCTGCGTTCAAGACGAACCCATGGCTGGAACGGGCGATTATGACTGGAATTACACGAGTCAGCAAAGAATCTGTGTTTTCCGACTTGAATAATCTAAAAGTAGTGACAACTACATCTGAAGAATATGCTCATTCTTTTGGATTTACAGAAATGGAAGTATACTGTGCGCTGAAGGAATATGGATTAGAAGAGAAGAGTTCGGAAGTGAAACGATGGTATGATGGGTTTATCTTTGGAAGTCAGAAAGATATCTATAATCCATGGTCTATTTTGAACTATTTGGATACAGGGCGGTTGTCAGCATACTGGGCGAATACCAGTTCCAATAGTCTGGTCGGAAAGCTTCTACAGGAAGGAAACCGAAAGATTAAAGAAAAGTTTGAAGCATTACTTCAGGGAAATGCGATATGGACAACTGTGGAAGAGCAGATTGTATACAATCTGCTGGATAATGACGAGTCAGCGATCTGGAGTCTTTTGCTGGCCAGTGGTTATCTGAAAGTTCTGGATTATGAACGTGAAGAAGTTCTGGAATGTACAGAAGAAGCAGAATATAAGCTTACACTCACCAATTATGAAGTAGAGCGCATGTTTTACAGTATGGTAAGAGGATGGTTTCAGGATTCAAGAGCAGATTATAATGATTTTGTGCAGGCATTGTTGGCAGGAGACCGAAAAGCAATGAATGCATATATGAACCGGGTGGCGTTGAATACATTCAGTTATTTTGATACCGGGAACCGTCCTTCCGGAGAAGAACCGGAACGTTTTTATCATGGTTTTGTATTAGGCTTGATTGTAGATTTACAGAACAGATATACGATTACCTCAAACAGAGAAAGTGGGTTTGGCAGATATGATGTGATGCTGGAACCTAAAAATGTGCACAAAGATGATGCCATACTACTAGAGTTTAAAGTATATGATCCAGATGGAGAGAAAACGTTACAAGATACTGTGGAGGATGCTTTGAAGCAGATTGACGAAAAGAAATATGCAGCGGAATTGCTTTGTAAAGGTGTCCCGCAGGAAAATATCAGAAAGTATGGATTTGCATTTTGCGGAAAAAATGTATTAATTGGATAAGAGAAAAAGAGAGGTTGCAACTCTCAAAGGCAGTGATTTCATATAAATTATGGAATCGCTGCCTTTTTTGCATCTAAAGCCGGTACCGTACCAGTGGTACCTTCGTCATATATCATAACCGGAAGGATAACTGATTCTGCCGGGGCTTTTGGGTTCTTCATACGTCGAAGCAAAAGCTCCACCGCTGTATCAGCCATATTTTTATCCGGTGGTGCGGAAATACTGGTCAGTGGAAGAAGATAAGGCTGCATCTGTCGCAGGTAGTCAAAGCTGATGACAGAAATATCTTCCGGTACACGATAGCCGTTTTTTAAAAGAAAATTCATAACAGAATAAGTTCTGGTATCATTAAAACCAACAATAGCCGTGTAATCAACAGGAAAAAGAACAGATTCCAAATTGCCATAGTAAATCGCATCTACCACCAGAGTATGAGAAAGCATACGTACCTGGCTTGTATCAATTCCTGCATCGGAAATAGCCTGAAGAAATCCATTATAACGTAAAATCTGTGACTGGTTTGTCTGAGGTCCTGCCAGGAATAGAAAACGGCGATGCCCTTCGCTGGCTAATCTTTGACCCGCCAGATATCCTCCCTGATAGTCATCACAGCGCACAACATCATTCGAATTCTTCTCTGTCTCACGGTCGATCAGGACGAGAGGAATGTGATTCTGATTAATGATATCAACGTCTTTGGTACTGTCGATTTTCGGAAACAAAAAAATACCGCTGACATTATAAGAAAGTGCCAGGCTTAAGGCATTTTCCACATAATTCTCTTCAAACTGTGAGCAAAGAATAAATAAGTGATAATCATATGCCCGAAGCTTTATTGATATCTGAGAGATCATATCAGAGTAGTGTGGATTTTGAATATCTTCGATGATAACTGCGATCAGATTCGTATGACCGGAACGCAAAGATGAAGCCATAATGTTGCGCATATAGCCTAAATCATCGGCGATCTGATGGATCTTTGCAATTGTTTCCTGAGAAAGTCTGTTATCATTACGCAGTGCACGGGAAACGGTATTCACAGAGTAACCGCATGCATTTGAAATATCTTTTAATGTAACGCGTCTGTTTGTCTGGCTCAAATCGCGATTCCTCCTTCTGATTGAAAAATCAAGTATTATTCTATAACAGAAAGAGACAAAAATCAACAAGTATCAGAAAGTCGCAGTACTTTCATATATGCAAAAATGTACAAAAAAGCGATAAGAAAACTGTTGGCTTTTGACAAAATGACGTAAATAAGCAAAAAAACGATTGACAAATTATAGGATTAACGTTAACCTATAGTTACAAAAAACGTGATACCAAATTAAGGGAGGAAAAAAACATGAAAAAGAAATTGCTTGCAGGCGCATTAGCAACAGCAATGGCACTTGGGATGTCTTTTGGTGTAGGAGCAACGGATGATGGATCTACACAGGGAACGAATACATTCGTAGATGGCGGTACAGAACTTAGCTTTTGGACATTCCAGGAATTGCACGTAGGCTTCTGGACATCCATGGCAGATGTATGGAATGAGCAGAATCCAGACAGACCGATTAACCTGACAGTTACTACAGGAGAATCTCATTCTACTCACAGCAAACTTCTGATTGCCTGCCAGTCAGGTGAAGGTGCACCGGATATGGCAGATATTGAGATTGGTTACTATGGATCTTTCCTGAAAGACGGATATCTGCTTCCAATCAATGATGCAGTAGAACCATATGAAGATGATGTGGTTATGTCCCGTGTCAGCATGTATGGCGACAATGAAGGCAACTATTATGGTGTAGACTTCCATCTTGGTGCAACAGTAGCATATTACAACATGGACATCATGAATGAAGCTGGTGTTGATCCTGCAGATATCGTTACCTGGGATGATTATGTAGAAGCAGGTAAGACAGTTCTGGAAAAGACAGGAAAACCAATGTGTGCAGTAGAGACATCTGACCTGTTCTTCCCACAGTGCATGATGCTGGAAAAGAACGCTCAGTACGTAGATGATGAAGGAAATCCAAATCTTGTAACAGAAGAGCATGCAGAAGTTATCGATTACATCAGAGAAATGATTAACCTCGGTGTTTGTGAAATCGCTCCAGGCGGTGGATTCCACACAGAAGAATGGTATGGTCATCTGAATGATGGCGGTGTTGCTTCCGTAATTATGCCACTGTGGTACATGGGAAGATTTACAGATTACTGTGCAGATCTGGATGGCAAGATGGCTATTTACCCAATCCCGGTTTGGAACGAAGGCGATGTTCGTGAAGTTCTTCAGGGTGGTACAGGTACATCCGTAATTAAGGGCACAGAAAATGAACAGCTTGCAAAAGATTTCCTTGCATTTGCAAAATTATCCAAAGAAGGATGTACATATGAATGGAATGAATTAGGATTTGACCCAATTCGTACAGAACTTTGGGATGATCCGGAAATTACAGACAACAAAGACAATAAGTTCCTTGCTTACTTCACAACCAATCCATTTGATGTTCTGAAAGCAAACGGAACAGACGTTACAGCACCAAATATCTCTGGCGCTTACTCAGCAACATACAGCACATTAGTATCTACAACATATTCAAATGCATTTGAAATTTCAGTAGATCAGGATGCTATGGAACTGCTTCAGGGCGAACAGGATTCCATTATTTACTAAATCAAACGTCTGATTTACAGGCATAGAACCATTAGGGTGCCGCGGGAGGATAACCCGCGGCATTTTTGAATCATACGGGGCACTCTCCTATGTGATGAAAGGAGAAAATATGAAAAAACAAAGTGTGGTAAAGAAATTTTTATATTCACAGAAAGTAGCACCATATGTATTTGTAATGCCATTTATACTTACATTTGCAATCTTTTTTGCATATTCTATTGTAAGTATGATTCTTATGAGTTTTCAGAAAGTAGCAGGTGCAAATACAACATTTATCGGATTAGAAAATTACAAGATACTGACCAATGCAGTATTTCTTAAAAGCTTAAAAAACAGTGTCTTTTATACCATAGTAACCTGTATTATGATGATTCCGATTCCTATGGTACTGGCAGCTATGCTGAACAGTAAGCATATGAGAGCAAAAGGAACATTTCGAAGTATTTTATTTATACCGGCACTTACTTCTGTAGTAGTAGCAGGTGTGGTTTTCCGTTTGATGTTCGGAGAACTGGAAGGATCTTTTATGAACCAGGTTATGAATCTGTTTGGAGTAGAACCGATTATCTGGTTGAGAAAGCCGGTTACAGTATGGATTACATTATTCTTCCTTTGCCTGTGGAGATGGACAGGTGTAAATATGATGTATTATCTGTCTGGTTTACAGCAGATACCGGCAGATCTTTATGAATCAGCTTCTATTGATGGAGCAACAGGAATGCAGCAGCTTCGTTATATCACGATTCCACTGCTGAAACCAACGACAATCTATGTATTGACCATTTCCATTTTTGGTGGTATGGCGATGTTTTCAGAAAGTTATATGTTATTTAATGGAAACAAATCCCCGAATAATGTGGCAACCACATTGGTTGGTATGTTGTACAGAATGGGATTTGAACAGAATCAGCTTGGTATTGCCAGTGCAATAGGTGTAATTTTCCTTTTGATCGTTCTGGCAGTCAATGTGATTCAGCTGCGTATTAACGGTACAATTGGAAGCAAGAAGGGGGAATAAACAATGTCAATGACAAAAAAATCGAGAATCTTTACAGTATGTTTATTTATCTTCTTTATTTTGATTGCAGTGATTACACTGTTACCACTGGCACTTTTGGCAGTATCATCCCTGCGTCCGGGTTCTGACCTGATGCGTTATGGATTGAATTTCTCCATTGATTGGGCAAATGCAAATCTGAATGAATATAAGATGTTATTCAGTGGACAGAATGCATATTTCACCTGGTATAAGAATAGCCTGATCATCACCGTTGTACAGGTAGGACTGGCATTATTTCTCAGTGCCTGTGTAGGATATGGGTTTGCCATGTATGATTTTAAAGGAAAAAATATCTTATTCCTTTGTGTATTGCTTGTTATGATGGTTCCGACAGAAGTTATATTACTTCCATTGTATCGTCTGATTGTAAAGATGAAATTGATCAATAATATGTGGGGAATTATCCTTCCGTATCTGGTTGTACCGATGCTGGTATTTTTCTTCCGACAATATTTGTCAGGTATTCCGAAGGATTTCCTGGATGCAGCCCGTGTGGATGGCTGTACCGAGTATGGGATCTTTTTCAAAATTATGATTCCTTTGATGAAACCATCTTTTGCGGCAATGGGTATTTATCAGGGAATGCAGAGTTGGAATAACTTCCTGTGGCCAATGGTTGTGACAAATTCGATAGACAAGATTACACTTCCTGTCGGATTACAGAGTTTGTTATCACCATATGGAAATAATTACGACATCCTGATTGCGGGATCCTGTTTTGCGATTATACCGATTTTGATTTTATTTATCTGTTTCCAGAGATACTTTATCGAAGGTATGACAGCCGGAGGTGTAAAGGGCTAGAAAGGAGATATCATGAAATTACATGCAGATATACGTAAGCCTGGAAAAAAGAGAAATTTCATGATATATGGACATTTTATTGAACACTTTCACAGACAGATATATGGTGGAGTGTATGATCCTGATCATCCTTTATCGGATGAAGAAGGATTAAGAAAAGATGTTCTGGAAGCAATGAAAAGAATTAAGGTTCCGATTTTGCGATGGCCGGGAGGATGCTTTGTATCCTCTTATCATTGGAAAGATGGTGTTGGACCAAATAGAACACCATTTTTTGACAAAGCATGGAGAGTAGAAGATCCGAATTCATTTGGAACAGATGAGTATATATCTATGTGTCAGAAAATAGGCTGTGAACCATATATCTGTACAAATGCAGGAACTGGTACAGCAGAAGAAATGAGCGACTGGGTAGAATACTGTAATCTGGATCATGAAGGAAAATATGCAAAGTGGAGAATTTCCAATGGGCATCGAGATCCATATAAAGTAAAATATTGGAGCATTGGAAACGAAAATTATGGTTTCTGGGAAATCGGTGCAAAATCTGCTGAGGAATGGGGAAGTCTTGTGGAAGAGGCAGCTAAAATGATAAAGCATGTAGATCCTGAGACAGAGCTCACAGCAGCAGCTTTAACAGATGTGGAATGGAATATCAATCTTCTGAAACACAGTGGAAAATTTCTAAACTGGATATCTATTCACGACTACTGGGATCCAATACATGAAACGAACGATTTTGCAAATTACGAAGCATGTATGGTATATACCGAACATGTGGAGGATTCAGTAAAAAAAGTCCGTGGTTTGTTGGAAGCTTTAGGACTGGAGAAAAAAATTAAGATAGCTTATGATGAATGGAATCTGAGACAGTGGTATCATCCATGCGTTCATTCTATCGAACAGGGGATAACAAAAGAAGAGTATCTTTATCCAAGAGATAAGAATGATATAAATGCTCAGTATACGATGGCAGACGCAGTATTCACAGCATGTTTTCTAAATATGTGCAATCGAAATTGTGATATTGTGGGAATGGCTAATTTTGCACCAATCGTAAATACCCGAGGATGTATTTATACACATGAAAAAGGCATTGTTTTAAGAAGTACATATTATGTGTTTGATCTGTATGTTAACTATCTGGGAGATCAGATTTTAGATTCATGGACAGAGAATGTACCTGTAAAGAACATGTCTGTTGCCCAAGAGACAGAAAGCGTAAAGCAGGCAGATGTACTTGTAACTTCATTTAGTAATAGAAGCGGATATGCAGTGGCTGCGGTTAATAAACAGGCAGAAGAAGAACTTGAATTGGTTTTGGAATCACAGGCTGAAGGTCAGGTGTTCCTGCATTATATTAGCGGAGAGAGTACAGAAGCCTATAATGACATCGATCGGGAAATGGTAACAATACAGCATGAAGAACTTGGAACATTCCAATCTGGAATGTCAGTAAGATTAAAACCACATTCTGTAAATATAATTCAAATTCTTGAAAAATAGTGGTAGGAGGAATGAAGAATATGAAACAGGCAAAAATGATGATTGATAAAGCATTTAAAATTTCAGAAGTGGATAAAAGAATCTATGGATCTTTTATCGAACATTTAGGAAGAGCTGTATATGATGGTATTTATCAGCCGGGCAATCCACTTTCAGACGAAGATGGTTTCCGCAAAGATGTGCTGGAAATGGTCAGAGAATTGAATGTGCCGATCGTCAGATATCCGGGTGGAAATTTTGTATCTAATTTTTTCTGGGAAGACAGTGTGGGTCCAGTGGAAGAACGTCCGACTCGTCTGGAACTGGCATGGAGAAGTCTGGAAACGAACAAGATCGGTTTAAATGAATTTTCCAAATGGCTGGAAAAAGCAAATTCGGAAATGATGATGGCAGTGAATCTGGGAACCAGAGGTGTGGCGGATGCCTGCAATTTGCTCGAATATTGCAATCATCCAGGTGGAACGAAATACAGTGATATGAGAATTCGTCATGGTGTAAAAGATCCACATAATGTAAAAGTATGGTGTCTGGGAAATGAGATGGATGGTGACTGGCAGATTGGTCATAAAAACATGCATGAATATGGTCGTCTGGCACAGGAAACGGCAAAAGCCATGAAATTGATAGATCCTTCCATTGAATTGGTTTCCTGCGGAAGTTCTAATCTGGATATGCCGACATTCCCAGAATGGGAAGCAACCACTCTTGGTTATACATATGACCATGTGGATTATGTATCTATGCATCAGTATTATGGAAATTTGAACAATGATACAGAAGACTTCCTGGCATTATCGGATGATATGGATCAGTTTATCCGTTCTGTTATTGCTACCTGCGATTTTGTAAAAGCAAAGAAGCGTGGTAAAAAAGATATTAATCTGAGTTTTGATGAATGGAATGTGTGGTTCCATACAAGAGAAGCAGATGATGAATTTATGGAAAAAGATCCATGGCATATTGCACCGCCGCTTCTGGAAGATCAGTACAACTTTGAAGATGCTCTTCTGGTTGGTCTGATGCTGATTACATTAATGAAACATGCAGATCGTGTGAAGATGGCTTGTATGGCACAGCTGGTAAATGTAATTGCTCCGATTATGACGGAGAAAGATGGCGGAAAGGCATGGAGACAGACCATTTTCTATCCATTTATGCATGCATCCAGATATGGACGGGGTATGGTTCTTCAGCCAGTGATTGAAACACCGGTACACGATACAAAAGAACATGAAAATGTAACAGATCTTTCCAGCGTAGCAGTATGGAATCAGGAAAAAGAAGAGCTGACTATTTTCGCAGTAAACAGAAATACGAAAGAAGACATGGAACTGATTACAGATTTGCGTAGTCTTGAGGGATATCATCTGGAAGAACATATTGTATTGGAAAGCAATGATATGAAGATCTGCAACAGTGCAGGAGAAGAACTTGTAATGCCAAAAACTGTACAGAGAAGTACCATGGAAGATGGAAAAATGACATCTATGCTGACCAAAGCATCCTGGAATGTGATTCGATTAAAAAAATAAGATATCCGGGAGGCAAAAATGAGTCAGGAATTAGAATATAACAAACCATGGATTTTACAGAGAGCAGATCCGTATGTGTATAAGCATACAGATGGCACATATTATTTTACGGCATCCATTCCGGCTTATGATGGAATTGTACTCAGACATAGTGACACACTGGCAGGCTTAAAAAACGCAGAAGAAGTCAGGGTGTGGCAAAAACATGATAAAGGGATTATGAGTGAACATATCTGGGCACCGGAGCTGCATTATCTGGATGGCAAGTGGTACATCTATTATGCCGGTGGCGATATAGATGATGTTTGGGCGATCAGACCTTATATTCTGGAATGTGCAGATCAGGATCCTATGACAGGGAACTGGGTGGAAAAAGGTAAAATGAGCCGGGCAGAAGATGATGAATTTTCATTTGAGGCATTCTCACTGGATGGTACGGTATTTGAAAATCGTGGAAAACACTATTATATATGGGCAGAAAAAGTAGGAGTTGGAAAACAGATTTCAAATCTCTATATTGCTGAAATGGAAAATCCCTGTAAGTTGAAAACAGTGCAGGTATTGTTGACAACACCGGATTATGACTGGGAAAGAATTGGTTTTTGGGTAAATGAAGGTCCGGCTGTCATACATCACGATGGAAAGATTTATATGACATATTCTGCTTCGGAAACAGGTGCAGCATATTGTATGGGTATGTTAAGTATATCGGAAGATGCCGACCTGTTGGATCCTGCTATGTGGAAAAAGGAACGTTACCCGGTATTAGAGACCAATGCAGAAAAAGGCATCTATGGACCGGGACACAATTCCTTTACAGAAGATGAGCAGGGAAATCCGATTATGGTATATCATGCCAGAACGGAAGAAAAGATAGAAGGCAATCCATTATATAATCCAAATCGTCATGCGATGCTGATGAAACTCACATGGGGAGAGGATGGAAGACCAGTCTTTAAGTATTAGAAATCACTTTTATAAACAGCAAAATTAATACAACAATGATAATGGGGCGAACGATCTTCGTCCCGTTTTTCATGACCAGACCACTGCCGATATAATGACCGGCGAGGCAGAATGCAGCGCCTGCCAGTCCCGGAGCAAACAACACATATCCATTAAGTATAAAAGTAAACAATGCCGCAATGTTGGAAGACAGATTGATCAGTTTCACATTGCCGGAAGCTGTACGCACATCCATATGAGCCAGACGTGTCAGAGCAAGCAGCAGAAAAGTACCTGTTCCGGGACCGTAAAAGCCGTCATATATTCCGATCAGGAAAGAAGAGATACAGACAATGAGCACACGTTTCCGTACAGAAAACGTATGATCCTGACTGGATTCTTTTTTGTCTGTGAGTACGCAGAAAGCGACAATTGGAAGAACGATCAGCATGACTTTTTTTAGAATTCCATCACTGGTCAGCATAGCCAGATGGGCACCGCAGACAGAACCAGTCAGTGCACTTAGGATGCTCGGAAGGATGATCAGTTTGTCAAAATATCCATTTTTACAATATCGTATGGTGGATGCGGTAGTTCCAATGGATGAAGATAATTTGTTCGTGGCCAGTGCATTGTGAGGCGGAAGTCCTGCGAGCAGAAAAGCAGGCAGGGAAATCAAGCCGCCGCCTCCGGCAATAGAATCTACCAGACCAGCGAGAAAAGTAAGTGGACAAATAATAAAAAACGGAAGCATAAAAATCCTTTCTTATGACAAAGAGGAAGTCTCTTTGTTTTTCTTTGTGAAGTAAATAAAAAATAATGTATTCAGTATAATTCCTACAGCGGTAGAAGCAGGTGCAGCAAATCCGATTTTGGTCAGGCTGGCATCAGGCTGAATACTCATATAATAAGACATTGGCAGTCTTACCATCAAGGTCTGAATCAGCCCCTGAATCATAACCCAGACAGTCTGATTATTTCCATTAAAATAACCAACCATGCTGAACATGACAGCAGTGAGGATCGTTTCCGGTGCAAAACCTTTCAGATAAGCAAATCCATTCTGAATGACAGATGGATCAGTGGAGAAGAAGCCTGCCAGCAGATCACCTTTCAGAAGTACGAGGACAAAGACGATACATCCAAACACCAGACCAATTCCGATGCCGGTGAACATAGAATGTCTGGCACGTTTGTGATTATTGGCTCCAACATTCTGAGAGACAAAAGATGCCATCGACTGCATCAGCGAGCTTGGAATCAGCATGGCAAAATTTACGATTTTGCAGCCAACACCGTAACCGGAAGAGGCTTCCAGACCAAGACGGTTGACGAAAGCACACAGAGCCAGGAAAGACATCTGCGTCAGGAATTCCTGCAGAGCAAGAGGCAGTCCGATTCCGAGAAACTTACGGCACTGCGCGTTGATGCGAAAGTCTGATTTACGTATAGAAAAAGGCAGATGCTTTTTCAGCAGCAATAAAATAGCACATACCACGCTGACAGCCTGAGCGAATACGGTAGCGATCGCAGCACCGGCGGCATCAAGATGAAATCCGGCAACCAGGATCAGATCTCCGAAGATATTCACAATGCAGGCTACCAGAACAAAGAGCAGTGGTGATTTGCTGTCCCCCAGTCCACGGAAGATCGCAGAGAGCAGATTATAAGCAACGATAAAGAAAATACCGCCTCCGCAGATCCGGACATAGCTGGTGGTAAGATCAATGGCTTCTGCAGGCGCCTGCATCAGAACAGAAATAGGGTGGGCGAGAAAGACCATTATGATAAACAGTATAGCAGAAATAACAGTAAAAACAACTGCTCCTCCGCCAATAACAGAACCAATTTGTTCCGATCTTTTTTCTCCGAGATAGCGGGCAATCAGAACGGTGATGCCGGTGGCAAATTGAGTAACGACAAAAGTAACCAGATTCAGAACCTGGCTGCCGGTAGATACTGCAGACAGTCCGGAAGTGGAACCAAATCGTCCGACTACCAGAAGATCCACGGCACCATAAGCGGCCTGCAATACCAGAGCACCCAGGATCGGGAGCATAAAGAGGGAAAGTTTCTTCAGAATACTTCCCTGTGTAAAATCATTTTTTTCACTTGTCAAGATAAATTCTCCTTTCACACATAATTTCATAAAAATGTTCGATGGTTCGGATGGTACATTGAATATCACTTTCCGGAATATCTGCCATATAAGAAGAAAGAATCTCAAAACATTGTTGATTATATTTCTGAGACAGCTGCTTTCCACTATCGGTAAGCGTCAGATAAGTCACTCGTGCATCTTCCGAAGAGGTTATCTTCTTCAGGTATCCTTTCTGTTCCATTTCTTTAACAGTTCTGGTTATGCCCGGTCTTGGCAGCCCCAGTTTATCACTGATATCAGAGATTTTAACCTGTATACCTTGTGCCTGTAGTGCTTCAATCACATCCAGATACTGAATATGAGAAGAAGTAACACCTTTCGGAAGCGGTGGGAGCATATCCCGGATACGCTTCGCCTGATAACAGGCATCCATCATTTGCTTTAATAATTCAATCGTCATAAAAGTACCTCTTTCATGTAATTACCATCAATAATTAACAATGGTAATTATATGAAAAGATGTTGTTATTTGTCAAGAAGAAGGTGAGAGGCATAAATAGGAAGATGATTGGATTTTATGGGGGTATAGTGTATAATAGAAGAAAAATATTTTTACTTATTAAGGAAATTTATGGTCATGGATGAACGTTTAAAGAAGCAGCTGGATTTTATTCTGGAAATTGATAAAGAAAAAAATATTCTGAGACAAACCCATCTTTCCGGTCACGGAAGAAGGGAAAATGATGCGGAGCACGCCTGGCATATGGCAATTATGGCGTACCTGCTACAGGAATATGCAAATGAATCTGTAGACATCGCAAAAGTAATGCTGATGTGTCTGATTCATGATGTAGTAGAGATTGATGCAGGTGATACCTATGCTTATGATGAAGCAGGATTGAAAACTCAGAAAGCGAGGGAAGATGCGGCAAAAGAAAGAATTTATTCTTTACTGCCGGAGGATCAGAAAGAACAACTGCAGAGTTTGTTCGATGAATTTGAGGAATGTGAGAGTGCGGAAGCAAAATTTGCCAAAGCAATGGATAATCTGCAGCCGTTGCTGCTGAATTGCAGTAATGACGGAGGCGATTGGAGAGAGCATGGTGTCACAGAAAAACAAGTCTATGGAAGACAGGGTAAGACAAAAGCCGGATCAGAAAAGCTGTACGAAGTGACAGACTTGCTGATTCAGGAACATATACGAAAGGGAAACATTCGAAAGTCATAGACTGCGCATAGTGTATAAATAGAAAAAACATATTGACAAATAGAAATAATTGGCTATAATGAAATTATAAGTTGTCCGACAAGTTAGAAGGACATTCTTAAAACAGAAAGCAGGTATTATGAAAATCAGAACAGTCAATATTACCGATCAGGTTGTAGAGTATTTAAAGGAAAATATTGAATCAGGTGCATGGAAAGTGGGGGAGAAGATCCCTTCTGAGAACCAGATGGTATCAGAGCTTGGCGTCAGTCGTTCCAGTATTCGTACCGGATTGCAGTATTTGATTGGGATTGGAGTTCTGAAAAGTTATCAGGGTAAAGGCACTTTTCTGATCAATGATCAGGTAGAGAACTGGGATGAAGCTGAGTACAAGATTACTTCTGAAGACTGTATGGATATCTACAAGGTATTGGAATTTCGTAAAATACTGGAGCCTGGGGCATGTATACTGGCAGTGGAGAACTGCGAGGAGAAGACAATTGCCGCACTGGAAACTTATCTGGATCAGATGAAGCAGTATCAGGGAGACAGAGCGAGGTTCGTAAGAGCAGATTTGAAGTTTCATGAAGTGATCAGCCGTACATCAGGTAATACTTTGTTGGAGAAAAGTCTGCATAAAGTTTTTTTGGAATCCAGAAAGAATCATGAGCAGATGAATGAATTGTTTGGGTACAATAATGGACTGCATTACCATTCACTCATACTGGAGGCTTTTCGAAACAGAGATGCGCAGAAGGCGCATGATTGTATGGAAGAACATCTTGGCAAATCCATGAGAACATTGAATATTACCGGAAAAAAATAAAAATGGGTGTCATAATCGGCACCCTAAATATTCAAATCAACTTGTATGATGAGTAACAAGTTTGAACAACATACAAGTGTACAGCAAGAGTGTTGAGGCATTCTTGAATTGTAAATAAGACAGTGAAAGAAAGGGAGGAATGCAAAATGTCTGTAACAATTAAAGATATTCGTGTTATCTGCACGGCACCGGAGGGAATTAATCTGGTTGTAGTAAAAGTAGAGACAAATCAGCCGGGACTCTATGGACTTGGATGTGCAACATTTGCTTACCGTCATCTGACAGTGAAGCATTTGATTGAAGAATATATGAAGCCTCTTCTGGTGGGAAGACCGGTGGAGAACATTGAGGAGACCTGGCAGCTGATGCACCAGAATGGCTATTGGAGAAACGGTCCGATTGAGAATAATGCTATCTCAGGAATTGACATGGCATTATGGGATATCAAAGGAAAAATGGCAGGCATGCCGGTTTATCAGTTGTTTGGTGGAAAAGTCAGGGAAGGTATTCCGGTTTACCGTCATGTAGATGGAAAGGATATCAATGAGATCTGTGAAAATATCCAGATGTATCAGGAAATGGGGATTACTCATCTGAGATGTCAGTGCGGAGGATACGGCGGTGCACCTTATGGTCAGACACCGAAGACTGCACCGGTGGGAGCACATGATGGTATGTATCTGGATGCAAAGAAATATATCCGTGATACCATTCATTTATTTGAACAGATCCGTTCTAAGATCGGATACGAAATGCAGCTGGTACACGATGTACATGAGAGAATCGCACCGGCAGATGCAGTGGCGCTGGCAAAAGGACTGGAGCCATATGATCTGTTTTTCCTGGAAGATCCGGTCTCTCTGGAACAGCTTGGCTGGCTTCGTAATTTACGTCAGCAGACAAGTATACCGATTGCGCAGGGAGAGTTATTCAATAATCCATATGAATGGAGAAACATCATCGCAGAGCAGCTGATTGATTTCATTCGTGTACATATCAGTCAGGTTGGTGGAATCACACCGGCAAGAAAGCTTCAGATTTTTGCAGAACAGTTTGGAGTGAGAACAGCATGGCATGGACCGGGCGATATGTCCCCTCTGGCGCATGCAGCTAACATTCACATTGACCTGGCAGCTCAGAATTTCGGAGTACAGGAATGGTCCGGAATCGAACCTCCAAACTTCGTTATTCAGGAACTGAAAGGACCGCATGGTGCACTTCTGGAAGTCTTCCCTGGTATGCCGGAATACAAGGATGGTTATGTATATGCCAATGACAAACCAGGTCTTGGTGTAGACATTGATGAAAAAGAAGCAGCAAAGTATCCATGTGAAAATACCGTGACTACATGGACACAGACCAGAAGCCGTGACGGAGCACTGGTAACACCATAAGAAAGAGAAAAGGAGAGAAGGAATGAGTAAAAAAGCATCAACTATGGCTGCAGTTGGAATTCTTGCAGCAGCAGTAGTATTGGGTGGATTGAGTATTTACAAAGATAATCAGCGTAATACAGATACCGATGGAACCATTACACTGCGTATGGCACAGACGTCATCACAGACTGGAGCCATTGGACAATCCATGGATCTGTTTGCAGAGCGGATCTATGAAGCGACAAATGGAAAATATAAAATTGAGACATATCATAATGGACAGCTGGGAGCTGAGATTGATACTATCGAAGGCTGTCAGATGGGAACGATTGATATTGCAGTCGTGAACCAGTCAACAATCGGCAATTTCATCAGTGACTTTCAGGCACTGGATGTACCATATCTGATTACTTCCACAGAGCAGGCAGATGCTGTATTCCTGGGAGACATAGGGGATCGTTTCCTGGAAAAACTTTCGGGAGTACAGCTGTATGGCCTGGGAATTTGGGAATCAGGCTTCCGTAATCTGACAAACAGCAAGAAGGATATTAATTCTGTAGAGGATGTGCAGGGATTAAAGATCCGTACAATGGAGAATCAGGTACATATTGCATTCTGGAAAGCGATGGGTGCAGATGCGACTCCAATGTCCTGGGGTGAAGCTTATACAGCACTTCAGCAGGGAGCTTTGGATGGACAGGAAAACCCTGCAACGGTTATTCTTACAAATAATGTAGCGCAGGTAAATAATCATCTGGCGTTAACAGAACATGCATATTCTACAGTATTTTTGGTAATGAGTCCGACTACATGGGCATCCTTTGATGATGAAACAAAGCAGATATTTACAGATGTGATGGAAGAATGCAGTTTAAGTGAACGTGAACTGAGCCGCTCCATGGATGCAGATGCAGTGGGAGAACTGGAAGAACAGGGCATGACAGTAACGCGTCCGGACAAACAGCAGTTTATTGACAAAGCAGCGGATCTGTATGCACAGTGGGAAGAAGAGTATGGTGATATTATTTCTGAAATCCGTGCACTTGCAGTGACAGAATAGGAGGTAGGTTATGGAAAAATTTGCAGCGGGATTTAAAAAAGTACAGCGGGCAAACAAGGCAATCCTGGGAGCAGGCCTTCTGTTAATGATTGGTGTGGTATTTTTACAGACATTTTGCCGTTTTGTTATTTTCAAAAGTCTGACCTGGTCAGAAGAGTTGTCCCGATACTTATTTGTGGCAGTGATTGCTCTTGGTATCAATCTGGCATCTACAGACCATCTGTTTGTAAAAATTGAGATTATTGATGGTTATCTGAAAGGAAAAGCAAGATATGTTTTAGATATGATCCGCAAAGCAATTGCAATTTATGTCAGTTTTGTTTTCATGTACAGCGGATTTAAACTGATCGAGATCGGGGGATATCAGATCAGCCCGGCAATGGGAATCCCAATGAGCATCCTGTACGGAATCGTATTTGTAGGATTTGTCATGAACTTCCTGGCACTGATCGTAGACACCTGGGAAGAATTCGGAAAAGCAAAGGAGGAAAAATAATGGAAACTGCAGCAATCGCATTAATCGTTGTCCTTCTGGTAGCCATGGCCTGTGGTCTGGAAATCACATGGGCGCTGGGACTCTCCTGTGTAGTAGCAGTCCTTCTTGATCCAAAACTGAGTTTTGTTGTTATCGCACAGAGAATTTTTGCAAACTCTAACAGCTTTTCTATGCTGGCAATCCCGGCATTCATGCTGGCTGGAGATGTCATGTCAAAGGGTGGCCTTTCCAAACGTCTGGTAGCTTTTGCAGACTCTCTGGTTGGATGGATTTCCGGTGGGATTTCTCTGGTATCCATTGTAGCTTGTACATTCTTCGCAGCAATTTCAGGATCTTCCGTAGCAACTACAGCAGCGATCGGTGGTCTGATGTATCCGGAAATGGTAAAACGTGGATATCCGGAATCTTATGCAGCAGCTGTTCAGGCAATCGGCGGAACCCTTGGTATTGTAATTCCACCTAGTATCGTTCTGGTTATTTATGGTAATATTACAGGAACAGACGTAGGAGCCCTCCTGATGGCAGGTATCCTTCCTGGAGTAGTCTGCAGTATCGGACTTTGTGTATATGCATATTACAAGGCAAAAAAATGTAACTTTCCAAAATCCGACAAATTCTCTTTCAAGAGATTCCTGGTATCCTTTAAAGATGCGGTATGGGCACTGATTATGCCAATCATCATCCTGGGCGGTATTTATGCTGGAATCTTTACACCAACCGAATCTGCCGTAGTAGCAGTTGTATACGGACTGATCGTGTGTCTGGCAGTTTACCGTGAGATCAGTATGAAGAGTATCTGGGAAATCATTGAAAACACAGCAGAAGGAACAGCCAACCTGATGATCCTGGTTGTAACCGCGCAGATGTTTGGATGGCTGATTTCTTACTATCAGATTCCACAGGCAGTGACCAACTTCATGCTGGCATTTGTATCTAATAAATATATGTTCTGGGCAATTATCATCGTTCTGCTGACCATCTGCGGTATGTTCCTGGAAGTCGGAGCAACCAACCTGATCCTTGGCCCAATCCTGGCACCAATCGCAGCGGCATTTGGTATCAATCCAGTACAGTTTGGTCTGGTATTCGTATTCCTGCTGGCTATGGGACAGGCAACACCACCTTTCGGAACTTGTATGTTTGTAGCCTGCGGTATCAGTAAACAGCCGGTAGGTCAGGTATCCAAACACCTGATTCCATTCGTGGCAGTGGAGATCTTCTGCGGAATCCTCTTTGCACTGATTCCTGGTATTTCCCTGTTACTGCCATCTATTATTGGATAAATACATCAGAGAACCATTAACTGACAGTGCGCCCGGCGACAGGTCGGGCACCTGCCCTTATATCATAAAGGAGTAGAAAAATGAAAGAAATGATGAAAGAAGTCGTAGTAGTAGAACCACATAAATATGAAGTACGTGAAGTTCCGGTACCGGAACTGGCAAATGAAGATGAAGTACTGATTCAGATGAAATCAGCCGGTGTTTGCGGAAGTGACCATCATATCTATCATGGCTCCAATCCATGCTCTACCTATCCACGTATTCCGGGACATGAAAATGCAGGTATTGTGGCAAAAGTCGGAAAGAACGTAACGAATGTAAAAGTAGGCGATCATGTAATCGTTGATTTGCTTTCCTCCTGCGGAACCTGTTATCAGTGTACTCACGGCAGAAAAAATGTGTGCGAACATGTAAAGGTAAGAGGTTCAGGAGCTGATGGCGGCTGGAGAGAATATTTCACTGCACCTGGAAAAGAAGTATATAAGATTTCTGATTCTGTAAAATGGGAAGATGCAGCTCTGGTAGAACCATTTGCAATTGGTTCTCATTGTACAGGACGTGGTCGTGTGGTAGAAGATGATGTAGTATTTATTCTGGGAACCGGAACGATTGGATCTATTATTTTACAGAGCTGTAAAGCAAAAGGCTGTAAGACAGTTATCTGTTGTGATATCAGTGATTCCTCTCTGGAACGTGCAAAAGGATACGGCGCAGATTATGTGATTAATTCTAAGACACAGGACGTAGTGGCAGAAGTACAGAAGATCACAGAAGGTCATGGATGTACAGTTGCATTTGATTCTGCCTGCTTCCCGGGATCACTGACTATGTGTATGCAGCCAGGCATTCTCTGTAATGCAGCACGTATGGTGCCGATGGGATTCTGTACAGCACCAGAACAGATTACGCAGGCAATGATTAATCAGAGAGAGATTGATATCATTGGTTCCAGAATGTCTCAGAATGCATTTGAGCCAACGATTGCAAGAATGGAAAAGGGAGAATACATTACAGAAGGTATTGCAACTACATTTATTAAATTCAGCGAGATCGACAAAGTATTTAATTTGATGGATCATCCGACAGAAGAAGCAAAGAAAATGGTTATCTTATTTGACTAAAATTGAGAAAGGAGAATGAAGAACATGGATTTATTTAACATTGAAGGAAAAAAGGCAATTGTAACAGGTGGTACCAGAGGTCTGGGATATGGTATGGCAGAAGGCTTGATGGAAGCCGGATGTGAAGTAGCCATTGTAGGAACCTCTGACAAAGTATATGATGTAGCAAAAAGCTTCTGTGACAAAGGATTTAAGTGTCATGGTGTGAAAGCAGATTTCAGTAAGAGAGAAGGAACATATCAGGGATTCAATGATTGTGTGGCAGCACTTGGCGGAGACCTGGATATTATTGTAAATGCACATGGTATTCAGAGACGCCACAGTGCAGAAGTATTCCCAATTGAAGAGTGGGATGAGGTCTTAAATGTAAACTTAAATTCTGTATTTATTCTCTGCCAGGAAGCAGCTAAGATTATGCTGAAAAAAGGTTACGGAAAAATCATTAACATTGCATCTATGGTATCATGGTTTGGTGGACAGACTGTTCCGGCTTATACAGCAGCAAAAGGTGGTGTGACACAGCTGACAAAAGAATTGAGCAATGACTGGATCGCAAGAGGCGTCAATGTCAATGCCATCGCACCAGGTTATATGGCGACTGAAATGAATGCAGCGCTGCTGGATCCGGCTAATCCAAGATATCAGCAGATTACAGAACGTATTCCGGCAAACCGCTGGGGAACAGGGGATGATATGAAAGGGGCCTGCATCTTCCTTGCATCTCATGCCAGCGACTATCTGGGTGGTGCCATCATTCCGGTAGATGGCGGATATCTTGTAAAATAAATCTGTTTTGGACGAAGTTTAAAGACTTTTACAGTCAAAAACTTCGTCCTTTTTTGTTTAAATTTGGAATGATAGTTGAAAAGTTAGCAAATAGAGATATGGATTACAAGATTATCATATGATATACTCTAGTACAGCATGCACATGCAAATGTTGTCGACTGCTCTGAAATGAATTTATGACAGATAGGAGAAGCAAAATGGAAGAAAAACAAAAGAATATGGGATATGTACTACGAAAATTGTTTTTCGCATGTCTGTATCTGAGTACGTTTACTTTTGGTGGCGGTTATGTAATTGTCACCTTGTTAAAAGAAAAATTTGTAGATCAGTATCATTGGATTGAGGAAGATGAAATGCTGGATCTGGTTGCAATTGCCCAGTCCTCACCGGGAGCGATAGCCGTAAACGGAGCAATTATTGTAGGCTATAAGCTGGCTGGCATTCCGGGAATGCTGGTATCGGTTTTAGGGGCAATTATTCCACCAATGGTGATTTTATCTGTTATTTCAGTATTTTATGATGCATTTTGTTCGAACTATTATATTGCAGCATTGTTAAAAGGAATGACAGCAGGGGTTGGAGCAGTGATTATGTCTGTTGTGTATGATATGGGAAAAAATGTGGTGAAGTCAAAAGATTGGGTAAATGTGGCAATCATGATCATCAGCTTTTGTCTCAGCTATTTCCTGAATATAAATATAATCTATATTATACTTGCAGTTGCTGTATTTGGAATGGCACGGACGATTGTAAAAGGAGGAAAAGGAAAATGATATATATTCAGCTTTTTTTGAGTTTCCTTCAGGTTGGGGCTTTAAGTTTCGGAGGTGGATATGCGGCAATGCCACTGATACAGGAACAGGTAGTGAATTCGCATAGCTGGCTTACTATGACGGAATTTACGAATCTGATAACAATTGCTGAAATGACACCGGGACCAATTGCAATAAATGCAGCAACGTTTGTAGGAACACAGATAGCGGGGATTTTAGGTGCTGTAATTGCCACATTTGGATGTATTCTTCCATCTTGCATCGTGGTAACCTTACTTGCATATGTTTACATGAAATATCGAAATATGTCACTGCTTCAAGGCACGTTGGCATCGCTTCGCCCGGCAGTCGTAGCGATGATCGCAAAGGCTGGAATTACTATTTTGATATCAGCTTTTTTCTTAGATGGGACTGTCACTTTTATCCGTCAGAATATATGCGTTTCCATGATTCTGTTCTTTGGAATTGCGCTGATATTACTTCGAAAATTCAAAGTAAATCCTATATTGGCAATGGTTTTGTGCGGGGTGGCAAATGTTATTTTAAGTATTATGTGACAAGAAAAAATATCAAAGAAGTAAAAAATGGACAATTATGTGTATTCTGTCAGTTGTTTATTAGACAAAATACACATAATTGTCCTTATTTTTAGCAAAGCGGGGGTGTTTGTCTATTGTTGAAAATGGAAAAATTGATATACAATTAACATACGTAGTGCAGATAGAATTACGGATGATCAAAGGTCAAACGATAACTGGAAGAAGGAAGTGAAAGAGCTATGATGTATTGACGTATCTGCCGGGTGATATCGAGACGATGATAGGTCAGGATATCTTGGTAAATGACTTTGGAACAGGAGCTTTTTCTATGTTCATAGTGGATGGCATGGAAGATAAAGACGTGTCGAAGCTGAAAAAGAAGATCGAAGAAGTGGATCATGTAAAACAGGTGATCTGGTATGATTCTCTTGCGGACATCAGCATACCGAAGAACATGCTTCCAAAGAAACTGTACAATGCATTTAATTCAGATACCGGAACGATGATGGCGATTTTCTTTGATGAGGGAACTTCTTCAGATGGCACGATGGAGACAAACAACGTGCCATGGCACATGCGATATCACAGACATTTTCATCTGTGATCGGAAGTTCTGTTACAACAATAGCCGGATTTATTGCACTGTGCTTCATGTCTTTTACACTTGGAATGGATATTGGTATTGTAATGGTCAAAGGTGTCGTTCTTGGTGTAGTTGCCTGTGTAACGATCCTTCCGGCTATGATTCTTGCAGATAGTGCCATCGATGGCGCGGATGCAGGAAGAATGCTCAGTGAGATGGAAAAGGTCGACGGAATTAAGTGGGCACTTGGATTGGATTCCGTGATTGGGCCTACAATACCGAAAAGTATGATTCCAAATTCCGTGACCAGTGCGCTGAAAAACGATAAGTACCAGCTGATCCTGGCAAATTCCGAATATAAAGTGGCAACAGATGAGCTGAATGATCAGATTAAAGAACTGAATACCATTTTACATAATTATGATGAGAACGGTATGCTGATTGGAGAAGGACCTTTGACCGCAGACTTGATTGATATTACCGATACAGATTTCAAGCATGTCAGTGCAGTATCCATTGGAATTATTTTTGTAATCATCATGCTGTTGTTTAAATCTGTTTCACTGCCATTTATCTTGGTAGGAGTGATTGAATTTGCAATTTTCGTTAATATGGGAATACCATATTATACGTGAACAAAGCTGCCGTTTGTAGCATCTATTGTAATCGGAACCATTCAGCTGGGATCCACAGTAGACTATGCAATCCTTATGACAACCCGCTATAAGAGAGAGCGGAATCACGGTGCAAATAAATATGATGCCATCACAACGGCACACCGTGTATCCTGATGGCAAGAGGCGCACTGATCAGTATGGTGGTAGTAATCTTTGTATTGCCGTCTATATTTATGGTATTTGATAAAGTCATCGTGAAAACGAGCAAAGGCTTCCTGCCACAGAAATAGATGTCTCGATTGAGATAAATAAGGGAGCATATCAATGACAGATCAGTCATTATGATATGCTCCCTGTTTTTCACTCTGTACAAGCAAGTTCTCTGTCTTTCCCAATGAAGAAAAGTGCAATGGTATCAGGACCGACATGACTTCCGGTACAGAAGTCATACGAGGTATTGATGAAATCACGTACTTTGATTTTTTCCTGTATTTTCTTCATAATATAAAGAGAATCTTCATAAGCGTCTGCATGGGCAATGCCGATAATTTGCTGCTCTGGATGTATGATGTTGTCACAAACCAGATCAATCAGAGTGTTTAATGCAGATTTGCGGCCACGGACATTTTTATAAGAGACGATGTAGCCATCTTTGTCGCCTTTCAGGATAGGTTTAATTCTCAGAACATTTCCAATAGCGGCTACACTTCCTTTGATTCGTCCTGTATGAGAGAGATATTTGAGATCTCCCACAGTAAAGATGCCATTCATTTTTCCAACACAGGATTCCAGAAAATCTGCAACTTCATCGACAGCCATACCTTTATCGCGCATGAGGCTAGCATATATGGCAAGGATTCCCTGTGCAAGAGAAGCATTAAGAGAATCAATTAATCGTATTTTATGACCATTTGCGTTATTGTCCAATAAATCTTCTGCGGCTAATCTTGCAGAATTATAAGTTCCACTGATATTTTTACTTAAGGAGAAGTACAGGACATCCTGACCGTCCTGCAATGCTTTTTGAAATTTTTCTTTAAAAGTTGCAATGCTGATCAGACCGGTTTTGATTTCACAGCCTTTGCGCATGGCGTTATAGTATTCGGAACCCTTTTCACGTTCTTCTTCAGGTGAAAGATCCGGATTATAGCAGGTAATCTCTTTGCCGGAAACCAGATTGACAAAAGAGATAACGTTGATGTTATACTGCTTTGCAATGACAGCCGGAAGATTGGCTGCGGAGTCAACAAAAATTTGAAACATAGTATATTTGATCCTTTCTATCATATATGAAGTATCACCTCATACAATAGTAACAGAAATACAGTGATTGTCAATCACTTCGAGAGCTATTGTATCACCTGGGAATGGTCGTTTTCTGATTCTTTTACGAGGCGGATAAACTCTTTCATTTCTCTGGTACAGAACTTATCTTTGTGGTAAAAGATCTGTCTGTACATGGAGATTTCAATCTCTTTTATATCCAGCATTGCAAGATCACCATTTTGAATAAATTTCTCCACTGCAAAATAAGGGAGAAAAGAAAGACCATTGTGCTGTTTCATCATTTTGATGATAAATTCGGTATCATAAATCTCCAGAATCGGCCTAAGAGGACGGGCCTTCATAGCCAGCTGCTGATCCAGAGCCTGTCTGTAATTCGAATTTTTTTCGGTAAGGAAAAAAGGTTCATCCAGAATATCCTGAAGCATGAGATCTTTTCTGCTTGCCAGCGGCGAATTGGCACTGGAAACAAACACGATTGGTTCTTCTTCCTCTATAACCTTTATCCAGTCTCGTTTCCATCTTGGTTCATCCAGTATGTAGATGAGATCCAATTCATTGTGTTCCATCATTTGAATCAGTTTTTCAGGAGCATCCAATGTAATTTTGATGTTGACTTTTGGATAAAGAGAATGAAATTTATCAAGAAGAGAAGGGAACTTTACAGTGCATAAGGATGCAATGGTTCCTATATGAAGAGAATCCTTTAATTCTTGATTTGTCTTCATTGACAGCATGATCCATTCCAGTTCGTAAAGAATACGGTTACAATGCTCATAAAATTGAGTCCCCTGAGGGGTCAGGCTGATTTTCTTCCCCATACGGTCAAAAAGTTTCGTTTCCAGTTCGTTCTCCAGCAGTCGTATCTGAACAGTAACTGCTGATTGAGAATATCCGAGCATTTCTGCTGCTTTTGAAAAACTTCCCAGGCGCGCTACCTGTACAAATGTATGAATTTGTCGTATTTCCATACTGTTCCTCCTTGCCATGAAAATTTTTCAATAATTTCATGAAATCTATGAATTTGATTCATTTATATGTTGATGATACAATACGATTACGAGGACGTCAATCGTATTTTTTTATACGAATTTATTGGGATTCTAAAGGGAATTTGGCCTGCACGATCGTAAAATCCTATGAAAAAATCCCATAAAAATTAAGCGGAATGATTCACTTAAACGAGATGTTTATTAAGGTGAAAAATTCACAATAATGAAAATATTCACGATGTAATTATCGTGTAGATGCAACAGAAAGGGTAATTACCATGGAATTAACACAAGGCTTAAAAAAGAATAAAAAACTTAAAGCAGAAAAAACCACGAAAACTATCAATTCTGCTGCTTTAGTCACTCCGATGAAGAAAGTAATGAGTGTGGAACCATTTATTTTTATGGCAGTGTTCCTTATTTTCTTCGGTTGGATGGGAAGCAAAATGGGTGTTATTAATATGATGAACACTCTGATGAATACAGCATTTGACCTCTTGCTGAATACTTGTTTCTATATTATGTCTATTGCGGTTCTGGCAGGTGCGATTGCTGCGTTACTGACAGAATTCGGAATTGTGGCAGTTATGAACAAGATTATTTCTCCATTGATGAGACCACTTTATGGACTCCCTGGAGCAAGTATTATAGGTGTTTTTGCAACTTATTTATCTGATAACCCAGCTATTCTGACATTGGCTGATGACCAGGGATTCAAACGTTATTTCAAGAAATATCAGTTACCGGCATTGTGTAATATCGGTACCGCTTTTGGTATGGGTATGATTATTACCACATTTATGATGGGAATTGCTTCTCCGACAGGTGAAAGCTTTGTAAAAGCTGCATTGGTTGGTAATCTTGGAGCAATTATCGGATCCATCGTCAGTGTTCGTATTATGTTAATGTTTACTTCAAAACATTATGGTACAACAGAGTATTGTGTTAATGATTATGCAGGTAATATGACAGATTTACAGAATTACCGTGCCGTTCGTCCTGGAACAGCCGGCGGTCGCTTCTTGAGTGCCATGCTGGAAGGTGGAAAATCCGGCGTAGATATGGGTATGGCGATCATCCCTGGTGTCCTGATTATCTGTACCATTGTTATGATGCTGACAAATGGCGCATCTGCAGATGGAACATTTACAGGTGCTGCATACGAAGGTATCGGTTTCTTACCAATGGTAGGCGAAAAGCTTGATTTCATTCTTAGACCGCTGTTTGGTTTTGCCAGCTCAAAAGGTGTTTCTGTACCGGTTACTGCACTTGGAGCAGCTGGTGCAGCGATTGGCTTAATTCCAAAGATGGTTGCGGAAGGATTTGCTTCCGGTAATGATATCGCAGTATTTACAGCTATGTGTATGTGCTGGTCAGGTTATCTGTCCACTCACGTAGCGATGATGGACTCTCTGAAATGTCCGGAAATGACAGGAAAAGCGATCATCAGCCACACAGTCGGCGGATTAATTGCAGGTATGTCTGCACACTGGCTCTATGTACTTCTGACAATGTTTTAATTGAATGAAACAGACGCAAATCATAGAAATATGGTTTGCGTCTGTTTTTTTGTGTCACAGTAAAAATAAACCCCCTGCTATGCAGGGGGAGGGCAGATCTTTAGATATAAGTATGAGCTCCTGTGCTATCATAGAAGTGGGTCTGCAAAACCACAAATAAAATAGCACAGGAGGTCCTAAGAATGGACACAAATAGTTTAGCTCATACAAAATGGGAATGCAAGTATCATATCGTTTTTGCACCAAAATATCGTCGACAGGTAATCTACAAAGATATTAAAGCAGATGTAGGACAAATACTGGGAACCTTATGCAGAAGAAAAGGGATAGAAATAATCGAAGCAGAATGTTGCAGTGATCACATCCATATGTTGGTAAGGATTCCACCCAAATATTCAGTATCAGAAATAGTGGGATACTTAAAAGGAAAAAGTTCGTTAATGATATTTGAAAAGCATGCGAATTTAAAGTACAAGTATGGAAATAGACATTTCTGGTGTCGTGGATATTATGTAGATACAGTAGGAAAGAATACAGCTGCGATCAAAGCGTATATCCAGAATCAGTTGAAAGAAGATTTAGAATACGATCAAATGTCGTTAGTAGAGTATATCGACCCGTTTACGGGTGAGCCGGTGAAGAAAAACAAGAAATAAACCACTTGGAGTGGTAGTAGGAAATCAAAGCAAACCAGCAAGCCCCTTTTGGGGCTGCGCCGGAGTAAGGAAGCACTGAATAAGCCCCTTTAGGGGCAGCTGTGAATGTGGTGCAGTTGGCAGACTTTCAGTGCGCCTTCCGGGCGCAAGCAGGTAATAGCCCCTTATAGGGGCAGAACAAGCCACCCGCTAAGCGGGTGGTCTTGACTGCCTGCGCAGAAAAGCTATGCTTTATATTTTGGGCTGGTAACGCATATTAGATACATTGTATACGGTGATGAATGCCAGAGGATCCTCTCTGTTGATAAAATCCATCAGCCGCTGGTATTCTGTCTTGTCTACAATGGTGATAATTTCTCTTCGCTTCTGCATATTATAGGCTCCATAAGCTTCATAAACAGTAGCACCGCTATGCAGTTCATGAAGAATGAACTGTCGGAGTTCTTCCTCTTTTTTGGTGATAATGCAGACGCGCCGTTTGATGTTGTGGTCGAAGATAAAATGATCAAGTACAATCCCATTGAAATAGGTACCGAGAATACTTAGCACAACGGTTTTTTTATCATAAACAAGTGCGGCAGAAAGTGCAACACACATGCCGGAAAGCGACATTGCTTTGCCAAGATCCATATGCAGATATTTATTCATAATCTTGGCAACGATATCCAGACCACCGGAAGAAGCATTGCGGTTGAAAAGAATGCTGAGCCCAATACTGACAACCAGAACATAGCAGAGCACATCCAGCTCCTGACTGTTGGTCATAGAGCCAAAGTTCGGAAAGATTTTTTCGAGTAGTCCAAGAAATATTGGGAGCATGATACTGGTATAGACTGTTTTTACTCCAAATTCTTTACCGCAGGTGATAAATCCAATGATCAGAAGCACCACATTAAGGATCATGGTGATTGCAGATAGCGGCAGTGGCACGAAATTTGAAAGAACGATACCGAGTCCGGAAATACTGCTTACCGAAGTATGACTTGGTACCAGAAAAAAATATACGGCAGCTGCAATGATCAGAATTGCACCTGTCAGGATCAGCGTCTCCGAGAGTAATTTTGTATAATTCAATTGTTTTTTCATAAAAGAAAATCCTTTTTGTTTTTCGTAATAAAACATTACTATGTAACTATTGTAATGGCATTTCGCGAAAGTGTAAACCCTTTTTAGGATTCTGTTTCAATTTCGATTTGAATGATTGTAAATGTATAGTAGTAATAATGTCTAAAAACAGAAAGTGTATTTTGGTAAAAACTGCTTTTGAAATAAAAATTAACTGGTTTTATAATAAAAATTGAATCTATAAAATGAAACTCAGGAGGAACCACATATGCATGAATACGAAATCTTTATAGAAGAAATAAACCCGTGTGGAGGAGAAAAGCACAGTAAAAAAACTTTGATTGAAGCAGAAGCAGCCAGTCCAGAAGCATATGTAAAAGAAAATGGAAGATATCCGGTTTTGGAAACTACACGCAATGAAAGTGGTGATATCGTAATAGTAACAGGAGATAATAAGGGTTCTTTTGTACGTTATACATTTACAGAATAATGGAATTTGATTAAACATATTCCAGATATTCCGACAGCATGGATAAACAATGAAAAAATGAGAGAGCAGAATTATAAAGTGGCACTTGGTAAACCAAACCAGAGTAGAAGATTGATGATGATACGGAAAAAGTTTGGAAAAACAAGAAGTTTTTAAGGTTACACCTTAAAAACTTCTTGTTTTTTGCTAATAATTTGGTTATCCTAATAGAATAGTAATAAAATTAATTAATTGTGAAGGAGAAAATTTGATGATTTATAGACCTGATTACATGGAAAAAATAAAAGTCTTTAAAGATAAACCGCTTGTAAAGATATTGACAGGTGTACGACGTTGTGGCAAATCGACGATCCTTCAGATGTTAAAGGAAGAACTTGTAAGAAGTGGTGTTCCTGAAGAAAATATTATAGAAAAGCGATATACAGATATGGATATACCGGAAAACATATCTGCTAAACAAATGTATGATGAACTCATAGAAACCATAGGAAAAAAAGAACATTGTTATTTGTTGCTGGATGAGATTCAGGAGGTTCCGGGTTGGGAAAGAGCGATTAATACTTTGTTGGAAGATGGGAAGGCAGATATTTATATCACAGGATCAAACTCAAAATTAATGTCCAGCGAAATATCAACCTATCTAACAGGACGTTATATACAGATTCCTGTTTTTACTCTTTCCTTTAAAGAATACATGGAGTTTAAAAAGAACAGTAAAGTGTCAGATAAAGAACTGTTAGAGGAATATATTCGTTTTGGTGGGTTTCCCATTATTGCTCTTGGTGATTATGAGACACAGCAGGCATATCAGATTGTAAATGGAATATACTATACAGTTGTATCACGAGATATAGTAAAACGCCATCGAATCAACAAGCAGGATCTGTTCGACCGGGTGGTGAAATATATTATTGAAAATGTGGGAAAAACATTTTCTGCAAATTCAATTTCAAATTTTTTAAAAAGTGAGCATCGAAAAGTATCTGTTGAAAGCATTTATAATTATTTACGATGGTTGGAGCAGGCTTTTATTATTTATCCATGTGTCCGTTATGATTTACAGGGAAAAAACATTCTGAAAACACAGGAAAGGTATTATCTTGCAGATGTCTCGTTAAAGTA
Organism: uncultured Marvinbryantia sp.; assembly: GCA_934373455.1. Taxonomy (GTDB): domain Bacteria; phylum Bacillota; class Clostridia; order Lachnospirales; family Lachnospiraceae; genus Marvinbryantia. Next base: position 62,504 of record CAKRON010000002.1, read on the forward strand.
CTCGCTGCTCGGATATAACAGAAAAATGCTGGATGGAACAATGGAAAATATTGTCTTTCTCGAATTAAGACGTAGAGGATATGATGTATTTGTAGGAAAGAATGAGACGAAAGAAATTGATTTTGTAGCGACTCGACAAGATGAAAAGATATATGTTCAGGTATGTGTACAGATTCCGCAGAACTCAGAACGAGAAGTAGAAAACCTGATGGTAATAAGAGACCATTATCCCAAATATGTAGTGACATTAAATGAGATGGACACAGGTATTGAGAATGGAATCAAGATTGTTCATCTGGCTGATTTCCTGCTGGCGGAGCAGTGGTAAATTTTGTTTGACTTTTTGAAAAACAGGAAATATAATTCTGTCTTTGACAGTTGTTAGAAGAAAAAATCGCTGTATTCCTTGTATTTACTGGGTTACAGCGATTTTTGCCATTGTTTTGAAGTATAGTAATTTATTCCTTTCCTTTACTTTTCTTCTGAATAGTCTTCATTTTACTCTTGGTTATGAACTGGTAGTCTGTTCTAAAACCACAGGTTTCGTGAAGATCATCTGTAATCTTTTCGCGTTTATACAGCGGTATGAATCCCTGTTCCTGTATTTCAGCAAAATTCATTGCCTTTAGAGTGTCCAATAATTCTTCGCAGGTATATTGTAAATTCATTTTTTTCTCAAGATAACGATAGATTGTTAGAGCGAGAAAACAGATTAGAAAATGAGCTTTAATCCTGTTTTCATCCTGTAAATAAACTGGTTTTGCAGAAAAATCTGTTTTCATAATACGAAAGCATTCTTCAATCTGCCATCTGCTTTCACTTACTTTTAAAATATCACTGACATCGTCATCTAAAAGATCTGTACAGACTGCATACAGACCATCATACTGTGCTTCTTCCTCAATCTTATCTTCATTCAGATATTGCTTTATATCTGCCGCCTCCCCATCCTTGGTAACAGCTATCTTACCTATGAACCGTGCCGGATCATTTGGATACAGAACTTGCCCTAAACGTGATATTAGTGAAATTGAATCAGACTGTCTTAATGAGTAAGCGCATCTTTTTAATAATAAAAAAGAATAGGAAATGTAACAGATTAATGATGCAGTCCTCAATTAAAGCCGTAGTCTCTTTTTTATAGCAAAATTTACATTGTCTATGCTATAATAACAAAGTTACCGCCCCTAGACTGGTGCAGAAAGGGGGGTGTCTGCAGGTGGATTTCTTGATTTCATTTTTAGTAGCCGTTACGGCTGGTGTAGCTTGCCACTACATCATCAAATGGTTAGACGGCGATCAATAGTCGGTAACTAGCCTATGGATCCAAACCTTTCCATCACCAAAATTAGGAATAGAAAAACCCGGTGTTGCAGCACCGGGTTTTTCGCTTTTCGTCCACAACTGGACCTTGATTTCATTTTGCCTATTGGCATTATAGCATATGTTTTTTTTTCTTGCAATATACAGATTTCCGGGAGTTTGACACATTGAAATGCAAAAAAGTACCGCAAAGCCTTGAAATAGCTTTATTTTTTGTCAAATTTCTATTTTTATTATATGGTAATATTTAGTGATATACGAAATAATGGTGACAGAAAGGAGCGGATTCTTTATTATGATTGCACAAACTACTACTTTGAAATCGAACAGGAAGATGGCAGATTGAAGACTGTTTCAGAACTATGAAAACAGACTTTGAAGCCAGACCCGTTTACTTAAACCGTGAAGACCGGATTAAAGCCCATTTCCTTACCTGCTTTCTTGCTCTGTTACATTTCCGGTTATTAAACCGCTCCTTGAAAGGGACTTATACCACAGAAGAATTACTTCGTACTTTAAAGGATATAAAATTTACGGATATAGAAGAACAGGGCTTCATGCCGGTATATGAGCGTCAGGAAATCACTGACGATCTCCATGAAACCTGCGGATTCAGAACGGACTATCAATTCATAACAAAACGGAAAATGAAAGGAATTCAGAAAAAAAGTAAGCGGAGATGAAACATTACTATATTTAGTGTATGCAGATAAAAGTGTCACACCCCTTGTATTTACAGGAATTGTGGCACTTTTTTAACTAATCAACTGTCAAAGATGAGGTATTGAGAATGGAATAAAGATTGTTCATCTGGCTGATTTCCTGCTGGCGGAGCAGTGGTAAATTTTGTTTGACTTTTTGAAAAACAGGAAATATAATTACAACAAACGAGTAGCAAGTAAGCGTAAATCCAGTTTACCGGCTGCTCGTTTTTCATTTATTAAAATATAATATTGCCATAAAAAGAGAGGAGTTGAAACAAAATGGCAGAAAGTAACAAGATGAAGGAGATGCCGGTGAATAAGCTGATGATCCAAATGGGAATCCCGATGATCTTATCCATGGCATTACAGGCGGTCTATAACATTGTGGACAGTGCATTTGTAGGAAATATGAGAGTGGGCAGTGAAGCGGCATTAAATGCGCTGACACTGGTATTTCCGGTGCAGATGCTTATGGTTGCGATGGGAGTCGGAACCGGTGTGGGAACGAATGCCCTTCTTGCAAGGACACTTGGACAGGGAAACAGTAAAAAAGCTGCGAAGGTTGCAGGAAACAGTCTGTTTTTGGGCGTGATTATTTATGTGGTTTGTCTGTTGTTTGGAATTTTTGGAGTAAAAGCATATATTTCATCTCAGACAGTTGATGCAGAAGTACTCGAAATGGGAGTCAGTTATCTGAGAATATGTTGCGTGATTTCGTTTGGTATTATTTTCTTTTCGTTGTTTGAAAAGCTATTACAGGCAACCGGACGTTCTCTTTATTCTACAATCGGACAGGTAACAGGTGCGGTTGTAAATATCATTCTCGATCCGATCATGATCTATGGTATCGGACCGTGCCCGGAAATGGGAGTGAAAGGTGCAGCCTACGCAACAGTAATTGGTCAGGTAGCATCCGCAGTATTATTACTTATCTTTCATATGAAACTGAATAAGGAATTCGAGCATGGAATGAAATACATGAAGCCAGATACAGGCATTATAAAAGAAATCTATGCAATCGGACTCCCGGCGATCATTGCTCAGGCGCTGATGTCTGTTATGGTTTATGTGATGAATCTGATTCTGAAGTTTAATCCGTCAGCACAGACAGCCTATGGATTGTTCTATAAAGTTCAGCAGTTTGTCCTCTTCCTTGCTTTTGGTCTGCGAGATGCAATTACTCCGATTATCGCATTCGCTTATGGAATGAAAAGTAAAAAGAGAATTCAGGATGGAATCAGATATGGTCTGACCTATATCATTGCATTAATGATTTTGGGAATTGCAATTACAGAGATTTTCCCGGGCGCATTTGCCACTCTGTTTAATGCAGGACAGTCAAGAGAATATTTTATCAGTGCGATGAGAGTAATCTCAATCAGCTTCCTGTTTGCCGGAATCAATGTGGCTTATCAGGGCATTTATCAGGCAATGAATGCCGGTGTGGAATCCTTGGTTATTTCGCTTTTGAGACAGCTTATTATCATCCTGCCACTGGCTGGAATTTTTTCGCTGTTTGTCAGAAATGGTCAGCTGGGAGTTACATTGATCTGGTGGGCTTTTCCGATTACGGAAGTCATTTCATGTTTTGTAGGATATGTCTTTTTAAAGAAAATCAGGATTGAGATTAAGAAACAATACAATTCGTCTCCGGTTGGGGAATATTTGAATTAACATGCTCCTTCGCTTAAACGTTAAAATTTAAATTATGATGGCAAAATAAATGCAATCCTGTGTCTGTGAGAAAGAACAAACAGATCCTGGGGTTGCATTTGTTATAGCAAAAAAGAAAAGACCTTGCAATTCCAGAGAAAAAACTCATATAATATGAATTTAGAAAAAGAAAAGAACGGAGAGACGAGAATGAAAAAATACAGCAAAATTTTACGTATAATAATTTATATTGTTTAACTGGCTGTGGATGGGAATAAGGGGGCGGTGTTTGTGACTTTTTTACTGTCCCCAGTGGCATTCTAAAAGAACTGATTTATGTTTAAAGGAAGACGATGAGGTCGTGGATAGCGATCTCATTATTTTTTATCTTAAATTAAAAAAGTTGTATTAAGAGCGTATAAATGATAAAATAATCATATATAATATATTATCTAATTTGAGTGAAAACTGACTGTTTTAGATAAAATATTATCCAAATAAGGAGGGCAATATGGAGAATTTTATATGGGAAACAGCAGAGGAACTTGATCAGAAACTTGCACAGAGAGTGCGGAATATCAGGAAGCGTCGTTCTATCTCCCAGGAGAAGCTGGCTTCTATGAGTGGGGTGAGCTATGGTTCGATTAAAAGATTTGAGACTTCAGGGCAGATTTCGCTGATATCCCTCACGAAGATCGCTATGGCATTAGATATAGCGGATGATATCAGAAATCTTTTTACGACGGTACCTTACAGGGATATTCAGGAGGTCATAAATGAGACAAAATAATGCATTGCAGGTATACTATGATGAAAGACATGTAGGAACACTGGCAATGACAGCTGACTATAAAGTAGCATTTCAATATTGTGAAGAATGGCTGGAAAATGGTTTCCCTATCAGTCCATTTTCATTGCCTTTAAAAAAACAAGTATTTGTTCCAACCAAAGATTATTTTGATGGACTTTTTGGTGTTTTTGCAGATAGTCTTCCGGATAACTGGGGACGATTATTATTAAATCGATTACTTCGAGAACATAAACAGAACCTGGATGAGCTGACAGTTCTGGATCGATTGGCGATAGTTGGAAAGTCTGGAATGGGAGCATTGACATATTATCCGGAAAAAAGTTTTTCAGAGCAGCAAAAGCCTGTGAATCTGGATGAACTGGCAGAAGAGTGTGCGAAGATATTGAATACAGAATACTCAGATAAACTGGATGAATTGTATCGCCTTGGTGGCACCAGTGGAGGTGCCAGACCCAAAATTATGACGACAATTGATCGAAAAGACTGGATTATAAAATTTCCTGCGCATGTAGATGGAAAAGATGCAGGAAAGATGGAGTACGATTATTCCTGCTGCGCAAGACAATGTGGCATTACAATGAGTGAAACAAAACTTTTTCCATCAGATATATGTAAGGGGTATTTTGGAATCAGTCGATTCGATAGAGAGGCTGATGGAAAAAAACTTCATATGCTGACGGCAGCAGCACTTCTGGAACTGGATTTTGAACAGCCAAGTTTGGATTATCATAGTTTGATGAAACTCACAAAGATTTTGACCAGAGATAATAAAGAAGATGTGGAGAATATGTTCCGCCGCATGTGTTTTAATGTGTTTGCACATAACCGGGATGATCATTCAAAGAACTTCACATATTTATATGACGAAATAAATGATCAATGGAGATTGAGCCCGGCATATGACCTTACTTACAGTAATACGTATTACGGGGAACATACAACCACAGTTGATGGAAACGGACGAAATCCAGGCAGGAAGGAACTTCTGGCAGTAGGTATTGCAGCGGGAATGCGAAAGAGCAATTGTGAAAGAATTATAGACACCATACAGGTATGCGTTTCACAGATGCTCGGGGAATATTTGTAACATTCACAAAATCTTGGTTCACAAAACAATCAATAAGTGCTTGTTTTACAGGCTTTCCGGGGTATTAGTCATTTTGTCTGGTATTGTAAAGCAGTGTCAGATTTGTCGTAAATGTCGTAAATTTGTGGTCAAAAAATGATGAG
>CAKRON010000003.1 GCA_934373455.1 uncultured Marvinbryantia sp.
TAAATCATCTGACCAAGTCGCGTCATCGCTACCACCTCCTTGATTTCCTGTAATTCCATACCTTTGAGGAATTTATCCGCTAATGTGTACAGAATCGCAATCGTCTTTTCTGCCGTCTCTGTATCTCCCTGCTTCGCGTATAAGATTGCCTCTTTTATCTTCTCCTTTCGACTCCGCTTTCCGGACATCAATGGGGCAAGCGCAAGACCCGCTAAATCCTCGTCATCTAGAGCTTCTTCCCGGTCCAGTTTTGTCTGCATTTTCCGAAACAGTTTATCCGCATCATAATCCGTCAGATAAATTGGCTGCACCTTATATGTATAAAATCCACAGTTCAGTTCTGTCTTCGTACTGGTAATCCCTCCGGAATAAATCACATAGGTCAATACCTTTTTTCCTTTTTTGTGAGCTGTCACCGCCTCATAGGCTTCAAATCGCTGCAGGTCTCTCCAGTCCGTTTCCGTTGTCTGGAATTCAAAATGGGCATAGAATCCTTCCACTGTCAGAAAAGTAAAATCCATGTACATAGAGTAGATCTGCAATTCTATTAACTCTGTCGGCTCTTCTGCAACAAACTCATACTCTACTCCCAGCCTCTTCAGTATGCTGTCACGAAAATATCCAAACCCCATTTTCATGATCGCATCTTCATGTTTTGTGTTGGTCATAAGACACCTCTTTTTTATCCGTTCATTTTCTTATCCTTTGTGTCTTATCCACTTGTCTGCTGTATTTTTCTCTGTTTTTATCTTTTGTAAGCTATAATTCACTAGCCCTCCTTAGAATCATTATAACAAAATTCCTACTTAGATCATATTATATTTTTATAAAAAAAGCAGAAACCCGACTCTTCTAAGCCAGTTTTCTGCTTTTCCTCTTTTACTCATATTTCAGCTGGTATTTTAATGTATATAGATGTTCCTTTATCTACGATACTATCAATCTGAAGACCATATTGTTCACCATAAAATAACTTTATTCTCTGGTTGACATTCCAAATACCATATCCTCTGTTTTCTTTTTCATCACGCTTCTTTTCGTTTATTTTCTGATATAGTTTCGTTAAAGTATCTTCATCCATACCTTTTCCTGTATCTTCTATTACGAATATAAGCATATTTTTATCTTTATATCCTCTAATTGTCAGTTTCCCATATTCATTTTTTGACTTTATGCCATGATATATAGCATTTTCTACCAATGGCTGCATAATAAATTTCAGCATTCGATATTCTAATATTTCATCATCAAAATTAATATTCCAATCCAACTGTTCTTCAAAACGAAATTTTTGTATTTTTAGATAATATGTAACTTGCATCATTTCTTCCCTGACAGTTATTACATCACGTCCTCTATTCAAACTCAGTCGAAATAAGCGTGACAAATTTGTAACCATTAATGCAACCTGTATATCATCATTTTTTCTTGCGAGCATATTAATAGAGTCCAATGTATTATATAAAAAATGAGGATTAATTTGGTAAATCAAGGTCTGCAATTCGAGATAATTACTTTGTCGTTCTTTTTCTGTAACACTACTTATTAACTCAAGAAGCTGAGACGACATATTATTTAATACATTTCCGAGTTCAGCAATTTCATCTTTTCCATGAACACTAACTTTTGCGTCAAATGCTCCAAGTGAATACTGTCTGGCAACTTTTTGCATTTCCTTAATAGGTTTCGTAACTTGTTTTGATATGATAACACTTAATAAAATAATCAACAGAATAAGAACTAGAAAAATAGTTATCATTTCAGCCCAAAATTCCTTTGTAACAATTCTTGCTGCTGTTTTTTCACTCCAAGTTTTTAACTGCCAATCATCAATATCTATTTGTGTGTGTACCAACTGAGAATACTTATCATAATATTGATAATAAAAGCCCTGTTCTGTAACTTCAAATCCATTTGTGATTCCTTTTAGAGAAAAGCGCTGATCATTCTGCAGTCTAAAACGATTAAAAAAACTTTGGAAATTTGCATTATCAATTTGAATAAACAGATAAAGATTTTTCTCTGTTTCCGGCACGTTGAAGCAACGAAAAACAAAGGAACTGTTTGGACTGTATCCGGAATCCCATACACAATTTTGCCCATACCGTTCAGCTGTACTGATTCGATCAACCATATACGGCGAAATTTGATCAAGTTCCTTTGCTCCCACATATTCGTAAGATGTTTTCATTATCAATATATTGTTTATAAAGTCCCATTCATTTACTTTTTTTCGAAGACATTTCTGCAAAGTTTCCTCGTCATCAAACAAAAGCCATTGTGCTACAGATGAATGAATTTCTTCATCTTCTTGTAACATATTAATTGTTGTCTCACACTTTTCTCTAAAATACTCTATCGAGGTACATAATGCCTGTGATAGCATATTCTGATTATTTTGCTGAATCGAAATTAAACGATTCGTAAAAACTTTATAAAAAATCACCGTACTTACACAAACAAAAAAAATAGATACAACACAAAACACAAATATTAGCTTTCTTTTTATTGTTCTAAACATCAGACTTTTGCCTTTTCTTTCTAAAACTTCCTGGGCTTTCTCCTGTTACCTGCTTAAATTGCTGACTAAAATAGTAAACTGTTGCATATCCTGTTTTTTCTGATATCTGTTGTATACTTAAATCAGTATTTTGAAGCAATTCCTTTGCTAAATCAATTCTATAATTTTTTATAAAATCCTTACAGGTCATCCCCATTTTTCTTTTAAAAACTCTGGAAAAGTATGCGGGTGTTAAATATAGCGCATTTGCAATCGTATTAATATTAAAATCTACATTTTCTATTTCTTTTCGAATCATTTCAACAGCAGCAAGAACAATTTGTGTTGGTTCATCCTTTTTATTTGCTCTATTTTTCTGGATATTGTACTTTGCTGATTCAACAGATATATGAAGCGTTGATAAATCTTTAACAACTTTTTCCTCACCCATATACACTTCAAAATGAAACATTTCTTTTACTAAATCACCAAACGCATATAATACTGATTTTGCATTTTCCTTTTTTAAAAGAATTACAATGTAATCATCCATAAAAACAGTATCTATATAGCCTTCAAAACAACTGGATACTACCTTATCAATTGCCACTTGATTTTGATAAAGCATAGTCTCATCATCAGTTTCATATACAACTACATATATTGGCGATATATTTTTTGGCATGTTCATTTTTTCGAAACGTTCAAGAATTTCATCTTCATTCCGCATATTTCCAGATAAAATATCTTTCCATAAACTTTTTTTAAGTTCACGTCGATAATCTTCCAAAACTTCCTGAGAATGGTCTATTCTTTTTTTTGTTTCCTCATTGATTTTCACTTGAGAAATCGCTTCATTCACTGCATCTTCCAATTCTTCTGGAATCACTGGTTTTAACAGATATTTAAAAACACCTGCCTCAATTGCTTTTCTGGCATAATCAAAATCCTCATATGCCGACAATAATATAACGACAACATCTGGCCATTTTTCTTTAATACATTTTGCCAGTTCAATTCCGTTCATATCTTGCATATAAATATCGCTAATTACAATTTCGTATTTTTCATGTTCCAAATATTTAAGCGCGACTTTAGCATTCTCTGCAAGTGTCAATTCCTGACCTGTTATTCGTTCCCAATCAATCAGATTACTTATACCTTCTCTAATTAGCCGTTCATCATCAACAAATAAAGTTTTATACATGCTATATACCTATATAGAAAAATATCTACGTAAAACTACTATGTCAACTTTATCACAAATAGATTCTTCTAACAATAAATGTTTTCACTGTCCTGGATGATCCTAAAAGATTCTCTCCAATCTTCACTAATCCCCTCTTTGAAACAAGTAGGTGGTACTTTCTGTATATGGGAAATCAACACTAATTGCTCTTTCTATGCTTTTGAAAAAAAGTATCCATATACACTGCAAATACCAAGATCATCCCTTTTATTAAATATTGGTAAAATGATGGGATATTAACCATATCCATTCCAGTATTCATAACTGAGAGAAATGCTGTACCTATCAGCGTACCGATAATACCACCTTTTCCCCCTTCCATACTTGTTCCCCCAAGTGCAACAGCTGTAATTAAATCCAATTCATATCCCTGTGCTGCAACAGTAGACGCACTTGAAAGCTTTCCAACCAATATCGTTCCTGCTAATCCGGCAAGTATACCACAAAATGTATAACAAATTAAAATTATTGCATCTGGTTTCATACCAGCTAATCTGGCCACTTCCGTATTTCCACCTACTGTATAAATTGCCCGGCCTAATCTTGTATATTTTAAAATAATATATAAAATAACAAAGATAACTACATATACGATTAACTGGAATGGTATGCCACATATATCTCCCAATCCCAACATATAATATCCATCATTCATAAATGTAATTGGTGAACCTGACACTCCCTGTACCACAAAATCCGCAACTACATAAACCAGACCTCTTGAAAGTGACATAGTTGCCAGCGTTGCAACAAACGGCGCCATATGAAGTTTAGAAATACATATGCCATTTAATAGTCCAATCAATCCACATGCCAAAAGTGCAAATACAATTGTTAGGATAAACGGCATTTTTATCGGATTGGCTGCATTAAAGGCATTACCTAAAAGACCTGCTCCTACCACACCTGCCAATGCCATGTTGGATCCTGCTGACAGGTCTGTCCCTCCTGTTAAAATTACCATTGTCATACCTAATGCAGCAATTCCATACATTGAAAAAGTACGTATGATATTATCCAAACTTCTTGCATTTATAAATTCTGGCTTTACCACACTAAATCCAATCACCAAGAAAATTAGTAATATCAGCACTAACTTTTGCTGATCAAACTTTAACTCTATTTTTCTCTCACGCATTTATTTTTCCTCCAGTTGTTCTCATTTTCCTATGAGGTAAAACGTAATGTCCTCCCAATGCAAGTATGATTACCACGCCTTTTATCAACAGTTTGAAATATGTCGGCATACCTAAAATATTCAATCCATTCTCAATAATGCCAAAAATAAAAACACCTATTACCGTCCCCGTAATAGAACCTACTCCTCCGGTCTGTAATGTTCCTCCCAAAACAACACTCGCAATAATATCCATCTCATAACTTTCACCAGCAACCGCTGAGGCTGAAGCCACTCTGGATGTCATAATGATTCCTGCAAGTCCTGCAAGAACAGCTGTTATTATGTACGTGATACAAATATTTTTATTAATTGCTATCCCTGATAACTCAGCTGCTTCTCTATTTCCGCCAATTGCATATAATGATCTGCCATAAGACGTATACTTTAGCAGAAATCCACCAATTAGAATTACAACAATAAACATAACTGCCGGCAGTGGCAAAATTCCAAGATGCCCTTTTCCTAACCATGCAAAATCCTTTGGAATTGGTTTGAAATTGATTGGATAACCACCTGTATAAAGATATGTAATTCCTCTTCCAAAAGTCATCATTGCGAGCGTAGTAATAAATGGTTCCACTTTCAATTTTGTAATAACCAAACCATTTATCAGACCAATACACGCTGCTGCCACAAGTCCTATTAAAATTGCCAGTAACGTCGGACATTTAAAAAGATTGCTGGTAATATAGTCACTGTAACTTCCTGTAATGAAAGATGCTGTAACTGCACCCGCTATCGCAAATGTGGAACCAACTGAAAGATCAATTCCTCCTGTCAACAAAACGTATGTCATACCAATCGACACAATCCCTTTTATGGAATTTACTCGTATAATATCTATAATATTGCCTACGCTTAAAAAATTAGGTGCAATAAAACTCATGCTAATAATCAACGCAAACAACGTAATTAGAATAACCGCATGCGGTTTTACTGCTTTTTCTATCCTTGTACGAAACTGCATGTCTGCTCCTCCTTATCTAAATTACCTGCCCGGTTGCATACGCCATAATGCGTTCCTCTGAAAACTCAGAACGTTCCAGCTCACCTGTTATTTTTCCTTCATGCATTATAGCTATTCTGTCACAAACTCCCATTAATTCAGGCATTTCCGACGAAATCATAAGAATTGACATTCCTTTCTCTACCAACTCATTCATCAATTCATAAATTTCAACCTTAGCTCCAACGTCAATTCCTCTTGTAGGTTCATCTATAATTAATATTTCACTGTCCGCACACAACCATTTGCTTAAAACCACTTTCTGCTGATTTCCTCCGGAAAGATTTTCAACTTTTGCCCAGGCATTTGGTGTTGCTGTACGTAAACGCTGAATATAATGTTCCGTATCTTTTTTTTCCTTTTTCAAATTCAATTTTCCAAATTGTACATATTTTTTCAGGCTGGCTAATGTTGTATTTTGTATTAAATTCAGAATTAATACTAAGCCTTGTTTTTTTCTATCTTCTGGTACCAGTCCAATTTTGTGAGCAATTGCATGTCTGACATTCTTAATTTCAATTGTTTTTCCATTAATTTGAACAGTTCCGGTTGAAATCTTATCCGCTCCAAATATAGCTCGGGCAAGTTCTGTTCTTCCGGCACCTACAAGTCCCGCAAGTCCTAGAATTTCTCCTTTATGTAATACTAAATTCACATTCCTCAATTTTTCTTCTGTACTTAAATTTTCAACTTTTAGTACTGGTTCACCTATCACGGCTTTAGATTTTGGATACATATTCGTCAAATCTCTTCCAACCATCATACGCACCATGTCACTAATCTCCATGTCTTTCACGTCAGCTTTTCCAACAAAACATCCGTCTCTTAGAAACGTAATTCTATCACAGATTTCCTTTATTTCATTTAATCTGTGCGATACGTAAATGACTGAGACATTACTTGCTTTCAATTCACGAATAACTTGAAACAGATTTTCAATTTCAATTTGAGTAAGTGGCGCTGTCGGTTCATCCATTACAATTATTTTTGCATCTTGTGACAATGCCTTTGCAATTTCTACCATCTGTTGCTGCGCAACTTTCAATTTTGATACAGCTATTCTGGGATCAAGATCAAGACCAACTTTTTTCAAAAGTTTTCTGCTTTCGTCATAACATTTTTTCCAATCAATAAGTCCGTTTTTTTTCAACGGCTGACGTCCCAAAAAGATATTTTCTGCGATACTCAAATGCGGAAGATTATTAAATTCCTGATAAATTACAGATATTCCAAGATCTTCAGCCAATTTCGTCGTCATCTGCTCTATTTTCTTTCCATTAACAAATATTTCCCCTTCATCTTTCGTATAAGCACCGGAAAGAATTTTTAATAGTGTTGATTTTCCTGCTCCATTTTCGCCCAGAAGTGCATGAACTTCCCCCTGCCGAACCTCCAGATCAACATTTGACAATGCTTTTACACCCGGAAAAGATTTGCTGATATTATGCATATATAAATAATTGCTTTCACTCATTACCATTCTCCTCAATAATTCGCAATGATTAACCCATGTCTTTCTATCTGTTTTTCTAATTCTTTCATCTTACTCTCTGAAGGAGCTTCCAATTCATTCATCTTATATTTCTTTCCAATATTAGCGTATTTTCCTCTTCCGAGGCGATGATATGGAAGCAACTGATATTCTCTTATCTCCGACAGATTTTCTACAATCCATTCACACATTTTTTGAACCGTTTTTACATCATCATTTACTTCTGGAATAATCGGAGTACGTACCACAATATCTATTTCATGATTTTTCTTGTAGTCTGAAAGTTTTTTCATATTTTCCAGAATCAATTGATTACTGACTCCAGTGTATTTTTTATGTTCTGCCTCATCCAATATTTTAAAATCCATAAATATGAAATTTATAAAAGGCAAGCATTTCTCAATCACTTCCCATTTTGCGAATAAACAGCTTTCTATTGCAGTATGTATCCCCTTTTCTTTAGCTGCTTTTAAAATTTCATATAAAAATTCCGGTTGTGAAAAAGGTTCTCCACCGGTAACCGTAATTCCTCCTCCACTTTTCTTGTAAATTTCTTCATCACATAATACTTCTTCCATTACCTGCTCTACAGATATTGTCCTACCCATTATTTTTAATGCTTCTGCATAGCATTCTTTTACACAGGAAAAAGAATGTTCTTTCTCATCATAACAATGCTCTTTACAAATTTTATAATCAATTATTCTCCCATTCTCTCCTTGCGTAATCGCACCATAGTGACAGTCCTTTATGCAACATAAACAACCTATGCATTTATCTTTAAAAAAAGCAAGTTCTTTGTTCTTGTCCTGAGATTCAGGATTACTACACCACAAACATGACAATGGGCAGCCCTTTAAAAATATATTTGACCGAATTCCCGGTCCATCATGCAGACTCCATCTCTGCACATCAAAAATTATACCTTGCATCTTATTGCCTCCTGAATTATTGCCTTCTAAAAAACCGGTACTGCATTATATTTGTTACACAGTACCGGCATACACTTTGATTAAATTCTTTCTTCTGTTCTATCGATAATATCTTGCTGTACCTGTTTTTCGAGATTTACAAAATAAGCAGAATATCCAGCGACACGTACAATAAGATTCTGATATTTTGCAGGATCCTTTTGAGCCCTGAGTAATGTCTCACGACTGACAACATTAAACTGAACCTGCATTCCACCTAAAGAGAAATAATAATCTATCAAATTAATAAGCCGATTGAGTCCAGCACTTTGTATTGTCTGTTCCATTCCTTTCCTCCCGTTCAAATTTTACTATTTATGAAATATGTACTAATCTTTTAAATCCTGTGGTAAGAGTTTCATATTAAATAATGAACCTTCTGAAAGAATCACATTTTTACAACGTGATACTGATCTTACTACCGCAGTCGGTCCTTTTTCATCCGTTCCTCGCATTGGTGACTGACCATCAGACAATGATGCTCCTTTTTCTCTGCCATCTGGAAGGGAGCCTGTTAGCAGTCCGAACGGTGTATTTGATGAAACCGTTGTTGTTGAAGCCTGGAAAATTCCGCCAATAGGTCCACGGCCATATCGTGTATTTTTATACTGTGGTAATTCTTCACACACACTTTGAAGTACTTTACTTACCAGATTATCAACATCCGGAATATCATTTCCATATTTCGGAACATGCAAACAAATCTGCTGTATCTGTGGACCAGTCGGTACAGTATCCATATCTTTAAAATCTGTCAATAATGCATGCATTAACTGCTCGCCTGTAAGCTTTTTATCATCAAAAATCAGCTTTTTAATTGCATACAAACTATTTCCGGTATTCGCAGTTCCAATAGTTTCGTTTCCGGTGAAATCGTATTTTGCACCACCTTTAAAAATAGATTTTCCACGTTTTAATGTGGTCTCTGTACATCCCAATACACAGAAAAGTGGTTCTTCGAGATATTCTTCCCAGAGGAAGTCTGTTGTATTATCCATGATCGCATGTATTTTTGCATAATACTTCATTTGATCAATAAATGCCTCCCAGACTTCATCAAAACTGCTAAATGTTGATAAATCTTTATTATTACAGTTTTTGTGAAGTGTCACTCCACTTCTTGGGTCTTTTCCATTATATAATGTTACTTCAAGAATCTTAGCAAGGCAAAACCATGCCGCACCTGTTCTTCCACCTCTGAGTCCTGCTACCCCCGGTTCTGCGCAACCAACAATACAATAATTAGCCGCATCTTCCCATGAATATCCTCTATTCATCATTGCCGGAATATAGAGTTCATCATTTGCAATTGCCGGAAATCCAGTTCCAAGACGAACGGTCTGCGCAATTTTTACCTTAAAATCCAAAGGCGTATTTTTATGCCATCTGACATAATGTGAAGGCTGAAGTGTTCTCGCATTTGCGATGCAATCCATAATCATATAAGAAAGTTCATTGGTTGCATCATTGCCAGTTTTCGGATCTATTCCACCTGTCGTCAAATTCTGGAAAATTGGTTTCCCTCTGAAATACGCCGTGTCCTCCCATGAACGCATTCTTTCAATGGTTGAAAGCAGAACAAAGAAATTTTCAATTAATTCCATTGCTGTCTCATCATTCAGTTTTCCCTTCATTTTATCTTCTCGATAAAATGATATCATCACCTGGTCAAAACGCCCCGGACAGATTCCCTGTCCATTATCTTCAATCTGCAGACCAAACTGAACAAATGTCATGAACTGTAAAGCTTCATAAAAAGACTCTGCTGGATTCTCAGGCACTTTTCCACATACTCTTGCAAGCTCTTCTAATTCTTTTTTCCGTTGCTCATTTGTTTCCTTTTCTGCCAACTGTGCTGCTAATTTTTGATATCGGTGTGCATAGTCAATCATTGCCTCACAAACCATTTTAGCAGCTGTATAGAAGCGTTTTTTCTCAATCCCTTCTATAGTCCACATTTCACATTTATCTATACTCTCATCGCAGATTTGAATAATTTTCTTTAAACCATTTGCAAAGAGCCATTCCCATGGGGGAGCCAGATGTCCGCTCCCACCATGCATGAAATTAACAATATTTACAGCTCCGACATCGTCCTGCGCTGAAATTGCCTCTTTAGGAAGATTTGCATACAACCGATCTTTATGCGTATTGCCTTTCCAGTATTCGAGCATTTTCTCTAACTCTGGCATATCTGAACGGTTGTATTCAATTCTGTCGGCTGGTCTTTCATCTGGAAAATATGGCTTTCCATTAATAAATTCTTCTTCAATAAAATCCACCGCATATTCAGGAAAAAGTGGTGCATAATTCGGCTTACATGCCTGATTTCCAGCCAAAAGACTTCCCGGTAATATATAAATAGACATTTTATTCAATATCTCTTTGAGCGCTATAGCTCTTAAAATAATCGGTGGAACAGATTGATTTTTCATATAAACATCTGTGATAATTTTTCCTCGTTCTAAGCACATTCCTACTTTAGATGCACCAACATATTCATATAATTTATCAATTCTTTCTGTTCGTTTCGGCGCTTGATACATTTGAAAATGAAATGGCTCCTGGCTTATTGTCTCCGTTTTGCTCATTTACGTTCTGCCCCCTTACCAACCAGCGTATTCCGGTTCATTACAGTTTGAACTATCGATCTTGTAACATG
Source organism: uncultured Marvinbryantia sp. (assembly GCA_934373455.1). Classification (GTDB taxonomy): domain Bacteria; phylum Bacillota; class Clostridia; order Lachnospirales; family Lachnospiraceae; genus Marvinbryantia. The sequence goes on from CAKRON010000003.1 coordinate 11,061, forward strand.
TTGGACGAACCCATGTAAATCCATCATCTGTTTCTGTCACTTCAATCGGCGTTCCTTTATATTCAATATTGTCATAATCAACTGTTTCTCCTTTTGCCAGTTCGTATGCAATATTTACGGCTACAGCCTGCTCATCCGGTTTAAACATTACTTCATAATTAATCTTACCTTCTCTTACTGCATCGAGAGCTTCTTTTTCACCATCAACACTAATTACTGTAAATTCTCCCAGACGACCTGCTGCTTCAATTGCCTGTAAACCTCCAAGTGCCATTTCATCATTCATGTAATAGATAACATCAAAATCTCCTTTATTTGGATATCTCTGTAAGATTGTTTCTGTTACCTCCATGCCTTTTGTTCTGTCAAAATCTCCGTCTACTTTATAGATAACTTCAATACCCTTTTCTTCTTCAAGTTTAGAGTAATAAGCACCACCTCTGTCGATCGTTGATCCGGCACCTGCTGTTCCCTCAACAACAACCACTTTTCCCTTTGCATTTCCTGGTCCTCCAAGAGCTTCTATTGTCTGTTCTGCCCCCTGAGTTCCTGAAAGAACCATATCCCATGTTACATAACAATCCCATGTCACATTCTGACCTTGTTTCTGTAAACGTCTGTCTACAACAATAAGTGGAATACATGCGTCGTTAATTTTCTTTACAGATGGAAGCATCGGATCAGATACCGCTGCTGTTAAAATGATTGCGTCTACATCCTGTGCAATAAAATTATCAATCTGTGAAGCCTGAGTAGTTGCATCATTTTTTCCATCTGCAAATATTAATTCACAGTTATCTAATCCCTCTGCTACTTCATTTGCTCCTTGCATCAATAACTGATAAACCGGATGATCATAATAAGCCATCGCCCAGCCAATTGTAACCTTTCCATCATCACCTTCTGCCATTGCACTAGTACATCCCATTCCTAATACCATTGCGCTTACTGCCATACCTGCAATCCATTTTTTAATTTTCATGTTAACCCTCCCATAATTTTATAGATTGTGCACTTTCTATATATTTTTTTTGATAAACAAATTATATCAGTCATTATCACCTATATAAATTCATTTTTTTGACCATTTTTTTATAATTTCTTGACATTTATATCCAACACATTGCTATATATTTGTATGTATTTTGTAAAAAAAGCAGAAAACCGACTCTTCTAAGCCAGTTTTCTGCTTTCTCATCTTTCTTATTTTGTTATTTTCACCACTGCCAGTCCATACACTTCCAGTTTTTCATCCCCACTGCCATACAGCCAGGATGCTTCTCCTTCCGGTACCGGAATCTTCACTGCTTCTGTACCAAAATTCTGATACATGTAATATTTTGCTTCTTCGCTTTCTCTTACCGTGATCTCCAGCGCATCTGGAATATCTCCTTTTACGCCACAACTGATTTGATTTTTTTCCAATATTTTTTTCAGGAAATCCGCAAAAAAATCTTTGTCTGCATCAGCTGCCACATACCAGGCTCTGCCCTTTCCATATTCATTTACAGTCAATGCACTGTATCCTGCATAAAAGTCTTTTCCGTAGGTCATCAAGCTCTTTGCTCCCCGCAATTCCACCAGATCACACAGGTATTTGCAAGTATAAGTCTGATCCAGTCCCAGCTCGTTTCCTTCTACTGGGACAAACTCATTCTCTTCCCAGTCATACAGACCGTCGATCTCTGTACTGCGAATTCCCAGTACATCCATCAGTCCATGTGGAGTACCCTCCAGATAACAACGGTCTGTGTCATCTGCGATACCAGACCAGTAACTGGTAATCAGAGTACCTCCATTTTCCACAAAAGCACGTACCTTTTCTGCAAATCCCGTCTTAAACATATAGACCATCGGCAGAACCAGTATTTTGTATTTTTCCACATCACAGGTCTGATCAATCAGATCTATGTTGACGCCCTGTTTCCGGAATCCTCTATAGTATTTCAACAGATTTTCCAGATAATGCAGTCCCTTATTTCTTGGTCCCTGACTGTCTTCCATCGCCCACTGGCTGTCCCAATCATAGATCATTGCCACTGGGCTTTCCATCGTAGTGCCTGCCAGTTCTTTTAATTCTTTCAATACCGCCCCAGTCTTGGATACTTCTTTAAAGACTCTGGTATCATTGCCACCATAATGATCAATGACTGCTCCATGGAACTTCTCAGAAGCGCCACGGCTCTGACGTATCTGGAAATACAATGCCCCTTCCCCTCCGTGGGCAATTGCCTGCATGGACTGGGCAAACAGCATACCTGGTTTTTTTAACTTACTGACACTCTGCCAGTTTGTAGAAGATGGACAGGACTCCATCTGAAAAAATGGTTTTCCCTTCAGAGAACGCATCAGATCATGACACATACCGTTATCATATGCCGTATCAATCACAGCCTCTTTGTGCCAGGTAGGATAAGTATCCCAGGATACCACGTCAATCTCTTTTGCGATTTTGAAATAATCCAGACTGCCAAAATAATGCATCAGATTGGCTGTCGTTGGAAGTGTACTTCCACCTTCACGTATCGCCGCAATCTCTGCATGAATAAAATCTGCTGTCTGATGCGTCACAAATCTTTTCCAATCCAAATTCAATGCATGAAGCTGTGTTTCACCAATCTTAGACGGACTTTCAATCTGGTCAAAATTTTGATACGTATGACTCCAGAAAGTCGTACACCACTGGTCATTCAGATTCTCGATCGTCTGATATTTTTCCTTCAGCCACTTGCGAAATGCCTCCTGGCACAGTGGACAGTGACATTCTCCACCATATTCATTGGAAATATGCCACAGAATCACACCAGGATGTACTGCCACTTCCTGAGCCAGTTTTTTATTGATGATACGTACTTTATCTCTGTATACCAAAGAGGTATAACAGTGATTGTGACGAAAACCGAACAACTGTCTGTGTCTGGTTTCATCCACACGAAGTACCTCCGGATATTTATCAGCCATCCACTTCGGCCGGGCACCGGACGGTGTTGCCAGAATTGTGGAAATTCCTCTCTGATATAATTTATCAATAATTTCTTTCAGCCATTCAAAATGAAATACACCTTCTTCCGGTTCCAGTGTAGACCAGGAAAAAATCCCAAGACTGACTACATTACAGCCGGATTCTTCCAACATGTCCAGGTCTTTTGCCAGAATATCCGGTCGCTTCAGCCACTGTTCTGGATTATAATCTCCTCCATGAAGTAATTTATCCGTTCTAAATTCCATATTGTTCTCCTCATAAAAATTTTGCAATCATTCCAAGCACCAGGAGATGCAAAGGATAAAAAGCATAATATACATATTTCGGTGTTCGATTTTTACGCTCGCTGTTGTAGCACCAAATTCCGTAAAAAGCAATCGGTCCTGTCACATACATCAGACTAATCACACAACCCAGCACAGTTTTCAGTATATTTTTTGTATCGAACAGATAGAACACTGCCACCAGGAGTACCATGCACAGTCCAAACTCTGCCCGAATCATACTGACCCAGATCACGGCTGCAAGTACCACAAACATTTTGAGCAACATACCGCAAATACCTGTCACTTGCTTAAAAAAATCCAGACATTTTAACATCATCAGACAGATGCAGGTACCAATCAGCGCATTCTGAACGGACATATCCAGAAGCTTTCCGCTCATAGCCCAGTCATATGGTATCTCACTGGCCACCGCAGTCAATCCCATAATCAGCAGATACTTTCGGTAATCTGATGTGTATTTAAATCCTTCTACAAGTAAAAAGGCGAATACCGGAACTGCCATACCGCCGATCAGCTGCATAACTGATCCCATTCCGGCCAATGTCATCAGATGGGAATCCTGAGCCATTGCCTCATTCAACCCGGTCTGTGTATACTGCTCCAGATGGATCAACCCTTTTTCAATAATCACAATTCCTATAGACTGAATCAGCATCACAATACATGCAAACATCTTCAATCCATCTGCTGTAATATCCGGAGTTTTCCAGACAATTCCTCTTCTTCCCATTTAACTGCTCCTACTTTTAACCTTTTACCGCACCACCGGTAATTCCTTCCACATAGAACTTCTGCATAATCATAAACAGAATTGAAATTGGGATAGATACCAGCACACCACCTGCACAAAACTGAGTGAAATAAGAATTAATCAGACTCTTATCCAGCATCTTATACAGACCAATGGCAACGGTGTATTTGGAAGAAATACCTGCATTTAAAATCATCTTTGCGTATACAAAATCCATCCACGGTACCAGGAAACTGCTAATTACCGTATAGACCACAATCGGACGGCTCATTGGCAATACAATCTGAAAAAATATTCTTGCCTCACTGCATCCGTCAATTCTTGCCGCTTCGCAAAGTGCTCTTGGTACCGTATCAAAGAATCCTTTTGCAATCAGATATCCCAGACCTGAAGATGCTGAATAAACCATAATCAGTCCGACATAGCTATTAGTCAGGTTGAAGGATTTCAGTGTAAAATATACTGCGATCATAGCCAGCATACCTGGAAACAGATTCAGAATAACTGCCATGTTCATCAACGGTTTTCTCATCTTAAACCGCATCATGGAAGTAGCATATGCCACCATCAGTACAAACATGGTAGAGATTACACAGGTAAAGCATGCAATGATAAAGGTATTTAAAAACCACTGTGGAAACTGTGATACAGAGTCTGGATGGAACAGCTTCTGATAATTCACAATGCTCCATTCCTTCGGGAAAAAGGTACTGGTATTCATTCCACTGTAGGCACTGAAGGACGTACATACCAGCCAGATAATCGGAATCAGCCAGAATAAAGCCAACACTGCAATCAAACCATTATGCAGCACAATAGAAGATGTACGACTGTCTTTCATCTTTTTCATTATTGATATGTTCCCTCCTTATCCCCTTTGATCATACGGTTAAATGCAACCAGTGTGAATACCGCACAGATGATAAACACAATAATACCTATAGCAGATGCCATCTTGTAATTGTAATAATCCTGAGTCAGACGGAACAGCCATGTCACCAGAAGGTCTACTTCTTTTGCCTGGGAATTGGCCATTGCCTGATTGGTTGTTGTGTATACATCCTGTGTCAGCAGGTAAATTACATTAAAATTGTTGATATTCTTTACAAAATCTGTAATCAATGCCGGTCCGGTTACAAACAGCAGATATGGCATTGTGATTTTACGGAAAATCTGAAATTTAGTTGCTCCATCCACTCTGGCACTCTCTAACTGGTCTTCCGGCAGATTCATCAGTACACCGGTAGCGATCAGCATCTGATACGGTACACCAATCCAGATATTAATCAAAATAATCATCACATGTGCCCAGCCAGGAGCAGATAAAAATGGAATATAACTGGTGGATACCAGTCCGATACTTCGCAAAAATCCGGTCAGTCCAATATTTTGACAGATGGTGTTGACAATTCCTCCATTTGAAAAGAAATTACGCACAAGAAGCAGGGATACAAACTGAGGTACTGCAATCGTAACAATAAATAATGTACGCCACATCTTCGGCCATCTGGTCTTTTTACTGTTCAGCAATAACGAAAGTAAAATACCACCAATATACGTTGTAAACGTTGCAAAAAAAGCCCACACAAGCGTCCAGCCCAGAACACGTACAAACGCATATCCAAATGTTGTAGTCAGACCGCCGCCACCAAACAGGTTGATAAAATTGGAAAGCCCTACCCAGGAAAACAGTTCCGTAGGCGGCATATGCTGCTGATCATAATTGGTAAATGCTACAAAGATCAGAAGCAAAATCGGAATCAATGTAAAAATAACGACTCCAAGAACCGGAAGCGTTAACAATGTAATATAAAACTTCTCTTCTATCAGAGATTTCAGATCTTCTTTGAAAGTATTGATATGCTGCCCTTCTTCTTCCATTTTCTGAAGAGCATAGGCATTTATTACATTCTTAAACCAGACCACCGCAGCTGCCAGCCACACTACAACGCTGAACAGTGAAAATAATAAGATCGTAAATGAATTATCGTAATCATTAAATTCACTTTTCATCGTCTTCATATTAAAGACTTTTTCCATCTTTACAGTACCAAGACTGCCAATCTTCGGTACATACTGCATCGCAAATTTTACTGTAAATGCAATTACCGCAATTTCCAGAATCGTCATCAGAATTGCTTTTACATACTGCTTGCGCTTTGCGTATCCCGCGCCCATCCAGAGCAGAGACAATTTGACAAATGCATCACCCTTTACAACCGCTGTGCCAAAGTCTCCAAAAAAGCTTCCGATCGCTTTCAAAAAACTTCCCACGGCTGATGCTGCAGAATTTTTCTCCTGTGCCGCCATTCCTTTTCCTCCATTTTTTCTCTTTCCTTAAAACAGCCCACATGCACTTTCACGCATATGGGCCATTTGTATGTTCTTATCGATTCATCAGCATACTAACACATCCTGATCTTCTGACACAATATGCATTACTCTACAGAAGCGGTTACACCTTCTACCAGATTATCTAATGCTTCCTGAATTGCTGCATCATCATCTGCTGCAAGAGTTCCCTGTGCAATCAGCTCACCGAATGTCTTTGAAGGATCCCAGTATTTTCCGCCAACTTTCTGTGCCTGAGCATATTCAGACTGCTGTGCCAGTGCTGAAAGTGCCACATTTTCTTTGATCGCATCAGATGCACCTACATTTTTATTGGATGGACCACTTTCACGTTCATCGAAGAACTTCTGCTGAGCTTCTTCATTTGACAGATAATCAGCAAGAAGCACTGCCCATCCTGAATTTTCAGAATATCCGTTTACACCAATATATTTGTAGCCAGCTACAGATCCCTGCTGAACTTCCTGATCGCCTACTGTGAAAGTCGGAAGCTTGGTTGCTGCATATCCGTCACCGAATACTTCCTGTGCTGTCATGGCATCCCATGTACCAGATACGCATGCCACAAGATTACCGGATGCCAGCTGATTTGAAATATCACCATCTGCAATAGCCATAAATGCAGGACTGCCTGCGATATCCAGCATACCTTTTACTACATCCACACCGGTATATCCGTCTGCGCTGGTTCCATTCCAGTCGATTGCAGTCGTTCCGTCGTCATTCAGTGCTGTAGTGAATCCTGCGCCGTAGAAGAAGGACGCATTATACCATCCGGATGCCAGTGTCATACCCACTTTCTTGCCTGCTGCATCAGCGGCTTCCAGAAGACTGTTCCAGCTTGCTACATCTTCTTCACTGAGAACAGATGCATCATAATACAGGAAATATCCGTTATCTGCTGCTCTAGGGAATGCGTACAGTCCGCCATCAATCATTGCTGCATCAACAGAACCTTCCACATTAGCGGTTTTTACATCATCAAGAGTCTTACCTGCCATCTGAAGAACTTCTGCATAATCATCCAGCTTCAGAAGTGCTCCTGCTTTTACCAGATCAGTAAGCTGGTCATCTGCAAATGCATAGACATCAGCAGCTGCTTCTACGTCTGTTAAAATGGTATCCTTTGCTGTGGATTCAGATTCTACACCGATCTGAATATCAAATGTCTGATCTGGGTAAGCTGCCTGGAAATTATCTGTCAGTTCTTTTAACAATGTCTGATCTTCCTCTGCGCCCCACACAGTTAAGCTGACTGTCTCATCTTCTGCACTTACCATTGCTCCGAAAGAAGCAACCATTGCTGCTGCCATTACCGGTGCCATCACTTTTTTCATGGATTTCTTCATTATTCTATCCTCCTGATATTCTAGCAAGCTTCGCATCTGCTATTTAATATTTGCTGCGCTTTTTCTCGTTGCGCAACCGCTTGTTCATATTCTTAGTATATTAAATACTCTGTTTAATGTCAATTAGTCATTATTCTCTAATTTAAAGACGTGTTTTATTGCATATTGCACAATTCTTTTCATTTGCTTTTTTGCTTTTGCGCAATCGTTTGTCCTCTTCTTGACCGCGTGAAAAAGGCAGTGATATCATCTTTACATGACATCACTGCCTTAACTCTGTCTCTCTTACTGTGTGGATTCTCGCAACACCACCTGATAATTCAATGGCTGCGTATCTTCCTGCAATTCTTCACCCAGCATCTTTAACAGCTTTCCTGCTGCCATCTTTCCCAGTCTGACGGTGTCAAATTTTACACTGGTGATCGGTGGATTATTGTATTCCAGACTTTTGCTGTCATACAGACTGGCCACACGAATCTTCGAAGGAATCTGCACCTTTTCTTCCCGCAGACTTCCGATGCACATGCTGCAAATCGCATCATCCATACACAGAATGCCGTCTGCACCAGATACCAGTATCTGCCTGACAGCCTCAGATACCTTTAACTGATTCTCACAATTCATAAATATCAATTCTGGACATACCTGCTTTCCCAGTTTTTCATGTGCCTGCAGGTATCCCTGATAACGGCTTTTCGTCACACTAAAAGACTGATTTCCTCCCAGCAGCGCCAGCTTCTGTACGCCTTTCATCAGCATAATACTGGCAAGCTCCTCACTTGCCTCCTGATTCTTATTATCTACATAAGTAATCTGTGTATCCTCTTTTGGTCCGATTACCACAAATGGTTCCTTACAACTTTTCAGATAATCCTGTGCCTTTGAATGCTCTACCGCACGGCTCAGAATCATGCCGTCTACTTTTCGATTCGCCTCCAGGCGCTGAATCTGCGATAAATCATCTCCATCTATCATAGAAATGATCACATCGTAATCATGGCTGGATGCCACTTCGCAGATTCCCTGCATACAATCCTTAAAAAACGGAAATTCTGTTATCGCATAATCTTTTGGCAAAAGAAGCGCCAGATTAAATGTCTTACGCTGTGCCAGTCCTTTTGCCATCACATTCGGTCGATAATCATGTTCTTCAATAAAACTCAGCACTTTTTCTCTTGTTGCCTGGCCGATTCGCCCTTTTCCTGAAATTGCACGGGAGACTGTCGTCTTACTGACGCCAAGTTCCCTGGCAATATCATCAATCGTGTAGATCTTTTTTTCTTTTGTTTCCATAACAACACCCCAATTTACGCAACCGCTTGTTCATCTCAAATAAGCATACCAAATCGAGGCAGGAATAACAAGTGGTTATTTCACCCCATAATACTTTTTGAATATTTCCAAATACTCCCGCTCTACTTCTTCAAACGGCTTCACGGTATAATCCAGTTCAAAGTGAAGTTCCGGGGTCTTTCCTCCCTGTGGTTCATCCAGTAATTTCGTCATATCATACCATAACAGGTCGTCATCGATTTCTTTTATCTGTTTTTGTTCTTCCGCTGTCAAATCCGTGCCAAGATATCTGGTGTAAACCATGCTCAGAAGTGTCTCTTCCTGACAGATATACTGCTGCATTGTCTGCTTAAAAGGACGTGGCACATCAGACATATAACATTCACTGGCATCATGAAGAAGACACGCCAGCACTATGCGGTCAGAAAATCCTCGTCCTGCGGCCTCTTTTGCACAGCAAATACAATGCTGTCCCACTGACCAGAAGGTGGTCACATGCCCATTTCCGCGGCACAAAAGCGATAAAGCATGTGCAATATCCTCAATAATGATTCCCGCCGGATCCGGATGCACCGGATCAAAATGTTTTCTGGTGTAAGTTGTAATATAACTGCTCATGATATGTTCTCTCCTTCTGCAACACGATTCACTATAATTTTTATTGTACAAAAAATATCCTCACGAATCAAGTCATCCCCTGGACAGTAAAAAAGAGTCCATTTCAGTACAGAATAGCCCGGAAAGATTGTTTTTATATCATAAAAATGTTATGATCGTGTTGTATGAAATTGTAAAAAAAGAAAGATTTGAGGATAAACATTTTGGACGGAAATTTAACAAAAGGGCCGATTCTAAAGACCCTGACAAAGCTGGCGATTCCTATCATGGCATCGTCTTTTCTTGGAACATTGTATAACATTACAGATATGGCATGGATTGGACTTCTGGGATCAAAAGCTGTAGCCGGAGTAGGTGTCGGAGGCATGTTTACCTGGTTCTCTCAGGGATTGTCTTCTATTGCCAGAATGGGTGGACAGGTGCAGGTAGCCCAGTGTATTGGCAGAGGTGATAAGGAAAAAGCTCATAAGTATGCTCAAACAGCAGTACAGATGGCATTGTATATGGGATTGATCTTTGCATTCTTCTCTTTGATTTTTGTCCGTCAGATGGTGGGCTTTTTTAATTTGACTGATGCAGAAGCCTATAATGCTGCCATTTCCTATACTAAAATTGCATGTGGACTGATTGTATTTTCCTTTATGACCATCACACTGACTGGTCTCTATACTGCACAGGGAGATTCCAAGACACCATTTATAGCGAATCTGGTAGGACTAGTAACAAATATGATCCTGGATCCACTGTTGATTCTGGGTCCTGGTCCATTGCCAAAACTTGGCGTCATCGGTGCCGCAATTGCCACTGTTACAGCCCAGTTCATCGTTATGGGTATCATGGTACTTGGAATTATCTGGTCAAAAAAAGAGAACGTACTAAAAGGAATCCATCTGATTGGTGGAATGTCCACAAAATATCTGAAGGGTATCTGCAAGATTGGTATTCCAACCGGAATTCAGGGTATGGTATACTGTATGATTTCTATGCTGATTACCAGAATGGTATCTGGATTTGGAGCTGAAGCAGTCGCTACCTTACGAGTTGGCGGGCAGATTGAATCCGTATCCTGGAATACCGCAGATGGTTTTGCAGCTGCTTTAAATGCATTTACTGCCCAAAACTACGGAGCAGGAAAAATGGATCGAGTCAAAAAGGGATATCGAGTTTCACTTTGGACCGTAGGGATCTGGGGATTACTGATTACTTTAATCTTTATTTTTGCGCCAACCCCAATTGCTTCTATCTTCTTCCATGAGCCTTCTGCTATCGCGACTGCTATAAACTATCTGGTCATCATCGGATTCAGTGAAGCATTTTTGTGTATAGAGCTCACTACCATTGGAGCTATATCAGGACTTGGCAAAACAAATCTATGCAGTATCATCAGTATCCTCTTCACAAGTTCAAGAATTCCATTGGCTATGATTCTTGGAAATACTTCGTTAGGACTGAACGGTATCTGGTGGGCATTTTCTTCTACCACCATTGTGAAAGGAATCATTTTCACAGGAACCTTCTTCTGGATCACCAAAAAAGAAGGAGCATCGCTACACTGATTTATCAGTGTTTTGCGATGCTCCTTTAATTTTGCAAAAAAATAATGCAGGAGATGGGACTTGAACCCACACGATCTTAACGACCACAGGCACCTGAAGCCTGCGCGTCTGCCAATTCCGCCACTCCTGCACGATTCTCGGTCACTACTGCAACCAAGAATCAATTATACAGATTCATATCACTTCTGTCAACTATTTTTTTATTTTAATCGAATATTTTTCTTCAAGATATTGCTGTAACTATTAATATTTCCGTTTTTACTATATGTCTGCAAAGTCAGTGTTGTACTTTTTCCTTTCTTTCTTCCTCCAATTGAAAGATTTATGGTATATCGGTTTCCTTTTCCTCCTACCAGATGTCCATCGATCTCCATCTTCTGGTTTGCCGGCAATTTTTTCTTTAAAGTAACCGTAACTCGATATCTGGTATAATAGCTCTTATACCATTTTCCGCTGGTTGATGTATAGCGCATCCATTTCCAAGTATAATCTTCTCTGACATTCGATACCTTTATGGATTTCACTTCTGGTTTTGTATTTTTCGCTGTCCAAATACTTCTGTAAAGTGGTTTTCCCTCTATCCATTTACCATCAGCCCGTTTCGCAGCTTCCGTCAGTTTGAAATCATAACGTGTATTTGGTTTCAGTTTTTTTACAATTACAGAATCATTACCCTGCAATTTTTGTTTTATCCATTTATTTCCAGATTTCAGGTACACACTAACCCCATATGTTCCTGATGCTCCGCCGCCTCTTACTCCATAAAGTTCTATCTGATTTGGATATACAAAATATTTGTAAACGCTCGGAGTTCCTGCTTTTGCAAATACCGAAAATCCCTTGGACTGCAATCCATTTGACGTTTTAACCTTTATTGTATTATTACCGGCGGTGTAACGATACCCTTTATAAGTTATAGTGAATGTTGCTTTGTTTTTTCCTCTCACATCGCCCTTAATATAATACATATCAGAACGAATATTTCCACCCACCAAAATATCGGAAAGTTTATCATCACTGTTTGCAGGCATCGTGGTTGCTGTAAATGTAAATGTCTTTGGATTTCTTGTAATTCCAGAATCAATTGTCAGATTATTTGTGTTACAAGTCAGAGATACTCCGGTTGCCGGAATATAATTTCTGCCTCCCAGCTGAAAACGATAGGATGCATACATTCCTGGAGATTTACGGAATCCAACTGCTATCACATATGTTCCAGGATTAAGCCACACACTGCCTCTCTTCTCAGCATCATCAGATGTCAAGGTCAGCAAAGGTGACTTCATTGCAGCATCACTGCTTCTATATATACTTGCATGAACTGTTTTTCCTCGTTCACCTGCAAGTACTATCGTCTGCTGACGCCGTTCTTTTGTAGTAAAGGAAAAATATCTCGCATACTGATATATTCCACCGCTGTCTCCTGAACGTATCACGCCCTTCTCTTCACCGTTCACAGCAATTTTTTTTGCTGCCTGAAATGTTGTTCCACCGTTCTCTGATACAGTTGCCTTCGAAGTTGTCACTCGGATACTGGATTGACCTGCATAGTCTGATCTGAACAAAAATGTTATCGTTTGCTCTTCTCCAGGTTCCATAACAATATACCCGCTCATCTCTCTTGACACCATAAACTCATTCCATGAGAACTGTTTTAATTTGTCACTTGGATCTGTTTTTGTCCTGACTGTTTTTACAGTAATATCCAGCTTCATTTTTCCAGATGTTGCGTTTTTAATTACTACTTCCGTCGTGCTTTTTTTGTATTCTGAATTAAATTCTATGGAATAATTCTTTCCATAGTCATTACAAATGATATTCTTCGTCTGGGCTGCAGCCGGAACTCCCCATGCCAACAATCCGATAAACATCAGGATTGTAAGAAACATCATTTGTAATTTTCGTTTGCCAATTACTGCTTTCGTGTACATACTCATATCCTCCCTTCATATCGCATATACAGTTATCTGTTTATACTATAAGAATATGCCAGAAACCAGCCTCATTACTATTCTAAAATTAGTATGCTTTTCGTAAATCTATAATTAATCTTAAAATTTCCAATTGACTTTTTTTCTTTTTTTGCATAGTATAAAACTAATAAAAGGGAGTAGTTAACCACTGGATTTATTTCGGATGGAATAATGATCGTCATCACGCCGCAGGCCGGTTGTTATTGAAATAACGAGACTTTTATCAATCATTTTTGATGTGATAAGGGTCTCTTTTTATTTTTTGTTCCTTTATCACAAGAAAGGAGCTTATATGGAATACTTATTATTACTCGTTGGTTTTTTTCTCTTAATTAAGGGGGCAGACTTCTTTGTAGACGGAAGTTCTTCTCTTGCCCACATTCTTAAAATCCCCAGTGTCATAATCGGACTGACCATCGTTGCCATGGGCACCAGTGCACCGGAAGCTTCTGTCAGCATTAACGCTGCTCTGGCAGGAAGCAACGATATCGCCATCAGCAATGTAATAGGTTCAAATATTTTCAATGGTCTCGTAGTAGTTGGTGTTTGTGCTGTCCTTGCCTCTTTTCAGCCGGATACCTCGATATTAAAGCGTGATATGCCATTGAATATTCTGGTTTCGCTTATTCTCTGCCTGATGCTGGCAGACAGTCATCTCAGCCGCCCGGAAGGTCTTCTCCTTCTCCTCGGAATGCTTCTTTATCTTGGCTGTATGATTCGATCCGCCTTGAAAAACAGAGAGCAGGATACTGCCGTACAGTCTCGTTCTCTTCCTGTCAGTCTTCTCTCTATCGCCGGAGGTCTGGCAGCTGTAATCTTCGGTGGCGATCTGGTAGTCGACAATGCCTGTACTATCGCAGCCTCCTGGGGTGTCAGTCAGAATTTTATAGGTCTTACCATTATTGCAATCGGAACTTCTCTTCCTGAACTGGTGACTTCCATTGTTGCCACACGAAAGGGAGACAGCGGACTGGCACTGGGCAATGCCATCGGTTCCAATTTGTTCAATATTCTGTTCATTCTTGGTATGTCTGCAACCATATCACCTTTGAACGTGTTGGGCGAATCCGTCATCGACTGCTGCATTCTGGCAGGAAGTGCAGTTCTTCTGTATCTTTTTGCCAGAAGCAAAAGACAGATGGCACGCTGGGAAGGTGCCACCTGCATCATACTTTATATTATCTATACCGTCTATTTATTGATATGCGTATAAAACACGAAGCTCCCTACTTTATGTAGAGAGCTTCGCGTCTTTATGCTTTGAAGGGTTTCGAAGTTTTCTGCATCCAAACCGTAATGTCTTTGTCAATTTGTGTAATTCGATTTATTGCTTCCTCTGCACAGCTTTTCCTGTCATCACGTATCGCTTCGAAGAGCTGTCTGTGATACGGAACGGTCAGAAGCCACATTTTTTCTTCGCCTTTCAGCGTTCTCCAATATTCTCTCAGCTGTTCAAACATCTTATTAAGTAGATCAACCAGTGTCTTATTCGATGACATACCCCATAACATTTTATGAAAGATCCCATCTATCTCCGGATTATATGCATTCTCCTCTGCCAGTTCTTCCATCAATACGATCTGTGCTTCCAGCTGTCGAAGCTGTGCTTCATCCAATTTACCACAAATTGTCTTCGCAAGACCCACTTCCAACATATCTTTTACATCCAGCAACTCCATATAATTAATTTTCCAGGCGTGTTCATAAAAGGAATTTTCTTTACCATTTGTCCGAATAAAAATCCCACTTCCCTGACGAATTTCTACAATTCCATTGGATTCCAGAACCCGCAGTGCTTCTCGCACTGAATTGCGGCTTGTGTCAAAATAAGTCGCCATTTCCCGTTCCGGAGGAAGTTTATCTCCATCGGTCAGATGATTCTCTGCTATATATTGCATCATAGCATCTGCTATTTTAGCATGTACTAATTCTCGCTTGATTGGTTTCATTTTGAATGGTTGAGAACTCATAGCGTTTTCCTTTCATATACAATTTGCTTTATTCAAGAACGCCTCAGCATTCTCACTGCGAGAGGTGGGAGACATCTCACAGATAATTATATCACATTGCCTGCGAATCAATCAATCTATACTGGCTGATCATCTGATAACCATTCCGGATCATATGTTGACAAGATAACATCCAGATCGGTTCCATCTTTTTTCTTCAGATAATTCTTTCTTATGTAGTAGTATACAATACCACCACCGTAGAATACGATGATACCGCCAATAATCGGTAATGTTAAGTTTGTAAACAAGGTATAACTGAAGAACATTGTTACGCTGCAGTGAATAATAACAACTACCCACATCACTTTTAATGGTACTCTAAACCATGCATTAGCAAATTTGTTTGGCAGTTTCTTTGGTGCAATCAGTGCCGGTAAGGTACCAAGCAGACCGATCAGCATACCAGGTGCATTCATAATGGAAAATACCTGTTTTAATGGAAGATCCAAAATAATAGGAACAACACCAACTACTCCCATAATCAGGATAATACGATATGGAATACCATGACGGTTCAGCGGTTTTAAGAATCCAGGAAGTAATCCATCATCTACTGCTGCCCAGATAACACGGCTATAATTGATTGTCATAGCTAACAGAGTTGTCAGCAATCCAAACAGTGCTCCGCAGATTACAAATACGCTGAATGCAAATCCTGGCATAAATGTTTTTGCAGCTGTTGATAACGGCTGATCAATCATGTCTTTCCAAGGAACTACACCTACAGATACTAAAGCTACTAATGCGTATAATGCTGTACATCCAAGTGTTGCTTTTGCGATAGATGCCGGAACTACTTTCCTTGCATTTTCAATCTCTCCTGCCATATTTACCAGTCCGATTGCTCCATATGCAGCAGTTCGAACATAGCTGACCGCTGTAAAGATTCCGGTCCATCCGGTTACAGAAATCAGATCACGAAGGGTAAAATACTTCATTTGAGGCAGCCCAAGAAAAATGTATAAACCAAGTGTAACCAGGATCATAACAACCATCAGGTTCTGTACTTTCGCAGATGTATTTATATTAAACAAACATGCGATGGTAATCAGAACAACAACGATGATACCAGCCATTCTCGGTGTTAAGAATGGGAAGATTACAGGCAGGTACTGTCCTGTAGAAATTCCAAGTACACTTAAGTTTAAAGTTTCAAAAATCATGTTCCAAACCAGCAGGAATCCCATAACTGGTTTAATAAATCGAGATACATACAGATACTGTCCACCTTTTGCAGGTATTGCAGAAGAAATACTCATATACGGCAGGCACAAAATCATTGCACACAAACCTGCCAATAAGTAAGTAATAGGGGTACCAGGACCTGCAACACCAATTGCTACTCCTGTCATACTGAAGATACCGGCACCAATAATTTCTCCGATTCCCATTAAGGTGGCATCCAACGATGACATTTTTTTCTTCTTCTCCTCCATACGCTACCTCCTACCTTTTTTATCTACATCCTTATCAACTTCTTATTTCTCATCTTCTTTTCAGTTATGAACTATTTGTTATTTTTCGAAAATGGTCCATGCTGCTTCTCGCTCTGTTACTCCATGTTCTTTTGCATAGTCAAATGTCTTATCTACGCCTCTTCGAATAACATCACTCAAGCGGTCCATAACACCTTCCGGAGTCGGTTCACATTTTGCATTCTGGATAGATGTGAAGTAACAAATGGATCCCTGGTTTGCAATGAAGTCAGGAACAATATGAACACCCATCTTATGAAGAATTTCATCTGCTTCTTCTGTAGTCGGAATATTTGCACCTTCTACAATCAGAGATGCACGAACGGTAGGTGCTGTTTCTTTGTTGATAATGTCCTCAACAGCTGCAGGGATGATAATATCAACATCCAGTCCCAGCCATTCGTCACGTCCGCGAACTTCACATGGTGTCTTCATCTTAGATACATCTACTTCACCCAGTAAGTTTCTTGCACCAAGCAGATCCGCAATATCCAGTCCATTTTCATTATAATACATACCATTGATATCGGAAATAGCTACAACCTGATATCCCATCTTCTGCAGATAACGTGCACAGCTTCCGCCAACGCTTCCAAATCCCTGGATGGATACTTTCGCTTTCTGATCACCATACAGACGTTTCCATGCCTGATCTGCTGCCTGTGCTACACCAAAACCGGTAACCAGACGGTCCATTGAAAATCCTTCTACACTGGCTTCTCTTAATTTTGCCAGATCTTCATTTGCTTTTTTCGCTCTTTCCGGATTTTCACGAATGGATTTTGCCAGACGGTCTTCAATTCCCAGTTCTTTCTTAATAGCACGGATATCATCCGGGTTGGTTCCCAGATCGGCACCGATTGTTACACCTTCAAATGTATATGGACGCATTGCTGTCAGGAATCTCTTTAAGACATCAAGATGATCTTCTTTATGACAATCATAGATGATACCTGCTTTGGATCCGCCGGAAACCGCTTCTGCTGCACGGTATTTATAAGACATAACCTGTGCCAGACGTTCTACTTCTACCCGGTTTACGGTAGGACTCATACGAAGTCCACCGGCAGATTTTTCATCTGCAATACTATCTACTACCAGCCATCCTCTTGCTTCACTTTCTCTGTCTGACCATTCAATAACTAAATACGGATCTCTCTTCATAATTTGTCCTTTCTGTCTTTATTCGACTTTTTATCATTTACTTTTTACCACCAGCGCATCTACCGCACAGACTGAATCTTCGTATACAAATACCGGATTCATATCAAGTTCGCTGATTTCTTCTTTTTTCTCTACCGCAAGATTTCCCATCTTCACCAGCATATCTGCCAATTGGTCAATTGCTAACGGTGCAGAACCGCGATATCCACTCAATAATGGATATGTTTTCAGGGAACGGATCATCTCTAATGCTTCTTCTTTTCCAAATGGAGCCGGATACAATGCACTGTCCTTAAACAGTTCTACAAAAATTCCTCCGAATCCAATCAATACCATCGGTCCGAACTGGGAATCACGATGAATACCCAGTATCATCTCGGTACCTTTTCGAAGCATCTGAGCCACCAGTACACCATCTACTTTCGCATCCGGTACATGCTTTTTCACATTTGCAAGAATCTCGTCAAATGCTGCCAGGGCTTCTTCTTCTGATTGAATATTTAATTTTACACCGCCCACATCCGTTTTATGTGGAACATCGGCAGAGTCTATCTTTAATACTACAGGGAAACCGATTTCACGAACTACACGAAGCAATTCCTCTTTTGTCGCAGCAGTTCCTTCTTTTGGTATGGAAATACCATATTCTTTTAATAATTCTTTGCTGTCTTTTTCGGAAAGTACTTCACGCTCTTTACCGGCTGTTCCTGTCGGAACTGCATCTGTCAATGTCCTCTTTTCCGGATCGTACTGACAAAATTCGACATATCGGCGAATAGCAGCCAGTCCGTATTTTGGATTTTCCAGCATAGCGATATGATGCTCTGCGTAATACTCACGCAATTCCGGATCTCTTTTTCTGGAAAATCCAGACAGGATCACGATCGGTTTCGTTGCATCTTTCTGAATATCGATTAACTGGTCGGCCAGTCCAAAATCAATTTTTCTATCCTGTAAAGCTACTTTTTCAGGTGGGTTGTGTCCCATTGCGATCAAACCAATATTTGGTTCCTGCATCAGGGCTTTTACGGTTGCATGATAATTATCATGATCTCGCACCAGTGTCGATGTCATATCCAATGGATTATTCACAGATGCAAATCCCGGAAGACGGCTTCTGATCACTTCAATCGTATTTTCTGTGAAATCTCCCAGCTTCACGCCGGCTCTCTGACAGGTATCTGCTGAAATCGCCGCTTCACCGCCGGATACATTACAGATTGCAATCGCATCTGTCGTTACCTTCTGTGTCAGAATACTGAACAACAATGCTGTCTCCATCAGATCTTCCATGTCGTCTACACGAACGACACCATATTTTTTAAACAATGCATCAAATGTCCGATCCGATCCGGCCATGCTGCCGGTATGTGCTGTTGTGGTTTTCTGTGCTTTTTCAGAAGCACCTACCTTCAACGCAATGATCGGTTTTCTCATCTTTGCTGCTTTGGCTAACACGCGTACAAATTGTACAGGTTTTTTAATTCCTTCCAGATATACAGCTACAACTTTGGTTTCTTCATTATCTACCAGGTATTCCAGATAATCTTCTACACCTACTACTGCATTATTTCCGCTGGAAATCAGATAGGAAAAATGCAGATATGGAATCGTCGAAAGCATGGAGCAGATCTGACCACTTTGTGAAATCAATCCGATATTTCCTTTTTGTTTTCTCTCTTCCATTCGAAGACCAAAAGCAAAAATACCTTTTTCATTGTTGATAAATCCACCACAGTTTGGTCCACAGATTGCAAGGTCATGTTCCTTCGCAATGCAAATCAGTTCTTCCTGAGCTTTCTTTCCTTCTTCTCCGGCTTCACTGTATCCGCTGGCAAATACTACGACGCCTTTAGCTCCGACTTCTGCTGCTTCCAGAAGCAGTCCGTTGACGGTCTGCATTGGAGTACACAGAATCACCAGATCAATCTGTTTTCCGATTGCTGCAAGAGAAGGATAACATTTATGTCCAAGCACTTCCTCACGCTTCGGATGTACCAGATAAACATCTTCTCCTAAATCGCCTTTTAAGATATTTTCTGTCGTATATCTTCCAAATCCAGATTTTTCACTGGCTCCAACGATGGCAACTGTTTTGGGACATAACAAATCTTGTACGTTCATTCCTTCACCCTGTCAGCCTTTCCTAGCGTAACCTACTTCCAGTGCATTTCTGTTAAAGTCTATCATCTTCTGTCCCTTTGGCTCGAAATATTCTTCCAGAGATATTTTCGCAGCATCCAGAGATACCATCGGCAGATGGGAAAGAATCGCACCTAACATTACGACGTTTGCCGCACGCACATTTCCAAGCTCTGTCGCAATCTCTGTAACCGGTTCATAGATAACATGAATATCATCTCTTGTATTTTCTTTATGTACCAATGTACTGTTTACAAACAGATATCCGCCTGGTTTTAAACGATTATAAAATTTTACATAGGATGGTTCATTAAATACAACCAGAACATCCGGTTCATCAATATAAGGACTTCCGATTTCATCATCTGAAATCTTTACGGAACAGTTTGCTGTACCGCCTCGCATGGTTCCACCATAGGACGGAAGCCAGCAGGTCTGTAAGTCTGCACGTAATGCCGCATTCGCTAAAATTACGCCTGTCGCAAGAACGCCTTGTCCACCAAAACCGGCAATCAGGATTTCTTTCATGAATCATTCGCCTCCTTTTTTAACCATTCTTCCATCTACTCGTACATTATTTACCATTTCTCCCAACGGATAATACTGGATGGTTTCTTGTTCAATATGTTTCATAGCTGCAACCGGAGTCATATGCCAGTTCGTCGGACATGGGGAAAGGATTTCTACCATAGCAAATCCATCTCCATTGAGCTGCTTTTCAATTGCTGCTTTTATATATTTCTTGGTTTTTCGAATCTCTGCCGGACTATGCACAGAACCTCTCGCGATATATGCAACCGGAAGAACGGATAACATCTCTGAAAGTTTGATTGGCATACCGGCCGTTTCTACATCTTTTCCCATTGGAGATGTTGCCGTCTTCTGTTCTGGAAGAGTCGTAGGTGCCATCTGTCCACCTGTCATACCATACACACCATTATTTACAAAGATTGTCGTAATCTTTTCATTTCTGGCTGCTGCGTGTACGATTTCAGCTGTTCCGATGGAAGAAATATCACCATCACCCTGATAAGTTAAAACCAGATTGTCCGGACGTAATCTCTTGATACCTGTGGCAACTGCCGGTGATCTTCCGTGTGGTCCTAAAATTTTATCTACCTGAAAGAAGGTACTCATGATACAGGAACATCCGACTGCCAATGCAATAATGGTTTTCTTTTCTAACTGCATTTCTTCTAACGTTTCTGCCAGAATTCGATTGATAATTCCGTGTCCACAGCCTCCGCAAAATCCCGATGTAGGATTTAAAATTTCAGGCGCTTTAAATGTTTTATCCATTTAAAATACCTCCTTTTCTTCTCCGTCTAAAATATCCTGTGCTTTCTTCAGGATATCCTGTTCTTTCGGTGGGTTCATACCACTTGCCAGCAGGTAAACAGGAACTTCTCCATGCGCAGCCAAAGCGACATCTTCCACCATCTGACCGATCGCACTCATTTCTACAGAAAGAAATGCTTTTGCATGTTTTCGAACTTCTTTAAATACATCCATTGGGAATGGCCACAGAGAAATCGGACGTAACAGACCAATCTTCATTCCTTTTTCACGACCCATCTTCACTGCACGTTTACAGATTCTTGCGGAAATACCATAAGCAACTAATACGACATCTGCATCATCTACGCAGATCTTTTCATATCTCTGCTCGTTTTCCTGCATCTTTTTAAATTTCTCACGAATGAATGTGTCATACTGTGGTCCATCATAAGCAGCTGTACGATAATATCTTGCTTTTCCGTCACCCATACCTTTTAATGCCCATGGTTTCTCCGGATCTACAGGCTGCATCTCAGGTAATTCCACACCTTCCATCATCTGACCTAACGCTCCGTCAGTAAGCAGGATAACCGGTGTGAGATATTCCTCAGCTTTATCAAATGCCAATGCGATCAGGTCTACGCTCTCCTGAATCGTATGTGGTGCAAATACAGGAAGCTGATAATCGCCATGACCGCCGCCCTTGGTAGCCTGGAAGTAATCGCCCTGACCTGGTGAGATCAGTCCCAATCCACTTCCATAACGACATACGTCTACGATTACAGCCGGAAGATTCTGAGAAGCAATATAAGAAATACCTTCCTGCTTCAGAGAAAATCCAGGTCCGGATGAAGCAGTGATAACACGATATCCGGTACTTGCCGCACCAAACAACATAGAAATTGCGGAAACTTCACTTTCTGCCTGAACGTAGCTTCCTCCAACCTGAGGCATTCTTCCGGAAAGATACTCCATGATTTCGGTCTGCGGTGTGATTGGATATCCACAATACAGTCGGCAGCCAACTCGTACTGCTGCCTCAGCTAATGCTTCGTTGCCTTTCATCAAAATTTTCTTAGCCAAACCAAATACCTCCTTTAATTGATTTCAAAAACAAGATCAGGGCACATTGTGTAACACAATCCACATCCTACACACTTGGACTCATCTACCTGAACATAAACAATTCCCTGATCATTCATATGTTCTGAAAAAGAAAGAGCCTTCTGCTTGCATGTCTCTACACAATATCCGCACCCTTTACACCGTTCCTTGTGTACTACAATTCCCATTTCCATCCTCCTTTACCGCCTTGCTTTTGGTTTATTGGTTCTACCAATTTAAATTCTAAAAAAAATAGTACGCACCGTTTTCATATTTGTATCGTATATTTAATCTTGTGTTTTGTCAATAATTAACTGGCATTTTTCACTCGTATTCTAAATTTTCAGCATTTTCAACATTTTTGTATATATATTTTCATCTAAATTGATAGGACCAATTTCTCCAAAATTGGAACCATTTTTGATAGTATCGGATCAGTGGTCCTATAATTTTGTATTTAAAAAAATCGACGTTCCGCGAACCGAAACGTCGATTTTCTTCTTACCAGTCTTTCCAGACTTTCAACATTCTGTGTATGCTTTTTCTACTGCTGTCACTGCAAAGATGGTTGGATTGTGCATTCCAATACGATCGATGTCAGCCTCTATCCTTTTTCTCAGTTCTTCGTTTGGAATGATCCCTTCACAGAATCTGTCTTCTGTTGAACATACTTCTTCAGAGACATTTTCAGACACAATTGACGATCTGATACTGTCTTCTCTTGCAGAAACCAAAGAGGCGGTCTATAAAGATCCTGAGATTTCTTCTTCCAACAGATACAAAGAGATCATTTTCCGTCTGTATCAGCAAGGGATCTTTCAGCTTAAAGATGCCGTAATCAAAGTTGCCGAGCAGTTGAATATTTCCAAAAATACCGTCTACCTGCATATTCGAAATTTCAAAAATAATTCTACGGCTGAATAAAGTCGTAAAAAAATGCGTATCTAAAAGGTTTTCTGTGGTTTATCTGCAAAAATCATGATAAAATATATATATGAAAAAGAAAAAACTCGCTTTTTTGGCTTTTGTAATTATTGCGGTTGCATTATTACTTGAAGCCGGAATTTTAAAATCTGTAAATGACAGCAACACCTATCAGATGTCAAAAGTACTTCTTGATCGTGTAGTCACCGTGCTCAATAAGAATGATGAGAATGAAAAGGGACTCATTGAATCGCTAAAGGACGATTATATAATAAGAGCGAAAGCTGCATCATATATCATAGATGCAAAACCAACGGCAGAACATGATGTAGAAGAATTGCAGAAAATAGCAAAGTTGATCTCCGTGGATGAGATACATCTGATTGATAAAAATGGATATATCTATAGTGGGTCTATGCCAAAATACTATGGCTACAACTTCGACTCAGGAGAACAGATGTCATATTTTAAGCCAATGCTTACTGACAAGAATCTTACCATGTGTCAGGATGTCACGCCTAATACCGCTGAAAAGAAAGAGATGATGTATGCCATCACCTGGAATGAAGCCGGTACAAGGATGATTCAGATAGGCATCGAACCGACACGCCTTCTGCAAGAGTTGAAGCAGAACGAAATCTCTAATGTCGTAAGCGACATGCCACTTTATAAAGGAATCGAAATTTTTGTGGCAGATGCCAGGACAAAGATTGTAAAAGGAGCCACCAACCGTACCTGGACCGGAGAAGTCCTTGATGATCTTGGTATCGTAACTGATAAAGTAAATGGCAGCGAAACAGTCACTTTACACACAAAGGTGAACGGAACACTTTGCAGGTGTTTCCTGTGTCTTGATGATGCGTATATCATTGCCGTTACTATGGAGACTTCATTTTATCTAAGGAATAATATATATGCCATACTGATAGTCGGTATATATCTTGTACTGGCATCCTGTTGTATGGTGTATATGCTCTCACGAGTTCTGAAAGCAAAATATGAAAAAGAGAAACTGATCTATACATCAAACACCGATGAGCTTACAAAATGTTTTAACAGACATGCTTACGAAACGGCAATACACAATCTTGATCTTCATAAAGAATGGATCTATATTTCCCTGGATATCAACGGTCTCAAACGCGTAAATGATTCTCTTGGACATGCCGCCGGAGATGAACTTATATGCGGGGCTGCCAATTGTATGAAATCATGTTTTCAGAATTATGGAAACGTCTACAGAATCGGTGGCGATGAGTTTGTTATTATTGTCACCGAGAAAACATCTGAACTTCCAAATCTTCTGGTAAACTTTGACCAAAAAGTTGCCAGATGGAAAGGCGAACTGATAGACTCTATGAGTGTATCATACGGATACGTTTTTAGTTCAGAAAAAGAATGGAATGGGATCTATGACATTGCAAAAGCTGCAGATGCAAGCATGTACAAAAGTAAATCATGCTATTACCGCCAAAGCGGTATCGACAGAAGGAGATAAAAAAAGATAACCGGTAAAAATTTACCGGTTATCTTTGTATCGTCTATTATAACAGTTCTTTTCTTGCTGCTTCCAGAATCTTCTGAGCTTCTGCATCCAGAGAATCGTCTACCGGATTCTCTTTATCTTTCTTAAGCATAGCTTCTGCTTTCTTCTGTGCCAGCTGTGTAAGAGGTACTTCGCCCATCTTTGTCCAATCTGCCCAGGATCCGTCAAATCCAACATTTGGAAGCCAGATCTCAGAACGTGCATGCATTACTGTATGCTCTGTTCCAAGGAAGATCTCACCATCAGCGATAACTTCATCAATAGCATCCAGACCAAGGCTATCCTCATCAACATCGCAGGCTCTCTTTGCACGATAAATCATACCAAGGATATCATCATCGATAGCAAGCTGAGAAAGTGAACAACACATAACAGAAGCAAAGCTTCCGAAGCCTGTAATAAGAGTAGCACCTGCCATAGCAGGAAGCAGACCATTGATCATCTTTTCGTAACCTGTCTGTGTATCAGGTGCACAGCTGGAGCAGGTAAGTCCATATACGTCAGACATCCATCCCAGATGTGTAGCTAACTGAGCACAAATTGCACTGGAAATACCTGTCTCAGGAAGTCCCATAGCGCACTGGCTGGAACGCATACTTGGGAAGAATGTTCTGGATCCATAGAACAGTACACAGCGTGGGTTGATCAGATATGCTACTGCTGCTGAAGCAAGGATCTCTGCATGACACTGTGCAATACAACCAATTACAGTAATTGGAGAAGAATATCCTGCTACCGGGGCTGCAAGTATACTTGTAGGGATACCTGCACCAATAATATGACGCATAGTATCTGTAATTTCTTTAGGTAAAAACAGCGGAGATTCCGGAGAAATACCTACCATACCGATTGGATTTTCCTGAAGATCACCGTTACAATATAATTTAAATAATTCCGCAATATATTTAGCATTTGTCGGTGAAGACAAACCAGGACCATAAATTGGCTTTCTGGAATATTTTAACATAGTAGCAGTCTGCTCTAACTGAGTTACTGCTGAAGGAACTTCGCTTGGATAGCAAAGTGCACATGGAATAGTCAGATTATCGCACTGGTTCATAACACGGATAACATCCACCAGGTCTGACATTGTAGCTTCACGACGCTTTCCGGTAATGGCATCCGCTATAAAAGGTGCGCCACCAGTACTGTGTGAAAACGTTTTTCCCAATTCAAATTTTACAGAATATCCTGCACGTGTGGTCATTGTAACATTCTGCTTCTGATTTTTTACAGTGGCATCAATCAGCTCATCTGTAAATTTAACACGATCGCCCTCTACCGTACATCCATGTTCTGCGAGTAAATTACGGATCTCAGGATCTTCGATACGCATACCGAAAGTCTGCAAAATTTCAGCACCGCTTCTATGAAGTTTTTCTAACTGAGCTTCCGTCAAATATATAGTTTTTGGCAATACAGTCATAATACATACCTCCCAATACACTTTTAACATGATAGACCATATCAGTAGCGTTATTATAACATTTAGAAACGCAAAAGTAAAGTGATATTGCACAATTTTTTCGTTTATATCGTCTCTATTTTGTGCATATTAACAACACTTTGTATCACATTTTCATACAAAGTGTACGATAAAAGCTGACACTTGATTGAAAAATATTCATACACACCATGAATATTTTTGGTTCCATGGTGACGGTGTTTTTCGGTCTTTTCAATGTCCCTTATGGTTTTTACAAAAATGCAAAAAAATAAGCCCGATCGATTCTTTTTCCTCTCGATCGGGCTCTTAATGAATTTCTTTCAATTTCATTGTCTACACCTTCAGCTTTCTTAGATTGCGATTCTTAAATTAAGTTTTTGTTGGACCGTACCTCCAATTCTTAGATTTTCATTTTGGTCTTGTCCGTTATGGATCTCTACCTTTCATATGAAATCATCTCCTTCATTTACATTCAATGACTTTTTCTTCGAATTCATTGTTCTATCTATGTAAACTCTTTTTAGAGATTTTTTCTTTGGGTTAAGATTTATGCTGCCATTGGACTATACCTCTTTCTTAGATTTTGGTTTGATGGAAAATTTACTTATGCCATCGGCCCGTCCTCCTACTATCTAAAGAATTCAGATTTTCTACTAACTTTTTCTTCTTATTATTTGTTGGAATAAATTTCCTTTGCTTTTGTTAGTTCTGTTTTCTTTTGATATGTTTACTATATCATTGTTTTCTCTAATTGTCAATCTCTTTTTTTATTTATTTTAAATATTCAGAATATTCTGTATTTTATCATTTGTTATCTTCCTATTTCGGCTATAATCTCCCGGATTGCACCCCACCCTTCTGCGAAATGCATCGGCAAATCGACTGGGATTACTGAATCCGGTCATTTCTGCAATCTGCACCATAGAGTACTGACCACTCTGCACCAGCGGAAAACTTTTGTTGACCCGACATTCTTCCAGATATGCTGTGATCGTTTTTCCGGTCATTTTTTTGAAAAGACGACAGCTGACTTCTCTTGACAGGTGAATCTGATCTGCCAGTTCCTGAAGGGAGATTACTTCTGCAAAGTGGGAATTCAGATAGTTCAACATTATTTCCAGGCGATCCAATTCCTGTGGATTGGCCGGAACAAATTTCTCCAGTTCCTGTCTGTGGTCATACAGAATGATACTGAATACTTCACACAAAAGTCCCTTGATTTTTAATTCATAACAAAATAACTTCTGATCAAAAGCTTCTTCTATCTGATTTAGCTTCTGCAGAATTTCTTTTATATTTTCATCTGACTTTGTCAGGTGCATACAGGGTACCGCTGAATTCTGCAGAAATGGTCGGAAGCATTTTCTCTCAACATCGCTACCAAAATCACCATACAGAAAATCTGGTCTTACAATAATCGTACTGTACAAGGCACGTTCATTTCCCGGTGAACTACAGCTGTGCGGCACATTTCGATTCAGAAGAAGTACCTCTCCCGGTCTGACTCTGTAACTTTTCTGATAAACCTGATAAACTGCCTCGCCTTCTCTCGGAAGACTGATTTCCAGATCATTATGCCAGTGAATCGGAACACTTTTTCCCTCAAATGCCCAGAGATCGTCATGATTCACTGTCATCGGGAATGTTTCTGTTCCATGTTCTTCCAATTCTCTTCTGGTACTGTCTACCAGGATTTTTCTTTTTTCCATCTCATATTACTCCGTTTTCTTTTATGTTTATTTGCATTCATATCAAAATTTGGTCAATATCTGTATCATAAATGACAATACTAGAATCGCGTTTTACTATGGATTTTTCTATAATGATGTGTGCAAAAATACACCACATTATAAGGAGGTTTTTATATGTCCAGATCAAAATCAAAAGAAATGGATCTTACTGTCGGAAATCCATTCTGGTCTTTGTTAAAATTTGCCATTCCGGTTATTCTTGGAAATCTTTTTCAGCTTTTTTATACACTTGCTGACTCTGTGATCGTCGGCAAAACCCTCGGTGCCGACTCACTTGCCGCAGTCGGTGCTACCAGCATTATTATTTATTTTGTTTTCTGTTTTATCAATGGTTTTACAGGCGGCTTCGGCATCTGCCTCGGCCAGCAGTGTGGCGCGAAAGATGAAAAAGGTATGAAAAAAAGTATTGCTGTGTCCACACTTCTCAGTGTTATTTTTACGATTGTCCTGACGCTGATCTGCACTCTGCTGGCTCATCAGATCCTCAGATGGATGAAGATTCCAGATGACATATCAGGCGAAGCATATGATTATATGTTTGTCGTTCTTCTCGGAACCGGTGCAACTGTCTTTTATAACATGATTTCAAATATGCTTCGTGCACTTGGTGACAGCAAGACACCGCTTTATTTTTTGGTATTTTCTTCTATTTTAAATATTTTTCTTGATATTTTATTTATTATGCCGTTTCATATGGGTGTTGCCGGAGCTGCCTGGGCTACGATTCTTTCGCAGTTTCTCTCTGCTCTGCTCAGTCTGATCGTCGGTCTGAAAAACTTCCCGGTACTGCATCTGTGCCGTGAGGATTTCCATGACCTCAAGGGAATGATTGGACTTCATCTGAAAACAGGCTTTCCTATGGGATTCCAGATGTCTGTCATGTGTATCGGACAGCTTGCTATGCAGACGGTGGTTAATTCCCTTGGCACTGCTGCTGTTGCCGGATATACAGCTGCTTCCAAAGCAGATCAGCTTTCCGTGCTTGTAAATAATGCTATGATGACTGCCATTTCCAATTATGTCGCACAGAATTTCGGTGCCGGCAAAAGAGACCGAATCCGGCAGGGTGTACGCGCATGTCTGATTCAGACCGAATTACTCAATCTGATCATGTGCATCGGTATTCTGCTTTTGCGTCACCCAATTGTGCAAATGTTCCTGTCTGCCCCTACACCGGAAATTTATCATTATTCCGATATGTATCTGACAGTTGTTGCACCATTTTATTTTATCCTTGGGCTTCTTGCCGTTTACCGTTCTTCCATTCAGAGTATGCAAAATGGTCGTGTCCCTTTTGCCGCCTGCATGATTGAACTTGCCATGCGTATCGCTGCCACTGTAGGACTTTCCGGCATGATTGGTTACACTTCTGTCTGCATCGCCAGCCCCCTGGCCTGGATCGGCGCCTGCGCTTTACTGATTCCAGTTTATTACAAAATGATGGATAAAACCAGACAACGAACCTACAATATCGTTTAAAATAGTAGATTCAATTTTGTTTCCTTGACAAGCCTCATGGGGACGACTATACTCATTTTGGCAAATAATTTTTGAGGGAAAATTTGATATGCACGAAAACGATAAAAACAAGATAAATATGAAAAAAGAAACCATTATTGGAACGTTTCTGACCATTGCCGGTGGAATTCTGTGGGGAATTTCCGGTGTCTGCGGACAATTTTTGTTCCAGAACAAAGATGTCACTGCATCCTGGCTGGTTCCTTTACGTCTGGTGACGGCTGGTTTTTTACTGCTGTGTTATTATGTAATTCGCGATAAAGGAAAAACATTTGACATATGGAAAACCAAAAGAAACAGAATTGACATTATTATTTATGGTCTGGCAGGAATGATGTTATGCCAGTACAGTTATTTTCAGACTATCGAATGGTCTAACGCAGGAACTGCTACGGTTATTCAGTATCTGGGTCCTGCGCTGATCGTCGTCTGGGTATGTCTGCAGACGAAGCGTTTACCAGAAAAAAAGGAAGTTCTGGGAGTAATCCTGGCAGTTACCGGTATTTTCCTGATTGCCACTCATGGAAATCCAACTACACTGGCATTATCTCAGAAAGCTCTGATTATGGGACTGATTTCCGCAGTTTCTGTAGTAATCTACACAGTAAAACCTGCCCGAATGCAGGCTGAATTCGACACGCCTCTGGTACTGGCATGGGGAATGCTGATCGGTGGTACAGCGCTTACCATAGCATTCCGTCCCTGGAATAATAAGGTGATCTTTGACGGTGAAACATTCACAGCCCTTGCCTTTATCATTCTGTTTGGAACCATGGCCGGCTTCTCCATGTATATGACAGGGGTAAAAATGATCGGATCTGTAAAGGCAAGCCTTTATTCCTGCGTAGAACCGGTAGCCTCTATGGTATTAACCGCAGTATGGATGAAAGTCAGCTTCACTACACCGGATCTGATCGGAACCGCATTTGTAATAGCTACCATTATTATTCTGGCAATTCCTACACCTTTAAAGAAAAGCAACGATTCTGCCTGCATGAAACTTTGCAAAAATCAGGAAGAAGTTTGATATTTCTTCCTGATTTTCATATTTCCAGATCACACACTTATCAATTCCAACAGTACACGATACACTTCTGTATTTTCTTTTACTACCACAGCCAGTTCTTCTTTTGCAAGATTCAATCTGTGGAATAGAAGTCTTACCTCGGATTCTCCATTTGCACCACGATTTTTGGATCTCAGATATCTGTCTGCATCGTAATAATAGCGTGTATCCAGACACACTACCAGGCGATTCACCTCATTGCTTGAAGAATTTATAACTTCTTCACTGCTTTCTCCCCTGTCATGCTGATATCCCATACTGCCAAAGCTGACAATCAGCTTCTTTGCTTCGACATCATCATTTGCGTAAACAACCGACACATGTGGATAACCTTTCTGGCTCCTTCCGGTAAAATGCATCATGTTCTGAACAAAGGAAGACAATTCCGCATTCGTCCGTATGCGGTTGGTCAGACGAAAATTCATAACCTGAGGCAGTTTTTCGATTATCTGCATCGTACTTCGGTCAAGTTCTTCCGGTGAAATCATCTCTTCACGGTCACTGGAAAAAATCATCGGTTTTCCTTTTCCAAGTTCTAATAACCGCTGTAACCTTTCTGGTGAAAGTAAATGAGCTTCATCCACAAGAATACTCTCATATTTATCCGTACAAATTTGCTCTGTCAGTTCTCCTTCGAGCTGACTATCTGAGACAAAATCAATCCGCAAAAGTCTGTCATGAAGCACTTTCCATTTTTTTCCAACTTCCCCACAATGGATCATACAGACATTCTTACGTCTGCTCGACAGCTTCATTGCTATATCATAAAGCAGCATCGTCTTACCAGTTCCGGGAAGTCCTGTAAATCCAAAATACCCTGTATGCTTTGCCCTGATTTTTTTCAATATCTGACGCTCAATATCTCTTTGCTGTGAGGTCAGAAAATACTCTTTTTTCAGAAAACGGTCTGGATCTGCAAGCGGAGATATCAAATATAATTCTGCCTGAAATAATTCTTCAATATTCCCCTTATACTCAAGGCTTTCTTCCTCAAGATCCTTACATAATTCTTCCCATTTTGCTTCCACAATATGGTCATGATTATTTAGCCGCACCAGTCGATCCAGACTGCTTACATACGTATAGGAACGAATGTTTCTCCCAAGCACGGATAAATAATATCGATTCTGGAGCAGCTGTTTCCGAATTGCTTCATCCGATACCGTCCCACTTTTAAGTTCAATATTGACGATCTGTTTTTCCTTAATCTGCAGAAGATCAAATTCTTTCCCTAGTCTTGGGATCTGAAATGAGTAGAAAATTTGAAGGAGATGCACATTCTCCATATGCCGTTCCAACTGCTCAACTAGGGCTTTCATACTGCTTAGCTCCCATTCTCTCATTTTCAGAAAGTAGGATCTGTCAGACAACTGCCTCTCCATTTTCTGCAGACAATTCATGTCCTGTTCTCTTGTTAATGCATAGATAGATATTGCTTTCATATGACCGACTCCTGCAACTTACCGTTCGAGATTCCATTTTTCAATAACGCAGCTATGTTTTTTCGTCTTTTTATCATAACTGATCCCTGCCAAAAGCAAGTCTCCCTGACAATCTTTCAATGCATCTATATATTCTTTGTCTTTTATCTGCTGTATTGCACCCTCTGCATTTTTATCCCATTTTAATTCCATCACAATAGCCGGCTTATCCAGGTGAATTTTTCTCGGTATCATACAAATATCAGCAAATCCTTTTCCACCAGGCAATTCTCTGATAATCGTATAATATTCTCTCGCAAAATAAAATGCCAGATTAAGCGCACAGCTTAATGAATTTTCATCATTATATTCCAGTATTGAAATCTCTTTATGCGCCTGTTCAATTCCTTTTGCGACCTGTTCACTATCCATATTCCACAATGCTTCTAACAATTTTCTGGAAGCCTGTATGGCTTGAATCACTTCTGTCCAATCCATTGTACTGATCGCATTTACATATTCCTGCGAAACTTCTCTATTTGGGATCTCAACCATTTCTTTCTCATTATCATAAGTCAAATA
Organism: uncultured Marvinbryantia sp.; assembly: GCA_934373455.1. Taxonomy (GTDB): domain Bacteria; phylum Bacillota; class Clostridia; order Lachnospirales; family Lachnospiraceae; genus Marvinbryantia. The sequence continues at coordinate 43,653 of CAKRON010000003.1, forward strand.
TCCTAAATGGACTAATAAAGTCAATACATCATCTTTTGTTGCAAATGTTGTCATATCATTACTAAATGTCCCCGTATTGATTCGCACACTTTCTCCCGCAAGCATTTCGACAATTGTATCTTTCAGCCCATTCATATTCATTTGAATGTATACTTTCAACGCTTCATACGTCTCTGTTTGGTTCCAATAAGTTCCAAACTTTCTCTTCTGCATGGCTTCTACTACAGATTTTGGACTATACATGGAATGCACTTTTCGCACTCCCTCGCCATGTGAAATCAAATGATATCCATTATACCACGCACTTGCTTCTTCAACGCTCATTTCATATTTTTCACATAATTTTTGAACTTCTGATTCTGTAAAACCAAAATACTCTGCAAGTTCTCCCGGATCTGTCATGGAATATTCTGTAAACATATTAAGTGCGGAATGAGATCCATATTTCTTTATCGGAAGGATGCCTGTCATGTAGGCCAATGCCACATACTCTTTATCTTTCAACCAAAATCTCAGAAAATCCAAATATTTCTTTTGGGCTTCCTGATCTTTTTGATATTCACGAAACAGACAGTCCCATTCATCAATTAAAATTACAAAAGGATGTTTGGTGCAACTGTGAATATCCTTCATGACCTGAACCAGATTTTTGTCATCGCGAAATCGTACCTGTTCGTATTGTTCTTTCAGATCAAATATCAGGTAGTCATTCAACATACGAAGCATCTGATCTATATTTTCTGTAGCACTGAGGAATTCCTGCATATTTACCTTCAAAACATCGTACTGATTTAAATGTTTTTCATATTCTTCCGTGTTGCTGATTTTTAATCCCTGAAACAGTGCCTTTGTATCAATCATTCTGTCATAATAAGCTGCAAGCATATCAACACCCATAGATTTTCCGAATCTTCTTGGTCTACTCACGCAGATGTATCTCTGTAATGTCCGTACACAACGATTTGTCTTCTCGATTAACCCGCTTTTATCAACAAATATCTGTGATCTTAAAGCCATTTCAAAAAGATCGCTTCCCGGATTCAGATAACTTCCCATACTTTCAGTACCTCCATTTTTCTATGCTGCTGATCGTTCTCTGTCTTTCTATCTTATCATGATTTTCTATATTAATATATATTCCATCTGTCTTTCTTTTGTCTTCATTCCCATTTTTTCATAGAACTTTTCTGCTGAGGCATTTCCTGCCCAGACATTCAATGTTACTTCATAGCAGTTCATTCGTTTTGCTTCATTTTTTACGTATTCAAACAAACTTTCTCCGATGTGCTGTCCCCGCGCCTGTTGATCGACACACAGATCGTCTATAAAAAGCGACTTAAACTGCACCATATTGTTTGAAAATGGCTGCTCCTGCAATTGACAAAATGCATATCCCACACAAACATCTGCTTCGTTCGCTGCAATGTATATCGGCTTTTCTTTATTTTTCAAAAGCTCTTTCAATTCGTCTACCGTATATTTTGTCGTGCCCGGAATAAAAATATCAGGTCTTATATCTGCATGAATTTGCAGCACTTGCCCTAACAATTCCATAATTCTCGGAATATCTCTTTCTTCTGCTTTTCTGATCATCATTTCACCTGTTCTTAATACATTACTCTCTATCTTCTGCTGCTATGTCGGTTCTTTGCACACATCCACCCATCCGACTGCTCCTGCCACTTCTTCCAGTTCCGCTATGGTCAGCTTTACTGCGCTGTGGTCATTTCCTGCTGCAGGATATACCGTTTCGAACTGTTTCAGACTTTCGTCCAGATAAACCCTGATGCCTTCTTTGATTCCAAACGGGCAGACACCCCCAGGCGCATGTCCAATCCAGTTTTCCACTTCTTCAAATGGAATCATTTTTGCTTTCATATGAAAGGTATCTTTATATTTCCGATTATCTACTTTTGCTGTACCTTCTGTCAGAATCAATATGGCCTCATCTCCCAAAAGAAATGACATGGTCTTGGCAATCATTCCTGGTTCTATACCCAGAGCCTGCGCTGCCAGTTGAACAGTTGCACTGGAATCTTCCAGCTCAATCACATGATCTGTATAACCTTTTTCTGCCAAATATGCTTTTGCTTTTTCTAATGACATTTACTTTGTACCTCCCAGCTTTTCCGCCACTTTTTTATAAACAGGAACTGGTATCCCATATTCCTGACCCATCCGGACTACTTCGTACACCAGACCATCAATCTCGGAATTCTTTCCGGCATAGACATCTCTCTGCATAGATGTGGTGGCTTCCGGTGCCAGATTCGCCAGAATACGTAAATTCACATCTACCATATCTTTTTCAAATGGAATATCCATGGCTTCTGCCAATGCTGAAATCTCACGAATCATCGCTTTGAACGTCTCGCGCTGTTCGCCTTCTTTCTGAAAATCCCCGGCTGTTGCATGGTAATACAATCCTGCTGCACCAATCGGAGATACATAGGAAAATTTCTCCAACGCATCTCTTCGGATATTTTCAGAAAGAATTCCATAAATACTGCTGTCACATAGATCTTTTTCAATCTCTTTTAACACTGGACAATATTCCTCTTTTTCCCGAACCCCAAAGACTACTTTCAGGATCTTACCATGCTGCAGCAATACTCCAGGTTCTTTGATATTCGCAGATACATAGATGCAGCCGTCCGTCACCAAAAGTTCCGGCAATTCCTTCTGCATTTTTGCACCGGTTCCGTAAATGTTCAGAACCGGAATGACCACGGTATCTTTCTTTGCCACTTTCTGAATAAAAGGAATCGTATCTTCCAGAGAGTATCCTTTTACACATACCAGAATCACATCTGGCTGTTCCGTATAGTGCTTCATATCGAAAGCTTTTACCGGGATCGTCTCGGAAGACTGATCCCACATTTTTTCTAATGTCAGTCCCTTAGTCTGCATCTGCCCCAGATGTGCACCTCTGGCAATCAAGGTCACATCCTTGCCGGATTTTGTCATATAATACCCCACAACGCCACCGGTTCCGCCAGCACCAATAATCAGATACTTCATGTTCTTACACCTTCTTCATTTGTTCATAAATTCTCCAAGATTCCATAGGTTTTATCATACCATGAAGTATACACTTTCGCAAGATAACGCGGTAAATCATATTGCAAATTTGCCTCAAAAAATATTATACTGATAGGCAATGTGTTACTCCTGAATAATATCACCAACTCCCTTCAAAATCACTGTTGGCTGATATGCATAAGTTTTTACAGCTTCAAGATCTGTTACACCTGACAACACCAGCACTGTGTCTACACCACTTTCTGTTCCTGCAATTATATCCGTATTCATATTATCACCGATAATCACAGATTCTTCAGAATGACAGCCTAATATTCTAAGGCCGGTCCGCATCATAAGTGCATTTGGCTTTCCACAAAAATATGCCTTTTTTCCGGTTGCCATTTCAATCGGTGCAATTAAAGCTCTGCAGGCTGGCGCAATTCCATTCTCGATATTTCCGGACACATCAGAATTGGCTCCGATGAGTTTTGCGCCATTTAAAACCAAATTTACTGCTTTGGTCAACGTTTCCAGTGAGTAATTTCTGCCCTCTCCAACTACTACATAGTCGGGATTCACATCATTCATGGTGATACCTGCGTCATATAATGCATTCAAAAGCCCCGCTTCTCCAATTACAAAAGCGGAACAACCTGGAGCCTGCTGCTTTAAAAACGCCGCAGTTGCCAGAGCACTTGTATAGAAATGTTCTTCTGGCACATGTACGCCAAGACGCTCCAGCTTCTGCTGCAATTCTCTTGGCGTCATTCCGCTGTTATTGGTAAGGAACAAATACTCCTTTTCATTTTCCTGCAACCAATTAATAAACTCTGCTGCTCCTGAAAGAAGCTTATTTCCATGATAGAGCACTCCATCCATATCACAGATAAATCCCTTTTTCTCTTTAAAATCAATTATCATATTCCCTGATCCTTCTTTCACACATTCATCCTGTTACACACCTATATGGTAATCTTCTTTTGTAAAATCAACTATGCCTGCAATGTAAAATAAGCGTAAAATATTGTTTCATTGTGCATGCTTGTTGTTCATTCGTCATTCGAGTATAATAAAAGAAATACACGTTCATCATGTGGATTTAAAAATGGCGAATCCTCATGTTTGACAGTACACGAGGGGGCTATTTTCATGGGCAAACAATCCACCAGAGAAAATAAGACAATTTATCAGCTTTGCCGGGAAGCGGCAGGTCTTACAAGAGCAGAGGCAAGTGATAAAATGGAGGCTGTATCAGATTCCAAAATTGAGAAATTTGAGTATGAAATGCAGGAACCGACACCTTATGATATCATCCAGATGGCGGATTCCTATAAGCGACCGGATCTCTGCAATTATTATTGCTCTCATAAATGCGAAATTGGTCACCGTTACGTTCCGGAAATAGAGGTGACTGATCTGTCAAATATCATTCTGGAGACGATTGCCAGTCTGAATGAAATCAATCCTCTGACTGATCGTCTGATTCAAATTGCCCGTGACGGCAAGATCAGCGATGATGAAATGAAAGATTTTGCTTTTATCAGCAAAAAACTGGATGAAATTTCTTTGGCCATAAATTCTTTGAATCTCTGGGTAGATAAGACAGCCGGTGAACAAAGGCTCAATCTTGCACTCTTAAATGCTGAAAAAGAAAAGTTAAAATAACTCTATACTGCATAAAAGGCAATGAATCGTTTTTGATTCACTGCCTTTTTTACATACGCTGTAATTGATTGACGATACTCTCTGTCTCATTATGATCGTGACGTTACAAGTCCGATAATTCCACCAATTATCAATAGTGGAAAAGCAATGTACAGTAGACCGCCTACCACCATTCCAATTAATATCACCGGGAAGAATATCACCGTACAAAGCAATTTCATAATTCCCCAGGATGCTTTTAATCCGAATACAAAAAATTTTCCAATAAACCAAAGCATACAAATTGTAAATAATATCGATAACATCTTTTTCTCCTTCTGGTAATCACTCTGTTAATATTGTCAGTATAACAAAAACATTTTTTAGAATATACATCCATCATGAAGAATTGAATCCCTGTAATTCTCGTTTTTTGAGAATTCACGAATGCCTTACCATGCTGCATTCATGGAATAGAACAGAACAATTATCTGCATAACCATCATCAACGGCAGACCGACCGTAAAATAATTCATTCTGATTTTATGCCGAAACAGATACATTGCAATTAATCCTCCAACAGATCCTCCTATAAATGCCAGTCCGAGTAATGTCACTATTCGAATTCTGGATTTATGTTTTATTGCAGCGATCTTATCGATAGCAAATGCTATCATAGTGACAAAATTGATAACAATCAGATATACCACCAATATTTTATGATCGCTAAAGAACTTCCCAAAAGCAAGTGATATATCAGGTGCAACATATCCTTCGATTATCAGAAAAAGTACAATCTGGATTACTAACATACATGCAACAAATACACGGAACATCATGTTTTCTTTTTCTGCTTTTCTGCCAAAAATTAACATTGAAAGGACTAATCCCACTCCTATTATATTAATGATAATCAGATACCATATAAATTGACTTAATTCCATTTCTCTCATCCTCTTTGAAATGCAATAGAAAAACCGCTGCACATAACTACAACGGTTTCATAACAGACAGATTTACGGTACAATTTCAAGCCAATAACCATCCGGATCTTCGATAAAATAGATACCCATCTCTTCATTTTCGAAGCAAATGCATCCCATTTCTTTATGCTTTTTGTGTGCCGCTTCGTAATCATCTGCCCGAAATGCCAGGTGGAATTCACATTCACCTAAATTATATGGTTGTGGATGATCTTTAAGCCAGGTAAGTTCCAGCTCAAAATCACTTACATCGTTGCTCAAATAAGCAATGATGAAATTATTGGTAGTCTTTCGTCTCACTTCATGCAGATCCAGGGCTTCGTTATAGAATTTAATAGAACGGTCCAAGTCTGATACATTATAATTCTCGTGAATCATCTTAAATTTCATAGCATTTCTCCTTTTGTACATTCTGTGTTTTTGATGCGAGATTTATATTGTGGATATTCCGCGATGAACCGCTTGATTACACTGGCATCATTCCAATAATGCATTGGAAAAATGGCATTACAGTCTATATTTTCAAGAAAATACAGAATCCCGTCAGCATAGTGATCTTCCTGTCTTGGATCAAGGGGAACGAATGCAGCATCAAAATGCATCCCCTTGATTTTCCTGATCTCCGCACGATATGCCAAAGTAAGTCTCTGGTTGTCGACTTCCGGTTCACCATCCCAATACCAATCATTTAAATCACCGGCATGATAAATGATGCCTTCCTTTGTTTTGACAATAAATGCGACACCACTATCATTAGAAAGTAACGTATCGACTTGGGTACCATTATCCAGATTATATATTTGATCATGATAAACATATGTAATCTTCATATCCGACAGCAGCTTCCTTTTGCGTATATCTTTTGCCAAAACTGCCTGATACATCATCCCCATATCATCAAGAATCTCAAAGATCTGGGGATTAAAATGATCCTCGTGGAAGTGACTGCAAAAGACGATCACCTCTTTTTTCTTATCGAGAGGCGGCAATTCACCCTTGTAGTAATCAAAAATATAATAGCAGTCTTTGACCTCAACCAAAAAACCACTGTGGTTAATATAAGTTATTTTCATGGTATCACCTGCAAAAATCACATATTTCAAATTTGCTTTTATTGTACAGTTTTACATTATATTTGTAAAGCGCCAAAGTGAAAAAGCCCTTTTTTCTTGCCATTCGTTCTGACACGTTCATGGCTTCATCTACATGAAAACTCAGTTGTTGCACAAGCACTACTCTTATTGTTGTTATTTGCATCTTTTTGTCTTGCGTCATGTATTATTGAGTGCTAAAATAACAATGTATAATACATAGAAGACGGATGCGAGTTCTATTTTATGCCCTCGATTTTTCAGGAAAGGGGGTGTTGCCCATGAACACCATGGAAGTACTGACATTATTATCAGTAATATTCGCAGCATTGACCTACATAGATCAACATAAAAAGAAATAGCATCCCCCCATTGCCCAATGGATGATGCTATCACTTTTAATATTCATGAGGGCAATCGGAACTTCATTCCGATCATCTTCTAATTTGATTATACACTTGGGTACTTGATATTTCAAGTACCCTTTTTCAATCACACATCTTTGCAAAGTGAAAAAGCCCTTTTTTCTTGTATGGAGCAGAAGTAATTTCTCCGGTAGTATAGCCAGTAGCATCAATCGTTTTCCGAATGGCCGCTTCATCTAAAGGTTCTTCAGATAGAATGACCGTTTCGCCTTTGGAATGACTAGATGTCACTTTTTTCACCGGGAATGCACCTCGAACTGTATCGTTAATATGAGCTTCGCACATGGCACAAGCCATACCAGAAATTTTTACTGTTGTCTTGATCATAATAAATCTCCTCCTATCTGAATTACTGCTCTCTACGTGTTGTGTTAAAAATGAGTAACATCACCCATTTATCTATATACCCTATAGGGGTATTTGCATCATCAGTATATACACCAGTATTATAATTTGTCAATATTTTTTACAATTTAGAATTTTTCTTTTTTGATCATATTCATAGCATTCTGAAGAAAGATGTGACAAAAGAAATTTATGCAGATAAAGATGGAACTACAACAACAATCTGGGAAGCTTCTGAGAAGGAACAGAAAGCTTATTTATCAGAAGATCATACAGAACCGTTAGGATAAATGCTAAACCAGATTTTAGTGGATAACAGATGGAGATATCTCCCATCCTGTTATCCAATTTCAAATACTACAATCCGTTCCCTGGCATTATCTCCTGGGAACAAATCTCTGCAATCTATCTCATCTGTAAATAATACCTCATCCACCGTCATCAGATAAGATATATATTCATCCGACGGATAATAGAAAAATAACTGTATTTTTCGCATCTGTGCATAATAGGATTCCAGAATTCTCGCCATTACTTTTTTCAACAGTTCCAGGGAAAAGGGATTAAAAAAGAAAAAACGATCCACTTGCTCCGGCACCTTATATTCCACTGCATCTGCCTGTACAAAAGAGACTTTTTCTGAAGAAACCGCCTTTTCTTTATTCAGAACTGCTTTTTCAAAAATCTGCTGATCGTATTCGATTCCTATTGTATGACATCTCGTTTGATATGCAAGAAAGAAGTCCACCCGGCCTTTTCCACATCCATAATCAATCATTGTATTCTTCTTTCCAATATATCCAGAATTCGCCAGACGTTCCAGCACAGAGTACGGCGTTGGCTCATAAGGGTAACGATATTGATCAGAATGAGAATCATCTCTTCCTGTCGTGCGAATATGCAGCAGCTTATCCCATTCTATGTCTTTCTTCTCTTCTGTTTCTTTTCCCATGCCTTATAAGCTCACTTTCTCAAAGCGATATTTCTGCTTTACGTCTGGATATTTTTCACGATCTACTTCACTCATAAACATAGAATAAGGTCTGGCACATACCTTAAATGGTGCGTATAGTGCCTGATAAATTACCAGATTTTCCCCGTTTTCTGTATGCTGTGCAAAAGCCAGCACTTTATACAGATATTCCGATGTATCTGCAGATACCCACTCCCGTTTAAAATGCTGTACAATATCTCCTACCAGAATATCGCGCTCCGGTACTTCTTCTTCTGTTTCCGGTTCTTCCGGCTCTGTATCCAATTCCATATATTCGTCTTTATCCAATGACACCGGGACTCCTGATTTTCCGGCAATGTGCACTCCACCATACCAGGTTCCTGTTATTTCATAGATTCCGCCCACTTCATATTCCAAAGAATACTCATCCTTCTTTTTTATTACTCTGATTTTCGCCATATTATTCTCCCATTTTATATGATTTTCAGCTCAAACAATCTTGCTGTATTTTCTTCCAGAAGCTGCAGTCTTTCCATTCAGTCCCGGTATCGGCAGATCTATCGTTTCTTTCTGCCCTTTTCTTCTCCAGACAGCCACATACTGTTTTTCTCCGCACTTTAATTCCAGTGCGGTCCATTCATCTGTAAATCATCTTAACACAAAATGAAATCCAAACCTATATCTGGATGATATTTTTTCAAGAATGCCTCTGCACTCTGCCTGAAGTCATATGCTTCCATTGTGACCCCCATATCTCCTTATCAGTATCTCTGCCTTCCAGAATCTTATTATACACATTCCGGTACTTGAAAACTAACAGTGCGATCATGATTACCCAGCTTACATCATAGCTAAAATATATCACACGGATATCCCAGAAAAACAGCAACAGAATCCGACACCACACCACTCTGAAAATACAGTAACAAATAAGCGAACATAACATTGGAAATCCTGTTTTGCCCAGTCCTTTCAAACCACCAATATATACCTGATTGATGGCATACAGAAAATAACATGGGAAAATACACAGAATTGCCTGACGGCTGTTTACCAGAATCTCCGGATCTGTGGTAAACAATTTCAGGATTACCGGTGCCATTGCCATAAGAATCCCACCAGCTGCTACGGTAAAAATACTTAATGTCAAAATACTTTTCTTCATGCCTTTCTGTACCCGGTTCATCCGTCCAGCACCGTAATTCTGTCCAATAAATCCGGTCAAAGCCATTCCATAAGAAAATGCCGGATAGTACAAAAATCCTTCTACTCTGGCAAACACTACCATTCCCGCTGCTGCATCTGCTCCAAAAGAATTAATACTATACTGGATAAGTAGAGACGAGATGCTCATAAAAACTGCCTGCATACCAGATGGCAATCCCATGGATACAATTTCTCCCAGTTTTTCCTTTCCGCTGAGAAGTCCCACCATACGGAACTGATAGCGTTCATCCAGACATGTCATTTTCCATATCATAATCAGAGCCAGCACCCACTGGGAAATTACCGTTGCAATTCCAGCCCCTGGAAGTCCCATTCCCAACCCGATCACAAACAACACATCCAACACCAGATTCAATACCGATGAGAAAGTAAGAAAATACAGTGGTTCTCTGGTATTTCCAAGGGAGCGCAGAATCGCATTTCCCATATTGTAGATGAACTGCGGAATAATCCCCATCATACAGATTTTGAGATAACACTGTGCCGGTGCAAACACCTCTTCCGGACAATGGATCCATAACAAAAACTGCCCTGAAAAAGTAATTCCGGTCAATGTCAAAACCGCACCGGATATCAGGCTCATAAATATAACAGAATGCAAAATCCTGCTCAGCTTTTTATACTGAAATGCCCCAAATGCTGCTGCTGTTACTGCACTGACTCCGGTAGAAAACCCCACAAAGAAATTAATAATAACCGAAAGAATCAGCGCAGCCTCTCCTGCCGCCGCCAGTCCGTTTCCGCCACAGAAATGTCCCACGATCATACAGTCTGCAATGCTGTACATCTGCTGCAGAATCTGAGATAGTAATATCGGTATGGCAAACAAAAGCAATGTTCTTCCAATCGGTCCCTGCTCCATATGAACCTCTGCATTTTTCTGTTTAAAAATATCCATAAACTCCTCCTCACGCCCCAGTCAGACAATCTTTCCCGTACTGTTTACACATTTCGCTCTTCTGTCTTTAGCATAGCATATAAGAAAAGTTATGGATATTTTCATATTTTTATGTCTATGATATAAGAAATTTTTATATCATATGATGATCTTTTTCCAAAGCTCCTTCCAGAAAATTCAGGAAATTCTCAAGCCCGGGAATCAATGGCCGCCCCTGGTACCTTAGATATCCAAACTGGATCTTCTGCTCCAGTCCCTCGATACGGATCCTTCCAAAATCATTCTGTCGGTACATCTCACTGAGCCAGTAGCTTCCCACATTGCACAGATCCGTATTTTCCAACATTCGAATCATCAGGCTGCTGCTATTGGTCGTTACTACCTTTGGCAGATCATAACTGCGTTTTCCAGATGCTGATACTTCCTCCAGCATAGCTTCTACTGAAAAAAAGTCATCATCCAGCTGAATGAATTCCATATCAAACAGCTTCTCTGGAGCAATGCTTTTCCTCCCGTAGAGCGGATGCTCCTTTCTCACATACAGCACCAGATCTGTGGTCAGCAATGGTACAAATTCCAGAAATCGCCGCTCCAGCATGTGCTTCAGAACAGACTTGCGGTTGTCCGGCACAAAGAGGAATCCCAGATCATCCATGCCATCCGATACCCGCTCGATCATTTCTTCAATTCCACACTCCCGATACTCAATCTGCAGTTTATCCTTCCGCTGAAGATAGTAATGGGTCAGGAGTAGTGTCATATGACTGCTGGAATTAGATACGATACGTAGCAACGGTACATTGTGCTCAGTGCTAAGTGCTGAGATCGCTTCTGCATTTCGCACCGCATTGACCGCATAAGAATAAATTCGTTTTCCCGCTTCTGTCAGTTCCACTCCTTTCGATTTACGGATGAAAAGTGCCGTTCCAAGTTCTTGTTCCAGTGATTTAATCACCATGCTGACATGTGGCTGCGTGGTATACAGTTCCTCTGCTGCCAGTGTCAGAGAATGATTTCTGGCACAGGCAAGGAAACACTTTAGCTGGCGTAATTCCATATATGTATTCTCCTTTCCGTCTATTCTCTAGTACTCTTTAGTAGTATATCACGAAAATCAAAATGTTTTCTCTATAAGAAGAACCGGCACATTTATGCGCCGGTTCTTTTTCTCATTTATTAACTATTTTCCACTGCCACTTCTGCATTCTTTCACACTTTTTAATTCAGATGCCAGATGTCTTTATTATACTGCTCAATCGTTCTGTCAGAAGAGAAGAATCCTGCCTGTGCGATATTCACAAGCATCTTCTTTGCCCACGCAGTGCGGTCTTCATAATCTTCAAATACCTGATCCTTCACTTTGATATAATCCTTCAGATCCAGCAGCGTCATAAACCAGTCTTTATTCAGAAGCTCATTGTAGACATTTCTCAAATGTTCTTCCTTGCCATACTTCAGCATCTGCTCACTGACAATAAAGTCTACATATTTCTTAATATCTGCATCATTCTCATAAATTGCACGAGAATTATAATCCATCTTTTCATAGTGTCGGATTACTTCATCACTGGACTCACCAAAGATGTAAATATTCTCTTTTCCAACCAGATCACTGATCTCCACATTTGCGCCATCCATAGTACCGAGCGTAACCGCACCATTGAGCATAAACTTCATATTTCCGGTACCACTGGCTTCCTTGGATGCAAGAGAAATCTGTTCGGAAATATCACAGGCCGGAATCAGTTTCTCTGCTGCACTGACGTTATAATTCTCGACCATCACCAGCTTCATATACGGTGATACATCCGGATCATTCTGAATCAGCGTCTCCAGTGTCAGAAGCAGATGGATAATATCCTTGGCAATATAATAAGCAGGAGCTGCCTTTGCGCCAAAGATAAATGTGATCGGTCTTTCCGGCTTTCTGCCTTCCTTGATTTCCAGATATTTATGAATAACATACAACGCATTTAACTGCTGCCGTTTATATTCATGCAGTCTCTTGATCTGGATATCAAATACACCATTTTCATTGATCTCAATGCCGGTATTTTCGAAGACAAACTCCTTGCAGATTTTCTTCGCATCTGCCTTTATTGCAAGTAACTGGTTCAGTACATCCTGATCTTCCCCAAAAGCAGACAGCTTCTTCAGCTGTGCCGCATCTTTCTTCCAGCCATCTCCGATCAGAGATGTAATATATTTTGCAAGCGGACGATTACAATACATCAGCCATCTGCGGAACGTAATTCCGTTGGTCTTATTATTAAATTTCTCCGGATAAATCTCATAAAACTGATGCAGCTCAGTATTTTTCAAAATCTCTGTATGAAGTGCTGCCACACCATTGATCGAAAATCCATAATGGATATCCATATGTGCCATATGAACCAGCTGGCTGCTGTCGATAATAGCAAGATTTTCCTGCGGATACTTTGCTTTCACCTTCTCATCCAGCCTGCGGATAATCGGAACCAGCTGCGGCACAATATCCTCCAGATACTGAATCGGCCATTTTTCCAGTGCTTCTGCCAGGATTGTATGATTGGTATACGCGCACACATGAGAAACGATCTCTGCAGCTTCCTCAAATGCAATTCCCCGCTCACCAAGCAGACGGATAAACTCTGGGATAATCATGCTTGGATGCGTATCATTGATCTGAACCACTGCATAATCAGCCAGATCATGGAAGTTGCTTCCTCTGGCAGCTGCTTCATCCAGAATCCGCTGCGCTGCATTGCTTACCATAAAGTACTGCTGATAGATACGAAGTTTCCGTCCATCCTCATCACTGTCATCCGGATACAGGAACAGGGTCAGATTGTGCAGAATATCCTTTTTATTAAATGCAATTCCGTCATGAACCATGGATTCATCTGTCAGGTCAATATCAAACAAATTCAGGCGAATCGCTTTATTTTCGTAACCTGCAACATCAATGGTATACATGGTGGATTTCAATGAAAATCCTCTGAACGGAACCATATAAGTAACATCTGTAGCAGTCAGCCAGGAATCCGGCGTAATCCACGGGTTTGGCATCTCATGCTGAAGATTGTCCTCAAATACCTGTCTGAACAGACCAAGATGATAGTTCAGACCGATTCCCTCACCGGGAAGTCCCAGCGTCGCGATAGAGTCCAGAAAGCAGGCTGCCAGACGTCCCAGACCACCATTTCCAAGTGATGGTTCCGGCTCTACAGATTCAATCTCTGCAAGTGATTTGCCATTTTCTCTCAAAAATTCCGTAACATCATCGTAAATACCAAGATTGATCAGATTATTGGAAAGGAGCTTTCCAATCAGAAACTCTGCAGAAATATAATAGATTTTTTTCTTTCCATCGTGGTATCCTTTTGCAGCAAGCATTTTTTTGGTATATGCAAGAAGTGCCTCGTATACTTCCTGATCTGTACATGCACTGCAGTCTTTGTGGAACATATTCTGAATCAAAGTCTTTAAAGCTTCCATAATTTTCTCCTTTCAAAAGCATACTCTATGTCTTTTGTTTCTCTGATATTGCTATATTAGCATATGTATTTGAAAGGAAAATACAACAAAACTGTTCTATTATGACATTTTTTTGCGAAATTTATGAGGGGAAATCTGGTTCGCTTCCTGAAATTTTTTTATAAAATAACTGGTGTTATTAAAGCCTACCTCGGTAGCAATATCCGTAACAGAATTATCTGTATGCAGCAGCAGTGATTTGGCTTTCTCCAGCCGATAATCATTCAGGTACGCCGCTGCCGTTTTCCCTGTATACTGCTTAAACAGTTTCATGAAATAAAATTCACTGTAATTTGAAATCCCGGACAGTTCTTTTACAGACAGCGGTTCCCTGTAATGAATACTGATGTACTCCAGTACTTTCTTAACAGATAACAGATTCCTGTTCTGTTCTGCATCCGTCGTAATAATATAATTTCCCGCGAACATCTCATAAAAAAACTCATAAAAAAGAGCTTTCAGGTGAATATAATAAAATGGTTTTTTCTCTTTATGACACTGATGTATCTCACAAAACAGATGATACAACTGCTCATAGTGTTCCGCTGTGTCTGTAATCAGATGTGTAAACTCTGCCTTGTTTTCCATCAGAAGTGAGATCACCATTTCCTGGCAGATATCACCTGCTGATCCGGAAAGGAAATTCAAATCAAATACCACACTTCTGTAATATAAAATATTTCTGCTATCCGACTTGATTCCATGGATCACTCCGCTGTTTACAATCAACAGATCTCCCTTTTTCAACCGAATGGTCTCTCGATTCAGTCTGGCAAGCCCCTTTCCCTGATCGATGCAGACGATTTCCATTTCTCTGTGCCAGTGATTATAAAGCGAACGAAAAATCTCACAATTATCTGTGTAAGTCTCTACAGGCAATTCAAAAGATCCGTGTGTTTCCAGTTCCTTCATTGTCTCATCTACATTGGCTGCATCATTTATCTTTTTTTCCTCTGACCTCATATCATCCAACCTATTTAAAATATTATGTGTTACTGCAGTTTATTGAAAAACAGCCGGGCATGTTCTATGAATTGTTTCACAAACTCTGGACAATTTTTTCTCCAGACCATAAGAAGTCCGCTTTGTGTATCCTGAATTTCTTTAAATACTACATAAGAAGTCTGAAAATGATGATAATATTTATCTGTAAGAAGCAGGTTATTCTGATTGATATATAAATGTGCTTCCAGACCATTTCCGATGTAATTTTCCATTTTAGGCGTAAAACCGTTTTGCTGGCACAGATGCATCAGCCAGTTACTGTAGTATTTTCCGGTTGACGGAGTGGGAAGAATAAATGTGGTATCTTTGAAATCTCTCAGAAGTAGTGTTTCTTTTTTAGCCAGTGGATTTGATTCTGAGAGTCCTGCATATAAAGGAGAGGAAACTATCAGAAAATAATCCAGACAACCATCAGAAATAAGTGTATCTTCCATAAATCTTGGCATAAAAGAAATATCACTATATCCGCAATGAAGATCCTGAAGCGTTCCTTCTGCATTTTTCATGTTGATTTTAAAGCAAAAAGAAGGATCAACAGCTTCGAATGCACTGATCAACGGAATAAAATACCGGTCAGTATTTGTCGCTTCAAAAATACTGAAGTTAATCCGTGTAGGGGCAGCATGTTGACTACCGGAAACGTGTGAGACTGCCTCCATAAAAGTAGTTGTAATTGTAAGTAGTTCTTTATATAATTCCTGCCCTGCCGGATTGAGAGAAATACGATTTTTTTTGCGTGTGAAAAGGACTATTCCAATGGTACTCTCGAAAGAAGCAATGCGTTTACTGACCATACTGGTACTGATCTGCAGAACTTCAGCCGCCTTTGTAAAACTGTTATATTTTGCACATTGCAGAAAAATTTCAATCTGCATAAGTGTGATACCAGAAAATGCATAAGAAATCGTATCATTATACCCCTTTTAAAATAACCGCTCCGTGAAACATATTTCCTGTTTTTTTTATTTTAAACGAAGCGAGGTATAAATTGCAATTGTTTTAACCAGTTTTCCATATTGGAAACCTGGTCTTTCTTTTTTGCAGGGTGTTAAGATACATTTGAAAGAAGTATATTTATTATACAAGCACCAAAAGAATGGAGGAAAAGAAGATGACTGAACGAGAAAATGCATTACATGCTATTTATCATGATGGACAGGCAAAATGGCTGCCGGCAGGATGTGATTGTCTTGAAATGATCATACCAACCAATGTAGTTCGCGAACGCCCGCCTTATCTTCTTGGAATGGAAGGAAGCGGTTATGATTACTGGGGATGCTGGTGGGAATTTGAACCAGATATCATGGGAGGCAGTCCATTACCTGGACGTCAGCCATGTAAAGATATTACAAAGTGGCGAGAACAGGTGAAGTTTCCAGATATAGATGCCATTGACTGGAGCGGAGCGGAAATGTGCACTTCAAAATTAGACAGAGAAAATAAACTGTCCATGTTTTTCTGGGAAAGCGGACCTTTTGAACGAGTGCATGCACTGGTAGGATTTCAGGAAACACTGGAAGCGATGTATCTGGAACCGGAAGCTTTTCAAGAGTTGATTCAGGCAGTCACAGACTTCCGTATTGCTATGCTGCCAAAAATTAAAGAACATTATCATCCTGACATTATTATCAATCTGGATGATTTTGGACATCAGAAGGGACAGTTTATGTCAAATGAAATGTTCCGTGAAATGATACTCCCATATGAAAAACAACTGGGAGATGCTATTAAGGAAAACGGTATGATCTACTGCCATCACAGCTGCGGAAAAATAGATGGTCTTATGGATGAAATTGTGGAAACCGGTGCGCAGATGATCCTTGGGTTGTTTGCGCCATATAATGATCAGGAAGCTGTTGTAAAAAAATATGGAGACAAACTTGTTTTCATTGGAGCAACAAATGCCCAAAAGGTAGATATGCCGACTGTTACAGAAGAAGAATTAAGAGAAGAAGCACGCCGTTTTACAAAAACCTTTGCTCCAACAGGAAGCATGATTTTTGATCCGGGCACAATGAATCCGGCAAAAGCAGGACCGATGAATGATGAATTCAAGAAAATCAGAGATCAGTATAATCCATATAAATAAATACAGAAAAAAATACGAATCTCCCGAAAAAGTTCAAGTAAAAAAATACTGATTTTTACGGGAGATTCATATTTTAAGATTTAGAGACTAAAAATTGGTATTAACTGACAGCCCATCCACTAACAGGAAACTGACGCTCCCATCATCCGGCTCCCAGCAGAAGCCATGCATCGCCTAACACGTCATAATAATAAACCACATTGTCGCCTACTGCATAATAATTTTCTTTTGTAAAATGATCCTCCTGATCTGTTCCCAGTACGAATACCGGGCAATATCTTCCATCAATATACTCCTCAGTACCTGTATACCACAATGACATTCCAAGGCTGAGGTAGTAACGAACCTCGTCAGTTTCTGCCAATAATTCCTGGGCAATATTTATATCCAATGACGAATCATAATACTCTGGTTCATAATATTCTGAATTATAACTTTCTAAATCATAATATTCTGAATCATCCTCTTCCCAATCATTATCATAGATGGAGAAATCATAACAGTAGGCTTCTGCTGCAAGATGTCCATCCTTTAATGACACCATAGGGCGGTATTGCACACTCATATTCTTCTTCTGTACAGAAACCATTACATTAGAATAAATCTCACTTATATTGCATCGCAGGATGATAACTTCATTTTCCTGCCCAATGTACCATGGGTCATTCAGCTCATCCAAATATTCTCCTTCTTCCGTGATCTGTGCCGGATAAACACTGACCTTACTGTCATCTCCTGGGACAATAGCATAAATTTCACAGCCCCCTGCATCAACAACTGTCCCATCCTGTAAAAACGGATAGGCAGCAGCTAATTCTTCCTGCCTGGTATATTCAAGTATCTCCGATTCTTCCGCTGTTTCGTGGATATATCCAAGAAATGCCATTCCGACCTGAGATTCGTCTTCCCTGATGATATCCTGCAGAATTGCCAGGCTTTCTTCTGCCCAAGGTACTTGAGCAGACTCCTCTCCCATACATTCACCGTGAATACCAAAAGAAAACAGTACCGCACAAACACATATAACCATAGAAATTTTTTTCATGCTATTAGCCCCCTTTCTTATTCTACCTTTAATACAATTATACCATTTAACAACTCCCAATGGAAGTTTTAGAAAATTGAATGCCGATTCAAAATTTGCTTTATAACATCGAGATTCTCAGCAAAATAGATGCCCTCCTGCCGCTCTTTGGATGAAAGTCCTTTTTCAACCATGTGATTCAAAAGTGCTTGCAAATCATTGTAGTAACCGTTCAGATTATAGAGAATGCAAGGTGCGTTCAGATGTTTCAAATAGATCTTTGACATAACCTCTGTGATTTCCTCCAATGTTCCTGTGCCACCTGGAAAAGCAATAAAGGCATCGCCCAGCTCAATCATTTTGTTTTTACGTTCTGACATATTTTTCGTCACAATCAATGTGGACAATCCATCGTGCTGAAGTTCATTCTCGATGAAGAACTGCGTTTCAATGCCCATTACTTCACCACCAACCTTCAAAACACTGTCTGCAATTGCTCCCATCAGTCCCGATTTGGAGCCACCATAGACCAACGTATTTCCACTCGTTCCGATCCATGTTCCAAGCTCCTCAACGGCTTTTCGTAAAGATGGGTCATTCCCTTCATTTGCACCGAGATAAACAGTTATATTCATATAATTTCTCTCCTGTTCTGCTTTATTTCGCTTCAATCAAAATCCCTGGTAATGTTTGTAAGCCATTTCTTTCTGAAATAGTGGATGAATACCACGGGCATTTTTTCAAATTCATCCAACGTCATTATAAAGTACACCCAGACAGGGGACAGTTTAAAAACATATGCTGCAAGGAAGGTGAGTGGAACCGCTACAAGCCACATAAATACAGAATCTATGATCATTCCAAATCTGGCATCGCCTCCTCCTCTGAAGCAGCCGCATATAAGGCAGGTATTGATACCTTCTCCTACAAGACGCCAGGTTGTCATAATTATAAAAATACTAAGATAATAGCTGGCAGTCTCTGTCAATTTATCTCGATAGAAATCTAGTATCAAAGGGCGAATTGCCAGAATAATGGCACATCCGATCAAACTTACAACAATTGTTATTCTGAGCATACGTTTCCCATATTCTCCGGCTGTATCAATATGATCTTTTCCAAGTTCCTGGCTGACAATGATGGTGGTAGCGTTAGCAAAACCACGACAGGCAATCGCACCAATATTTACCAGCATAACAGCCACGGCATTTGCAGCAACCATATCATTGCCAATATGACCAAGAATTGCTGCGAATGCTGAAGTAGCAAAACTCCAGACAACATCATTTATTACGGCCGGCGTGGCAATCTTCATAAAGTCATGGAACAGGATACCAGATTTCACAAAAAAGTATTTTATCCGGAATCGGACATCCGAACTGTTTAATGAATAAATGAGACAAATCAATACTTCTGAAATTCTGGCAATAACCGTTCCAAGAGCCACACCTGTAACACCAAGCTTTGGCATTCCAAATAATCCAAAAATAAAAGTGGCATTACAAAATACATTGACACAAAGAGAAACAATATATGTAACAGAAGGCAGCATTATTTTTCCGATACTTCGAAGGGCACTCATAAAGACCTGCGAAAATCCCATAAACATAAATGAAAATGAAACCACTTTCAAATACTTACTGCCAGCGACAATCGTCTCAGGATTGTTCGTGAAAATCTTCATAATCGTAGTTGGCATAGTAAAGGAAATAACGAAAAATATAATAGAAACAATCAATGACATTCGCTCCGCCAGACCAAGGATCTTTTCTACTGTCTTTTTGTCACCCTTTCCCCAGTACTGAGCACATAAAACAGAAGTACCGGTGGCCATACCGTAATATAAACAGAAAAGTATAAAAGTATACTGATTAGCCAGTGAGGACGCCGACATGGCAGTCTGGCTTACATATCCAAGCATTACCGTATCGGCAATATTTACCAATGTTCCAATCAAATTTTGAATCATAATTGGAAATGCTAATTTTGATGCATATTTTAAGAAATCTTTTTTATTTAGCATATAACAACTCTTTCCCTTATTTTCTATTTCTATTATAGCATAATGGGGACGGTGTTTGTGGCTTTTTTATTGTCCCTGGTGACATCTCTCCATCCTTAATCTCCTGCTTATTAATTGTAATCCAGTTCTTAAGCAATCTCTTTTTTCATCGCTTTATAACCAATCAACACAGTCCATACATATGCACACGTTTTCGGAATCATCAGCATACCTATCATCGGAATTACATCAGCCCACAATACAACCGGAATATAGAAACCAAAACTCAGGACGATGGTCAGCCACATCCAACGGAAAGATTTATCATTGTTTTCGTTTGCACTTTTATAGAATAAAACGATGATAATTAATCCCATCAGTGCAAACGGAATATTTCGGTAGATTCCCCAGGAAAGCGGAGCAGCTGCACTGAGCCAAGCATTCTGAGGCATCATACACAGAACAATTCTTAATCCTGCAAGACCATAAATAGCTGCTGTAGTTGCTTTATAGCCTTTAATCTGATAACGCTCACGCCATATATGATAGAGTACGACATAAAAAATAGTCATAGTGATAGAGGTAATCCACTTGCCTAACCCCAGCTGTACGGTAAAGTTCTCAAGACCAGTTGTACAAAGCGCTGTTGCACGAGGAACCAGATGGAATGCATCTCCACTTCCTAAAAGAACTGCCATAATTCCAAACATGGTAAACTGACGGTTTCCTTTGCTTTTGCGGATCATTAAAATTCCGATTGTGATTACCGAAAACAAATATACGGTATCAAATAAAGTTTCTACAATTGCCTGCATAATAAACATCCTTTCTTATTCTGAAATTTTATATTGAACTATGTCTTACTG
>CAKRON010000004.1 GCA_934373455.1 uncultured Marvinbryantia sp.
TCATCGTTTTGTCATGCCCGCCTCCGCGCGGGCTATTTTAATTCTAGAGAACGCCAGCGGCGGTCTTTCCTATAAAGTAAAAAAAGAATGTGAATCTACACATTCTCTTTTTATGTCTGTACTCAGCCTAAATCCCTATGCATATTACTGGTTGGCATCACTCTTTAAACAGCTGATTTCCTTCTGGATATTGCTGTCGCATTTTTCGAAAAACTGATACATGGACGCTATCTCTTCTTCTGTGATTCCATCCAGAATCCGTGCCATACAGTCCTTCTGTGCTTTATAAAGCACATCCGCTACTGGCCTCGACTTCTCTGTCAGAAATAAGCGGTGAATTCTTTTGTTCGATTCATCAATCTGAATTCTGACATAGCCCTTTCTTTCGAGCATACGAATTCCATTTGATACATTTGATTTTGCAATTCCTCGCATCATACAGATATCCCGTGCTGTATTGTACACGCTGTCATCTCTTAAGAAAAGTAAGATTTCCATCTCTGTTTCAGTCAGATGATACATCTCCCCGTATGGCTCGAAGACCAAACGATAAAGCTCCTTGAAATGCATCTTCCAGAAAACACTTTTCCCAGGCATATCTGTCCCCCCTTTTCAATTGTCCATTAGTCAATATACAAATTATATCAAAAATTGTACATCTGTGTCAAACAAATACGGAAAAATCTTTTCCTCATTTCCGCTTAATGCTCGAAGTACGATTGCGGATGTCGGCGGCAGTTTCAGTGTTACATCATACCGATTCATTTGATATACCACAGCATCTGTATGGTACCCTTCATGATCCGTCATCATTAGCTGAATCAGATTGTCATCAGAGGTAATTCCAATATCTCGCACTCGTACCGTGCGCTCTATCGTCTCTCTTCCTGGATTAAATGCTACCAGTACATGATCTTCTTCCGTAAACCTTCCATAGGCCAGGAAGTTGTATTCTGCTTGAAGAATCATGACAGAACCTTTCATAATTGCCGGACAGACTTTGTGTATACGAATCATCTGCTTATGAAATGCAATCAATTCATGATCTTCTCTGCCCCATGGATAAGTTCGTCTATTGTCCGGATCTGTAAACCCGCATACACCAGCTTCGTCCCCGTAATAAATCGTCGGTGCACCCGGCCAGGTAAATTGCATTACAACTGCTGTACGAAGCACTGCTTTGTTTATGTCTTGAGATGCCGCATCGTATCCCAGATGTGCAACACGTCCTACTTTGTGATTTGTTCTTGTTAGGAATCTGGAATGATCATGATTGGATAATTCATTCATAGCAGTCTGCAGAGACGGAGCCTGAAAACTATTCATATAATGTCCCATTGCCCACTGAAAATGCAATCCGTTTCCCAGCATATCTTCCCGATATTGATCACTGTGTTTTTCCATTCCGGTAAAGAACCATGTCAATGGCTCCATAAATGCATCGTAGTTCATAACGGTATCCCACTGGTCACCTTGCAGCCAGGATTTCGGATCACCATAATGTTCCGCTAAAATCAAAGCTTCCGGATTTGCTTCTTTTACCACATCTCTGAATTCTTTCCAGAACTGATGGTTATATTCATTGGAAAATCCAAGATCTGCTGCTACATCCAATCTCCATCCATCTACATTATAAGGCGGAGATACCCATTTCTTTGCAACTTTCAGGATATAATCATGAAGTTCCTGTGAATTCTCATATGCCAGCTTCGGAAGTGTATCATGTCCCCACCATCCGTCATAATTCGGATTATAAGGCCAGGCATTCTGATTATTAAATTTAAAAAAGTTCCGATATGGACTGTCTGCTGAAATATAAGCGCCCTTTGCATATCCCGGTTCGTTCTCATAAATACGTTCTCGATCCAGCCATTTATTAAAAGAACCGCAATGGTTAAATACACCGTCCAGAATAATCTTCATTCCGCGTCGATGCACTTCCTCTACAAATTCTGCAAAAAACTGATTACTTGCTTCCAGATTCTCTTTATCTGTCACTCTTCGGATATACTTTGTGGCATGAGAATTATCCTGATCCCCAGGAGCCAGCACTTCCCCACCATCTTTTACAATCTTTCCATAATGCGGATCAATATAATCGTAGTCCTGTATATCATATTTATGATTGGATGGTGATACAAAAATCGGATTAAAGTAAATCACATCCACTCCCAGATCCTGAAGATAATCCAGTTTATCCCAGACTCCCTGGATATCGCCGCCATAAAATTCACGAATTCCCATGAACGCCGGACATTTATCCCAGTCTTTCACTTTTACAGTAGTATCACCAATATAAAAGTATTCCCGATCCTCTACATCGTTCGTGGTATCTCCATTGTAGAAACGATCTACAAAAATCTGATACATCACGGCGCCCTTCGCCCATTCCGGAACATGAAAGCCAGGTGTAATAGAAAAACAACAATCTTTTCGGATCTCATTGCTAATTCCACATTTGTCGTAATAGCAGGTAAGTCTTCCTGCTTTTACCCAAAACCAATAATGAAGCGGTCGTATCCCAAGTGGAACTTCCGCTTTGTAGTAATCAAAATTATTGTTGTCATAATCATATTCCATCAGGATCGCTTCTTTTTCATAACACAGATACACTGCATCTATATTATCTTTCTTCGCCCTGAAACGAATGGTTACTGTCTCTCCCACCTCCGGCTGGGAAGGTGTAACATAATTTTCTGTCTCATCACTGAATAATGCATTCGGTCGAAACACCGGTCTCATACCAAGAATATAGTATTGCATTTTAATCAGCAGTTCTATCTTTTCCCATTCCAATCTATTCTACCTCTTATCAATATTCATAACATAATTACGATACCATACAATTCCCCCACTTACAAGTCCGGATATTTTTATAACGTAAAAAGGACAGCCGACGCTGTCCTTTTTAGAGAAGGTATTTCTTCTTATGGGTGTTGCAAAAACTATATAATGTATTGGGGGGTTTTTACGATATTTAATATAGCATAACCTTTTAAATCTGTGTGCACAAACTTCACAAAATTTAAAGATTGTTTTTATGCATTTTCACCAAAAAGTGCTTCAAATTCTTCCTGACCAATCTTTTCCTTTTCAATCAGAAGTGCTGCACATCTGTGAAGAACATCGATATGCTCTTTAATCATCGCAGTCGCTTTCACATGTGCATCGTCAATCAAACGCTTCACCTCTTCATCTATAACCGCTGCTGTGGACTCACTGAAACTTCTGGAATGTGCCAGATCTCTTCCTATGAACACTTCGTTTTCATCTGTGCCACAGTCAATCAATCCTACGCGTTCAGACATACCATACTGCGTCACCATCGCACGGGCAAGCTGTGTTGCCTGTTTGATATCCTGAGATGCTCCTGTCGTAATATCCTCAATGATGAGTTCTTCCGCTATACGTCCGCCAAGATCTACCATCAAAGTATCCAGCATCTTTCCTCTGGTCATAAACATCTCATCTTTTTCAGGCAGCGGCATAGTATAACCTGCCGCGCCCATACCTGTCGGTATAATCGAAACTGTATGCACCGGTCCCACATTTGGAAGCAGATGAAACAGCAGCGCATGTCCGGCTTCATGATACGCTGTAATTCTCTTTTCTTTGTCTGAAATCAGGCGGCTTTTCTTTTCCGCTCCAATGCCAACTTTTATAAATGCCTGCTGGATATCCTGCTGCTGAATATAGGTTCTCCTGTTCTTAGCTGCCCAAATTGCTGCTTCATTCATAAGGTTTTCCAGATCTGCTCCGGTAAATCCTGCCGTTGTTCTGGCAATATTCTCAAGATCCACATCATCACCAAGAGGTTTTTCCTTTGCATGTACCCTCAGAATCTCTTCTCTGCCTTTTACATCCGGCTTTCCTACACCAATCTTACGGTCAAAACGTCCCGGTCTTAAAATCGCCGGATCCAGAATATCTACACGGTTGGTCGCTGCCATCACAATGATTCCCTCATTGACGCCAAAACCATCCATTTCAACTAAAAGCTGATTCAATGTCTGTTCTCTCTCATCATGACCGCCACCCATGCCGGTTCCTCTTCTTCTGGCTACTGCATCAATCTCATCAATAAAGATAATACATGGTGCATTTTTCTTAGCATCTTCAAAAAGATCTCGGACACGAGATGCACCCACACCAACAAACATTTCCACAAAATCAGAACCTGATATACTGAAAAACGGTACTCCTGCTTCACCGGCCACTGCTTTTGCCAGCAATGTCTTACCTGTTCCAGGAGGTCCAACCAGTATCACTCCCTTTGGTATCCTGGCTCCCATCTTCGTATACTTCTGTGGTTCTTTCAGGAAATCTACCAATTCTTCCAGATCTTCTTTCTCTTCCTGCAGTCCTGCCACATCCTTAAATGTCTTCCTTCTGGCATCCGGCATAATCATGGTCGCACGGCTCTTTCCAAAATTCATCATTTTATTACCACCGCCGCCAGCCTGACGATTCATCATCATAAACAGGAAAATCACCACAATTGCCATAATCACGGTCGGCAATATACTGGTCATAAAAACACTGGTCTGTTCTACATCATGCAGATAAGAAGTCACTTTCTTATCTGCGAGTTCAGCTTGCGCTGTAGTTACATCACTGACATTCAGCTGCTGCTTTGTGCCATCTGTCAGGGTCAGTTCCAAACGACCTGTCGGCACCTGGCTATTCTGGTAAATATCTACACGGGCGATCTCTCCTGCGCTTATTTCTTCACTGTATTCCTGATATGTGACTGCCTTGGAATCTGCCAGACCTCCCCGAAATGTATACAATAAAATCAATACAACGGCAATCGTCACAAAATATATGCCGATTCCTTTTGAATTCCTACTCAAAAACGTGTTCTCCTTTCTTGCTCTTTCTTACTCTGAAAATGAGAGAACCCCTATATAAGGCAGATTACGGTATCTCTGATCATAATCCAGTCCATATCCCACTACGAATTCATCCGGGATCTCAAATCCAGTATAATCCACATCTACCGGCACCACTCTTCTGTCTGGTTTATCCAAAAGGGTACACAGTTTTAAACTGGCTGGCTTTCTGGCACTTAAAATCTCCAGAAGATAACTCAGTGTTCTTCCTGAATCAATAATATCTTCAATAACAATCACATGTTTTCCTTCCAAAGGCTCATCCAAATCCTTCACCAGTTTCACAACTCCACTGGATTTTGTTCCTGCCCCATAACTGCTGCAAGACATAAAGTCAATGGTTACCGGAACCGTAATTCTCTTTGCCAGTTCACAGGTAAAGAAAATACTTCCCTTTAAAATGCAGATCAGATGTACTTCTTTTCCCGCATATTCCTCACTGATCTTTCTTCCCAGTTCTTCAATTCTCTTATCAACTTTTTCCTCTTCTATCAGCACTCTGATATTTTCTGCCATGATGCTGCCTCCTTATACGTTATCTCAAGTATTTTTTTTGTATCTTTTTTTACTTTATATGCTTCACTGATCCGGTGACCTACTACCCAAATCACTTCTTCACCACATGTCAGAAGCCATACCTTCTTTCTTTGATCTGCCGGTATCTTTTCTTCCATGAAATAGGTCTTCAGTTTTTTTCTTCCGCCCTGACGGTTTACAATCAGGTAATCTCCGGGTTTTCTTCCGCGAAGCATGATACCTGCGGTTATTTTATCATAATCCAGCCATTTCGTATACTTTTTTTGCTCAATTGGCTGATTTTCATTTGAAATAATTCTGGTTACAAAATAACCATGCTCTGTTTTTGTTTCTCCCGGAATTATTAGCTGCAATTCCGGCAGTATTTCGCTCTCTTCTTCTTTCTGAATAACCAGGATATCAAACACTCTTCCCGCCGTCCAGCCATATGGAAGCTGTATTTTTTTTCCGGACTGCATATGCACCAGTTCTTTCATACTCTGTATATGCTCTCTCTGCAAATCTTTCAGTCCACACCCAGCTTCTTTTAAACATTTGCGTAAAATTCTTTCCTGTAGAAGCTCCGGCTCCTGCTCCAGATATTTTATCTTTATCTGTGCCTTTCCGTCTTTTATCACTGTCATCTTCTGACACGCTTCTTTTACCAGTATATCCAGAAATTCTTCTGTTCTGCGCATCTCTGTACCAAATTCTGCCAGATGAGTAATTACGCCGGCATTCAACTGTTCGCTCATCTCTGGCAGTAAACGGTTACGTATGATATTTCTGGTATAATCCAGTTCACCATTCGTACAGTCCTCACACCATTGTATGTTTTTTTTCTTTAAAAATGCCTCTATTTCGGTCCGACTGCATTCCAAAAGAGGACGAATAATTTTTCCTCTCACCGGGCGAATTCCTGCTGCACCATCCAGTCCGCTTCCCCTGGCAAGATTCCACAAAATTGTCTCTGCCTGATCATTCTGATTATGGGCGACTGCAATCCTGTCTGCTTTCCATTTTTCTCCGATTCTGTCAAAAGCCTCGTATCTGGCGTTTCTTCCCGCCTCTTCTGTAGATAACTTCTTTTCTTTTGCCATAGCAGGTATATCGCAAGATACACACTCATACTCCACCTGATATTTCTCACACAGTTCTCTGACATATCGTTCATCCCGCAGACTTTCTTCGCCTCGAATTCCATGTTCCACATGCACAACTTTGATTTCAAATGTCATCTGTTTTTGAAATTCCAGAAGCACCATCAAAAGGCATACCGAATCTGCTCCACCGGATACTCCAACTAACACCCGATCTTGCGGCTGTATCATGTGCCAGGTTCTGATTGCATTCCATGCTTTCTGCATCATTTTTCTCCTGTTATATTCTTAGTCTCCTCATCACTATAATGAATTTTCCAAAAAAATGCAACCTTCCTGTTTTTCCGACAACAAACTATTCTTCTACTTTTTCCAGAATCCACCGGCCAATATCGTCATATCATCTGGCACGCCATCCTGACAGAATTCCAATATCTGATTCAGTAAAATCTGTGCAGATTCTGCCGGATTGTCGTTGGTCAAATGTTCGATAAAATATATCAGAAGTTTTTCACTTTCTCCTGAAGGCAATGCATCCATCACACCATCAGATATGATAAAAATCATATCTCCATTTTCCAACCTGATCTGCTGCGCTTCCACTTCTGTTTCCTGTAACATTCCCATAGGAAGACTGGAAGAAGTAATCTCTTCCACGGATTGGCTTTTGCGTATAAATGTTGTTGCCGCTCCAACCTTCCAAATCTTACATTTTCCTCTGTACAGATCCACCTCGCACAAATCCAGCGTGGAATACTGACGCACTCCTCTTTCCAGCACCATAGAAGAATGTAACATTTTCACTGCTGTTTCCGCAGTAAAACCCGCCTCTAAAAACTGCTCCACCAGTTCAATTACCGTCTGGCTCTCCTGATTTGCCTGTACGCCGCTGCCCATGCCGTCTGAGACCGCCATTACTACCTGTCCGTGATTACTGTTCAGAATCGCATAATTATCCCCGGAAGTAACCTGTCCACTACATTTGGCAGAAGCACATCCAGTCAGCATATAATACCTGGTCTCTTCTACAAAATGAATGCTGCACAATTCCCTTCCCACCAGCAGTCTGCTGTCCTTCTCCGGTACCATGGGTCTTCCGTAAACCTGTGTCAAAATATCGGAGATCAGACTGACCGGAACTGCCGCCCGCCGGCACTGAAGTGTCAGAATCATCTCTGGGTGTCCGGTTACATTTCTTATGATCCCGATATCCTTTACCGTAACATGATGCATTTTCAGGTTCATTTTCACTTTTCTTTCCAGATTTCCCTGAAGTGGCTGTGCACAATAAGCCGTACAGGCAATCTCGCGGATAATCTGTGCCGTCTGCTGAAGCTGTCCTGCCACTGCCGCCCGGTTCTCCATCATACGATTTACCCACATCATATTTAGTCTTGCCCTCAGGAATCCTCTTTCTAATGCTTCTTTAAACATTCTGCCTCTGACACAAAAACGGTAGAATTCCTTTTCTTTTTCAGAAATCTGCTCTGTTCCTTCCTCAATGGACTCTAACAGTCCATAGAAAAGACGATAGCTTTTTTCCTGTTCCCGGATCCAGCAGACAGTTCTTCTTCCACACTGAGCACATATATTTTCTTTGACGGTTACAAAAATTTCTTCTATATCCTCCTCACTCAGCCGCTCTTTTTTCTCTGGCATCTGCCGGAAAATCTCTGCTAACTGCCGAAAAGATTCTGCGTATTTTTCTATCCTGTCTCTTTCGATTAAACTTGTCCACTCATCCATAGAGATCCCGCCTGTTTTTCATTCTCTCTCTAGTATATAGAAAAACTCCTGCAGAATTTGTCAAAACTCTGCAGGAGTTCTATTCTCTTTTAGGAATGCCAGTCTCTGATTTCTTTTAATCCCGGAATCAGCACTCTCGCACTTGTCCGAAGAATAATTTCTCCTTTTTGTGCGGTTGCTCCAGACGGATCGCCGCCGATTCCAATCGGTTTTCCTTCTTTTGTCTTCCAGTCTTCCGACACCCATCCGATGGATACGGCTCCATATGGCAGCAACGCTTTATTATTCATGAATGCATCCGGACGTCCGGCCTCTGCTGTTTCCAGTTTTACCAGACTCTCATCTATTGCCATTACCATAGATGTCTCCATCTCTCCACCATGGAAATCCCAGATATTTCCTTCTGAGATGGTTGCCTTTACATCAGGATGGCCAAATGCCCCGGATGACAGAATAAACGGAGATATTCCCAGCTCGCTTCGAAGTTCACGACTTAGTATCTGTACCACCGGTGCATTTCCTCCATGGCACACAAGAAATGCGATTTTCTTAAATCCATGATGTGCCAGACTGACACAAATATCATACAGCATATGATAATACGTATCTGGTTTAAATGTAATGGATCCGCAAAAATTCTTGTGTTCGGTACTTAAGCCCACCGGTATCACAGGAAATGCCAGGATCGGGAAATCTTTTTCACCTGCTGCTTCTAGTTCTTCTCCTATATAGCGCACCATTGCCTCTGCTATGATGTCATCTGTTCCCAAAGGCGCCTGATTACCATGCTGCTCCAATGCTCCCAGTGGAATCAGAATAATGGTCTCTTCTTTATCTACCTGTTCCATCTCCAGACGGGTCAGATCTCTATAATTACGAATCATGCTTCTACCGCTTTCTTTACAAAGCTGACTTTGTGAATTCTCTCATAAAGCAGATAACCGGCAATACAGTTCAATCCGATTTTTAATACATTAAACGGAATTGTCGCCAGGACAATAAATGATGTCAGATTGGTGATCGATGGATTTACAGAAGCCACCATCTGAATTACCTGATCCAGTGGGAGTTCCATTGCTTTTGCATATAATGGCAATGTGATGCATGCATTACAGAAACATGCAAATGCGGTACGGATTACTACACTGGATACCATAGATACTACAGCTGCTTTTCGATTCTTTCCCATTTTTTTATATACCAGCCACATTGGGATTACAAATAAAGCAATACCAATCAGATTGGCAAATTCCCCTACATACATGGTGTTCGTTCCGACTGTCACCAGCTTGATCAGAATTTTGATCACTTCTACTGCGGATGCAGAAGCCGGTCCCATGAGAAACAGGGCAATGATGGATGGTATATCACTGAAATCCAGCTTATAGAATGGCGGCATCATCGGTACAGATATCTCCAGGGACATCAACGCTCCCGCCAGTGCAGCCAGCATAGCTGTGTAAATCATTTTCTGTGTACTCCATTTTTTCTTTTCCATTTCTTCTTCCTCCAGAATAATAATGATATTGATTTTGAGCAGAAATTAAATTCCGGAAAGATGTATGGATCTGTCAGAATTGACACGATTTCCTGTGAAATTAAAAAGATCTCAGATTCCTGGGAACCTGAGATCTTATCTTTCAATCCTGATATCACGTGGTTTTGCAGCCACGCCTCCATGTTTGAATCATCTTCTCTCATCCAGACTATACTGTCGGTACTGGAATCTCACCAGTTCAGCTGCTCACACAGTTCGCGGACTATACCGCCGGTAGGGAATCACACCCTGCCCCGAAGAATTTATTCTATTCTGTTCTGCATCTAAGATAGCACAATGAAGCAGATCTGTCAACTGGCTTTCACCTAGACAATTCGCAGCCATTTACTTTTCCACCTCGGCTCGATTTGTTCGTAAATTTTATTCCTCATCTATCCATTTTCTTACATCTTCTACTCCCATTCCCACAATCTGGGCAATCTTCTCACTTGCCATACCCTCCTGTTTAAGAGCCAATGCCACTTCCTGTGCTTTCTTCAATTTACCAGACGCTATACCTTTTTCCAAACTGGTTCTCATAGAACTCTGCCAGTCCATCTGGAATCGTTCTCTGGCCTCACACTGCTGGCGTATCTTTTCATCTTCGGATAATTCACGTAAAGTCACTACTGCCTTTTTAATGGATTCTGACTGTTCTGCCATTGCAAGAATCTCCTTCCATGTCTTTGCTTTAAATACACAAGCCCAATAATATAAGACACTGTCCCTTTCTTCTTCTGGTACCTGATCCAGACAAGATAAGTCTAACACGTGGAGGGCAATTTTTCCAGTGAATTCATAGCCGGTTCTGCGATTTTTCAATGCATATTCGTTATATAATGCTGCATCTTCCGGTATCGGAGATTTCATCATAATTCCGACGTGAATCGACTGTTTTGCCAAAGTATAATCCAGACCTTTTTTCATATCTGTAAACATCTTACACAAATAGAAAACAGAACGATCCGTCCAATTTTCTACTGATCCCATCTGCATTTCCAGATTGATCTGCTTATTACCATTCAACACTACGCGAATGTCGAGAATACAGGTCTTCTCATCAATGGCATCTCCCAATATAATCGGATTACAGATCACACAGGATAGTATTTCTTCCTCCGGTATATATAGTAATGCACTGAGTAGCCCCCGCAAGGCTTCTTCGGAAGTCTGGAATACTGCTCGAAACATATAATCATTAATTAACCCATATTCTACCTCTTCTTCTTCATTAATCTCCTGCAAAATTTCATTATCCTGCTTCTCTCGCAATTCTTTGCTCTCTTTCTCTATCATAAGCAAATGCTCCTTCTTAATTTTTTTACATTTTGTGGAATAAATTGCCGAATGGCAAGAACTATGAATTCCCTGAAATGTGACTTTACTCTAACACGTCTGAAACAATTTTACAAACAGAATAATTCGACAAAAATCCCCATTCCGAAATTTCTGATTTCAGAATGAGGATATTGTATCTTTTATAAAAACAGCTCCGTAATATTTTATTACTTTTAATCTCTATCTAAATAATATCTTTCAATTATATCTTTTACTATCGGATCACTATAGCCATAATCTTCTCTTAACTGATCTGCCAATTTATTGCATTTTTCAGTCCAATGTTCTCTTGAACTTCCAGTGCTATCACATCTTTTTCGGTAATACCGCTCTGCCTGCTCAAGAATTTTCCAGTGTTCATCTGAACCATTTCTTAATCCCATTTATCTTTCCTCCACTTTCTCAATTTTTTAGAGCTGTTTATTATCTTTTTTCATTCGTGTATTCACTTCATACATATCATGTATTTGTATTACTAGCCATATAACACAACATATAATCATAGCCACTATAAAAATTATTTCGTCCGATGATATAGAAGGGTCTTTTTCTGTCTCATTATACTGACTCACATCATAATTACTGTCTAAGTAATATGACCTGATGATATGTTCAACTTCTGAGTCACTATGTCCATACGCTTCTCTTAACTGTTCCGCAAAATTATTACTTCTTCTAATCCAATAATCTCTTTCATTTATGGTGGTACTATCACGCATTTTTCTATAATACCATTCTGCCTGATCGACAATTCTTCGATATTCGTCCGATCCGTATTTCAGTTTCATTTTTTTATTCCTTTCCAAACTGCATAAGCAAATCCTGCAAACAGCACATATGCCAAAATCTTATACCCAGTCTCATTATAAAAAGTTTGCACAATCTGTTTACTGCCATCTACGCCATGCTGCATAATCATCCCCCAAAATTGCAATGACGATGAATAATACAATATTTCCTATTATCATTTGCTTCTTTGAATGCTTAAAAAATAATACAAAAAATACAACAATCGCTATCAATGACACCCAATCTGGCATATTCAGCATGTAAATAACCGCACAGTCAAACAAAATGACAAGCATGACTATCATTGACCACATCAATCCACGTTCTACTTTATTCATCCCATAAGAAATTTTTCTCCAAAAGTTTTTCATTTTACCAACGTTCCTTTATCTTTCATAGTCTGTGCTCTCATAAATCAGATATTTTGAAGCAACCGTAGTATAATGACTAACAATAAAAAAATTCAAAATAAAAGCATGAAACACAAATTTTTTCGTGTATTCATGCTCTCATACAGATGCTTCAAAATGTCTACTATTTGGTTCATTTTTGTCTCTATATTTTTGATATTTCCGGTAAAATGTCGAATAACTAACCCCCAGTATTTCAGCCGCCTTTCTTGTGGATATTTTTCTTTCCTTACATAACTCGCAAATTTCTTCAAATGTATCTGGCATCTTCCGTTCTGGTCTTCCAAACTTTTTCCCCTTTCGTTTGGCTGCTGCAATTCCTTCTGCCTGTCTCTGGCATATGAACTCTCTTTCCGTTTGAGCCACATATGCAAAAATCTGCAATACCAAATCTGCTATAAGTGTTCCTGTAAGATTTCCAGACTTTTGTCTGGTATCTAATAGTTCCATATCCAAGACCAAAATATCAGCCTTTATTTCCTTCGTAATATATTGCCATTCAATCAGAATGTCATTATAATTACGTCCCAGTCGATCTATACTCTTTACAATGAGCAAATCTCCTTCTCTCAGTTTTCTTGTCAATTTACGATATTCTGGACGTTCAAAATCTTTTCCAGACTGATAGTCACAATATATATTTTCGCTTGGAATATGATACGGTTCCAGTGCCAATATTTGCCGATCTATGTTCTGCTCCTTTGTGGATACTCTGATATACGCATATTGTTCCATTTTGTCCTCCTGCACTATGCTTTTTATAATACAGTAGACATTTTTACATCAATGTTACCTATAAATAGGTAATATCTTGATTTTATTATTTTAAGCATTCAAAGTCAACTATACATAGGTAACTTTGTGTTTTTCATCTGCTATCATGACATCAGTTATACAAAATCATACACACAGGTGAACAAATGATTTATTCTGATATTTATGCATTACGCATTCGACAATTATGCAAAAACCATAATATTACTATAAACAAACTTGCTACTTTAGCTGGTTTGAAACAATCCACAATTGACAATATTCTCCGTGGAACAAGCAAAAATCCAAAAATTCGTACATTACATAGAATTGCTAATGTTTTTGGAATGACTTTAAGTGAATTCTTGGATTTTCCAGAACTTAATGATTATTCTATTGATGATGAAGATAATGAAGAAATATGATATATACCATTACGCACAGAATGCACCATTTCATTATCCATCTGAGATGGTAGGCAGATTTTACAGCATCTGCGAGGCTAGTGATCGAACGAATTTTGTAACGCTTCTATCACAAAATTCGTTTGATCCATAAGCGACGCAGCAGATGCATAAAATCAACGTATCTCAGAGGATATGAAATGGTGCATTCGTCCGTCAATCTATTTTTTTGTATCTCTATATATTTTTATGCCAGCAATGGCTTCAGTGCTTCTGCCAGCTTGTCTTTCTGAGCCTGTGCCTCAGCAAGGTCTTGACCCAGTGTTGTAAAATAAGTCTTAATCTTTGGTTCCGTACCGGATGGGCGAACCACTACAGTAGAACCACCCTCCAGAGCATAAATCAGTACATTTGCTGCAGGAAGACCTGTTTCTTCTGTCTTCTTATAATCAGTTACTTTCGTTACTTTTATACCTGCTATCTCTGTTGGTGGATTGTCACGCAGCTGCTGCATGATAGATGCCATTTTATCCATTCCGGTAAGTCCAGGGAATTCAAAACTGTCTACCTTATTCAGGTAACGGCCATACTGCGCATAGATTTCTTCCATACGCTGCTTCAGGGAACTTCCGATGCTGCGGTAATATGCTGCCATTTCACAAATCAGCATTGAGCCAATCACTGCATCTTTATCACGTACATAAGGACCTGCAAGATAGCCATAGCTTTCTTCGAATCCGAAAATAAAGCGGTCCACTTCTCCATCTGCTTCCAGACGTGCAATCTGATCTCCAATCCATTTAAATCCAGTCAGTACATTTCGCATCTCTACGCCATAGTGTGCTGCTACTGCATCTGCCAGCGGTGTAGATACGATGGATTTTACTGCCACTGCTTTTTCTGGAAGTGTACCTTTTTCAATTCTTCCTGCACAAATATAATCCAGAAGGAGAACGCCTACTTCATTTCCACTTACCAGTTCATAAGAACCATCCGGACATTTCATAGCAATACCCACACGGTCTGCATCCGGGTCCGTTGCCAGCATCAGATCTGCTCCTGTTTCTTTTGCAAGCTCCAGACCTTTTTCCAGTGCTGCAAAAATCTCAGGATTCGGATAACTGCATGTTGTAAAATATCCGTTTGGATATTCCTGTTCAGGAACAATCGTAACATCTGTGATGCCGATATCTTTTAATACCTGTGTTACCGGAACCAGACCAGAGCCATTCAGTGGACTGTATACCAGTTTCAAGCCTGCACTCTTACACAATCCCGGACGAACCTGGCGGGATTCGATTGCTTCATAAAGAGCTTTCTTACAATCATCTCCTACAAAACGGATCAGTCCCTGCTCCACACCTTCTGCAAAGGATACATAGTTTGCACCTGTCAGTACATCTGTCTTCTGAATTTCGTCATAAACAATTGCTGCTGCATCATCTGTCATCTGGCATCCATCCGGACCATATGCCTTATATCCGTTGTACTGTGCCGGATTATGGGATGCAGTTACCATAATTCCTGCATTACACTGATAAAAACGAGTAGCAAAAGACAATGCCGGTACCGGCATCAAGGCATCATAAATTCTTACTTTAATTCCATTGGCAGCCAATACGCCTGCTGCTGTCTTTGCAAATACATCACTCTTTAAACGGCTGTCATAACTGATTGCCACAGTCTGATTACCGCCCTGTGTCTTTACCCAGTTTGCCAGTCCCTGTGTTGCCTGACGTACTACATAAATATTCATCCGGTTTGTTCCTGCACCGAGCACTCCACGCAGTCCGGCTGTACCAAATTTTAAAGCTACAGCAAACCGTTCTTTTATTTCATCTTCATTATCTTTAATTTTTGTAAGTTCCGGCTTTAAGTCAGCATCTTCCAGGTCCGCAGCAAGCCAACGTTCGTATTCATTTTGATACATTTTTTACCACTCCTACCTTGTTTTTTTTGCAAAATTTGTTTATTTTTACAAATTTCCAATTTAAATATACCGCGTTTATAAGTTTCTGTCAATTAGTTCAGACTGATTCAGATAAAAAAGACCATTTCAGATTTTATATCCAAAATGGTCTTTTTATCACTTTTTACATTTCTTTGCGATACGCTTCAATCGCACCTACGGTTCGATCATAAGATTCCACTACGCTCTGATACATTGCCTCATCAGCCGGCTCTGTACATGGACGAAGCTGTTCCGTTAATTCAGATACACGCTCCATTAATTCCGTAAATGCCAAATTCGCCGCCACACCCTTCAGCGTGTGTGCAGCACGAAACGATTCCTGAATATTACCTTCCTGCACAGATTTATTTAACAGATCCATGGATGTATCATCTAAAAATTTGAGTATAAACCTTTCAATAAGCCGATCCATTGTCAGTCTTGCTTTTGCATCTTCATAATTGCCGTGCAACATTGTATAACATTCCTGAAGTGTCATTCTATTTTCCCTCTCTTTTTAAATGATTCATCATTCTTAATCCATTTTTAAAAGGTTTTCATTTTCAAAATAATCTATTTTCATTGCATGACGCACTTCCTGAAGTGTAACGGCCGCAGTAGCCTCTGCCTTTTTGCTTCCTTCTTTCAGAATCTCATATACTTCCGGCAGTCTCTGTTCCCACATCTTACGTCTCGCACGAATCGGTCCAAGTTCCGCCTGAAGAACTGCATTCAGGAACTTCTTCACTTTCACATCTCCCAGTCCGCCTCTCTGATAATGATCTTTTAATTCCTGAAGATTCTGATAATCAGGAAGGAATTCCTGGAAATATTCGTCTCTGCAGAATGCGTCCAGATAAATAAACACCGGATTGCCTTCTACTTTTCCCGGATCCTGCACACGTAAATGGTTCGGATCTGTAAACATAGACATTACTTTCTTCTTAATGTCTTCCGGTTCTTCTGAAAGATAAATGCAGTTGCCAAGAGATTTGCTCATCTTTGCTTTTCCATCAATACCCGGAAGACGCAGGCAAGCCTGATTCTGTGGAAGCATGATAGCTGGATCTGTCAAAGTCTCTCCATATACGGAATTAAACTTGTGTACAATCTCCTTGCACTGTTCCAGCATAGGCAGCTGATCTTCACCAACCGGTACTGTTGTCGCATGAAATGCTGTGATATCTGCAGCCTGACTGATCGGATAGCAGAAAAATCCGGTAGGAATGCTGGCCTCAAAATCTCTCATTTTAATCTCAGCTTTTACGGTAGGATTTCTCTGTAATCTGGATACCGTAACAAGATTCATGTAATAAAAAGTCAACTCTGTCAGCTGTGGCACCATAGACTGAATAAAAATCGTAGACTTCTCCGGATCCAAACCGCAAGCAAGATAATCCAATGCTACCTGCATAATATTCTGACGTACTTTCTCAGGATGCTCCGCATTATCTGTAAGCGCCTGTGCGTCTGCTATCATAATATATATATCATCATATTCACCACTGTTCTGCAGTCTGACTCTTTCTTTTAATGAACCCACATAATGTCCCACATGAAGACGTCCTGTTGGACGGTCACCTGTTAAAATAATCTTTTTCACAAAATGTCCCCACTTTCTTTCATAGTTTCCTGATTGCATCCTTTCGGAGCGTTTTTATTTCATAAAACAATCTTTTATGAAACAAAAAAGCCTCGAT
Source organism: uncultured Marvinbryantia sp. (assembly GCA_934373455.1). Lineage (GTDB taxonomy): Bacteria > Bacillota > Clostridia > Lachnospirales > Lachnospiraceae > Marvinbryantia. Next base: position 17,137 of record CAKRON010000004.1, read on the forward strand.
AAACCAGCTCTTTCAAGTTTATCGAGGCTATTCTCAAATAGCGGAAGGGAGATTTGAACTCTCGACACCACGGGTATGAACCGTGTGCTCTAGCCAACTGAGCTATTCCGCCACAACAAACAGTATTATAATAGATATATTGAATGTTGTCAACTATTTTCTTATTTATTTTTACTAAAATTCATTTAATTCTGTGAACGAAACAGAATCTCATCTTCTCCGACCATTCCCAGCTTTTCTTTTGCGATCTCTCCTGCATATTCTTCTGTCTTCACCTTTTCCTGAAGTTCGGCAATTGACTCGCTGCGTTCACTTTCATCTTCCAGCTGTCCATTCAGCTTCTCGATCTGCTGTACATATCCGGCATTCTTTTCCTTCAGCTGACTGCTCTGCACCAACATGGCACACAACAATATAAATACTACAGCGGAAATACAGATAATCTCTCTGCGATTACTGCTTCTATATTTCTTTCTTGTCATTCTATACTCCCAAAAAGTTATAAACCTGTTATCTTATGCCATTTTACCTCTATTCCTGAACTTTTTCAACAGCTTTATACAAATCCAACGGAAAAAAGACAGCAATGACCACTGACTCCAGGCTCCCGCCAGCACTGCTGCTATGCCGTACCATCGGACGGCTCCTTCATTTTCGCAGAATACCGCAGCAAAAATTACGAGTGCCGCTACATTCCAATACAAAAAATCTTCCACATTAATTTTCCATACACTGTGATGGAACAATTTTCTAAGACCGATCAGAATCTGATATATCCAGAACAATATCGCCCCTGCCAGAAAACTGACTGCAAAAAATATGCTTTCCTGCTGAATCATTTCGCTCATATTTTAATCCAGCACCCGGTGAAGCAGATTTTTCTCTTTTTTCTTTCGATGGCCTTTGGCTGAGTAAATCATACTGTCAACCTGCCCTTCCAGATCCGCTTCCCCCTTTTCCAGATTAAGTCTGCTGATATGCAGTTCCTTTCCCCTGATCGTCAAAAGTCCCATTTCGGTATCCACCAAAATTTCATGTTCATCAAATGACACCACATCACAAACTCCACTGATTGTTCCGTTTTTACGTCCTGAAAGCCATATTTTATGTGTTCCGGAAAGCATTTTTTCGTCCATTGTTTCTCCATGATTTATGGTCTTGATTCATATGTATGCAGCATAATAAAACTCAGAACCAAAAAACAGATGGGAAAAAATCTCCCATCTGTTATATATACTTATATAACTCCTGTGCCTCGTCTTTTTTTACTGTTTCCTGTACATTTAATACTTCTACTTTTACACTTCTGGTTCCAAACTGTATCTCTATGATATCCCCTGCTTTGACATTCACAGATGCCTTTGCCACTTTATCATTCACCAGAACACGTCCTGCATCACAGGCCTCATTGGCCACGGTTCTTCTCTTTATCAGACGTGACACTTTCAAAAACTTATCTAATCTCATATATTTCCTGTAAAAAATGGGAGCCTGATAAGCTCCCTTTAAATTAGTTGATAGCGTCTTTTAAAGCTTTTCCTGCTTTGAATTTTGGAGACTTGGAAGCTGCGATCTGCATAGTTTCACCAGTCTGAGGATTTCTTCCTTCTCTTGCTGCTCTTTCAGATACTTCAAATGTTCCAAATCCAACTAACTGGATCTTTTCACCTTTTTTTAATTCTTCTTCTACTACTTCTGTAAAAGCTTTTAATGCTTTTTCTGCATCTTTTCTTGATAATTCTGTTTTTTCAGCAATTGCTGCGATTAATTCTGTTTTGTTCATGAAAATTATTCCTCCTCTTATCTCTTCGCTTTCTGCTTCTTGTTCGAAAGCGCTGATGCACTTAAACGTTCTCTTTTCAAATGCCTGTTATATTTATATACCGAGTGTCTCATTTTGTCAAGTATTTAGCGCATCCACCGCAAAAAGTAACTTCTGGATTCTTCATAATCAGCCAGTTTTTCCAGCTTTTCTGAATTTTTCCAGGATGCGCAGGACTTCCTGCAATTATAATACTGATTTGCTATTTTCCAGAATTTTTCAGGATAACAAAGACGAATTTTCAAATACTCTGTTTCTTCCTCTGTCAGACTTTTTTCCCGATCGTATGCTTCCAGTATCTGGTCACCTGTCTGACAGTTCCAGCCCTGTTTTTCCATGATTTTTCTTAAAAACTGATATAAATCGTTGATTTGAATATTGTATCCACATTTTTCAAAATTAGACGTAAATATTAACCCGCGCCCCAGAAAATATATATTATGCTGATTATAATTTCCATGACAAAGTTTTCCATTTTCAACGCTGTCGCATAATATTTTTTCATAACAGGATGCGGATAACTTTTTCAATGCCTCTTTCGCCTGCTGTGCAAAAAGCGGATACAATTTTAAAAATTCATTTTCAAAAGCTGTCTTTTGTTTTCTTCTACGTATAAATTCATGAATCTTCTTCAGTTCTCTGTTATGCCGCTCCCAGACAGTCCGAAGGTCTTCTCCAACATAATTCTGATTCGGGACCTCTCCCTGCCACACCATAAGCTTATGAAGCTGTGCCAGATTTGCTGCCGCCTGACAGACCTGCATATTATTTCTGGTATCACATTCTTTTCCTTCATACCAGTCTTTCAACACAAAGGTCTGTTCCTCCCAGTCACGGCACAGATAAGTTCCTTCTTTATTTTCTATCACCTTATCCACATAAGGAACCCCTCCGCGTTCTATGATATCCAGTACCTGATTGGTAAATATAATCTTCTTTTCCGATCCATTATATTCCGCAAACAGTTTCGTTCCGAGAGAGGTCTCACAAATATAGGATCCTCTGCCTCGTCTGGTATCAAGTAGTTCCAACTCATATTGTTCCAATAATTTCAGACTTTTTTCGTTCACTCATACCCCTCCCCCTTTGTTCTTTCTATCCTATGCGGGGGAAATATCGTTTATGTGTGACTTTCCATCTGTTTCCACAATCTCATCAAATATTCTTTTTCGTTATGGGAAGGTTCTTCCAATACGTCTGCAAGCATCTTATTCAGGACTTCCCCAATCTCTTTTCCAGGCTGCATTCCGGCTGCTATCAGATCTTTTCCAGTTACTTTTAACTGCTTCAAAGAGATACAATCCTGTCGCTTTAAAATTTCCTCATATACCTGATGCACCTTTTCAAGATTCAAAAGTTTCTCCAGACGCCGATACTCGCTTTGTGCCAGTATATCTGCCCCCATTACCTGAAATAGTGCCGGAAATATATCTTCTCCTGCCTTATGCATCAGACGCCTGATCTGCCGTTCATCCGGCTGGGGTCTTACATCATGATATAACACCATCCGCTTAACCTGATCCATTGTAGCATTATCAAATTTCAGCCTGCGCATAATTTTTCCTGTCATTTCTGCACTGATTCTGGCATGTCCATGAAAATGATCCACACCATCCACCGTTGACTTTGCCTGAGGTTTTCCAAAATCATGAAACAATACTGCCAGACGCAGTACTTTATCGGGATCGACATATTCCAATGCTTTCAGCGTATGCTCTCCCACATTATACATATGGTGAGGATGATTTTGTGATGTCTTCATGCAAGTATCAAACTCAGGCAGCACTACACCTGTGAGTCCCAATTCATAAGCAGTTCTCAACATCTCCGGATGAGGTGATACCAACAGCTTCACCAGTTCCGTCTGAATTCTCTCTGCACTGATTGCGCTGAGATTTCCAGCCAGTCTGTGTGCCGCACATGCAGTCTCTTCTTCAATTGTGAATCCAAGCTGAGCTGCGAAACGTACGGCTCTGAAAATCCGAAGAGCATCTTCTTCAAATCTTTCTTCCGCTATTCCAACACATCGGATCACACCATTTTTCAAATCTTCTATTCCACCAAACTCGTCCACCAATCCACAGCTGTCATTGTATGCCATGGCATTAATTGTAAAATCTCTTCTTCGCAGGTCTTCTTTTAATTCTCCTGTGAAATTCACCTGTTCCGGATGCCGGTGATCACGGTATTCTCCATCTATACGATATGTCGTTACTTCAAACCCTTCTCTGTCTGCCATGACTGTCACAGTACCATGCTCTATTCCGGTATCAATCGTCCGGTGAAATAATTCTTTCACCTGTTCCGGGTGTGCAGATGTGGTTATGTCCCAGTCTGCCGGTTCTCTCCCCAGTATGCTGTCCCGGACACAACCGCCTACTGCATACGCCTCATAGCCTGCCACCTCCAATGTCTCTATAATCATTCTAACTTTTTCCGGTAACTTAATTTCCATTCTGATCTCCTAACTTTTGTGTGTACTTCTGATAAAAGGAAACCGAAACGTATTGTCTTTCCCATTGCTTTTATGGAAAGTCAAACGTTTCGGCGTTTTTGAATTTATGACCAGAAATAGGCCAGTACTACTATTCCAAGGATAATGCGGTACCATCCAAACACTGTGAAGCTGTGTTTGCGGATATAGCCCAAGAGTAATTTAATAACTACAATGGATACTACAAACGCTACTACCATTCCAATCAGCAGAAGTATGATTTCATCTGTGGAGAATACCAGTCCAAATTTCAAAATTTTTAACAGACTGGCTCCCAGCATAACCGGTACTGCCAGGAAAAATGTAAATTCCGCCGCTACTGTTCTGGAAATACCAATCATGATTGCCCCTAAAATGGTTGCTCCCGATCTGGAGGTACCAGGAAATACTGCTGCAATCAACTGAAATGCACCAATGCAAAATGCCATCGGATAGGTGATCTCCTCAATAGAATTTACCTTTGGCAGAACATCTTTGTTCTGACGCTCAATAATGATAAACAAAACACCAAACACAATTAACGCAAATGCTACCGTCCAATAATTATAAAACAGACGGTCCAGCTCATCCTCAAATAAAATACCTACTACTGCAGCCGGTATGCATGCAACCAGAATCTTAAACCACATAGAGAAAGTTTCTTTTTTTATAAAAAACTTCTCTTTTGTAGAAAATGGCCACAGCCTCGGGAAATACAGCATTACCACTGCCAAAATCGCCCCCAGCTGAATCACTACAAGAAACATCGACATAAATTCTTTCGACACATCCAGCTGTACCAGTTCGTCCAGAAGAATCATGTGACCGGTGCTGCTGATCGGCAGCCATTCTGTAACACCCTCAACAATTCCGAACAACACTGCTTTCAAAATTTCAATAATTTCCATGTTTATTCCTCTCTATTCTTTATATTTGTCAAGAAAGCCAATAAAGACATTCCCGGATTTTTCAAATAAGTCTTCTGAATCTTCATCACTGAGCAGGTATGTATCTTCCGCTCCAGGCTCATAAAAACTGATATTTCCCCACTGATCATATCCATTTAAAATACGGATACCATCGGTAGTGTCTGCAATCACCGGATTTCCTTCACTGATATAATATAATATTTCATCCATATTGCATCCAGTCAGATTCAGAACAATTTTATCTGTCAGCTGTTCTTCCAGTGTGTTCAGATCCATCGTACCGTCCAGTATACACTGTGGTATAGATGACAACGGAATCGTCTGTTCAGTTGCTTTATTTCCACGTTCCCAGATATACTGAAGATTCTGATTTACAACTACTCCAAGCTGTTCATCAGCTGTCATAATCGCTGTATTGGCATTTTTATAAATACCGTAAAGCGTTCCCTTTGCATATACATAACACAAATTCTCAGTATTATCTGTATATGGTACGGTAATCGTCTTATCCGCATCCAGAACCCGCATATTGCTGCGCACAACCTTCGGTGTCTGGGAAATCATTCCAGCTCCGATCAGCAGTACTACTTCCGTCTTCTTTCTGTCTGTAACCTGGGTTGTCAGACCTATTCCTGTATTTTCTGCTTCATTATCTATGATGTGATCCTCAGATGTTTCCTCCCAGTCATTTCCAGACTTTTTCACCCGGGTCATCGTCAACAGACGATCCGTAATTTCTCCACCGGTCACATAATACCCTGTCTGCGCATATTCCTTCACCGGCTGAGCATTCTCATCCACAATATTTACCTGTCTCATCGGAAACAGTTCCGTACCCTCCTGTCCGGCATCTATATCCTCTGTATCTGCTATACCATAGACGAGAGATTCGCCAAGATATCCGAGTATTCGGATACGTTCGCTGTCCTGACAGGTAATTTCATTCGTCTTGCCTGTATTCAAATCCACCATGGTAATCGTCTGGGAATCATACGGTTCATTTTCTTTCAGATAAGCCACATACCTTCCTGTTCTGGACCCTTCCACACATCCCAGCTGCAGTCCGTCTTTCACCGTCTTGGTTTCCAGCGTTGCAAGATTTACCTGATAAATGCTTCCGTCCATCAACATATAAAAGGTCTGCTGGTCTTCCGTTACATAAGCCAGCTTTTCAATATCCATGCGAAGTAAATCATACGAGCAGCTGGTATCTACAAATAACTTTTCTTCCACAGTTCCAGACGACGCATCGTAATAATACAGCGCTACCCCGGACTCTCCTTCATGACGTCCTCGGTTCATGTATCCTGCTACGATAAAGTATACACTTCCACCTTCACTGACACTTAATACACGAATTTCATGTTCCCCATAAATATCTCGATAATCACTGTCTCCTTTACGACGGAATGTGAAAATCTGTGCCATCTTTCCACTTTGCACATCATAACTCCATAATTCCCCGCTTTGCTCAAATGCAAAATAGTTATGGCTGGAATCACTGGCAAAGGAAATATCATTCTGAGTGATTCCCAGATTAATGCCGGTATCCGTAATTACTCCATTATCCGGATCAAACACCTGATCTGTGGTGCGTTCAAAATCCAGAAGCATAACTACCTCATCCGCATATCTCAATCTGAAATATTCGTTTACTGTATACAGTTCCACATTCTCATTTTCATCTGTTGCACTGATCAGATATTGCTGCGTAATTGTAGCAGTTGTCTCATTCAATTCTTTTATTGCCGGTATGGATTTGTAATAAATCTGAGGATTTAAATTTCCCCATTCCAGTTGATCTGTGGTCGTATGAATATCCATAAAGGACAAATTTGTCTGCTCCGCATCATTTTCCGGTTCCAGATAAACTGCAAGCGAGTCTGCATTTTTATTCAGGCAGTTCTCTGAAAACATATTCACAAAATCCAGATATTCCTTCGTATGAAGGCTGTCCTGTTGTACCAGTCTTGTATAGTAATATACATCTTTTCCCGAAGACTTCAGCTGAATCTTTAATACATATTCCTGATTCATACGTATTTTACTTTCCAGCGTAAAACTGGCCAGAAGATCTTCCCCGTCTTCTGTAATATCTGTCACTTTCGTATTCTCCAGTGATTTTGTACCATCTGCTGTAAGAACCTCAAAATAAATATCCTGTACCTTTGCTCCAAATGTCTGCACTTTCACAGACACATCCCGGTCTGTAGAAATAGGAGTCAGCGTATCCCGGATCGTAGTTGCTGTCATCGGTTCCACATATCCATGCAACGGATTCATATCCACATCTTTATAACGCATATACACCAACGGCAGAGTCGCTTTTTCCATATCTTCTGTATGAATTGTGGTCTCATCGTCCATAAGCCAGGCAAATCCTGCCACCGAGCCAATAAAGATCAGAAAAAGCACTCCGATTCTAATCAGTAACTTTTTCATTATTTCCTCCTAACCGAAGTCTGTAAAATAACGGGTTGACATTCCATGTCTTCATACAATCCTGTAATTTCCTGTGCATCTGTGCTTTCTTTTCCACCGAAATCTCATCAGCCTGCTTTACTGCCCGAATCAGGATATTTTTCGGTGTATGTTCCATATCAATAAATTCCAGCACCTGCACATGATATCCTTCCAGTTCCAGTATATCAGCACGAAAAGCATCTGTCATCAGTGCAGACATACGTTCCTGGATCAGTCCATATTTCAAAATCGGCTGCTGAAGATCACTTTTTATCTGACGATTCACCTCATGATGACAACATGGCACCGCAAATATCACTTTTGCATTCCATTGCAGTGCTTTTTCCAGTGCATAATCTGTTGCAGTGTCACAGGCATGAAGAGATACCACCATATCCACCTGATCTACACCGTCGTAATCAGCGATATCTCCAGTCAGAAAGGTCAGTCTCTCATATCCATATTTATCAGCCAGTTCCTGGCAATGTTCCATCACATCTCTTTTCAGATCCAGCCCGATCATGCGTATCTGATACTTCTTCTGCACGGTAAGATAATAATATAATGCAAACGTCAGATACGATTTGCCACATCCAAAATCTACCAGCGTCAATTCCCGGTCTGCCTCCAGTTCCGGCAGGATGTCTTCTACAAATTCCAGATATCGGTTAATCTGTCGGAATTTGTCATAACGTGATCTGACAATCTTTCCTTCTTCTGTCATAACGCCAAGATCTACCAGAAACGGTATCGGTGTTCCTTCTTCCAGAAGATATCTCTTCTTTCTGTTATGTTCCAGTGTTCTGGCTTCTCTCTTCTGCGGCACTATTTTCTGCTTCACAGTTGCTTTTCCCTTTTTGCTTACCAGTACCTGTATTGCCTGTGTGGTAGTATCCATCTGCAGCTGACGGTAATCCTTACGCATCCACTGATCAATCTGCTCTAACAATTCTTCTTTTTGATAATTTTTATGGAATTCCTTCTTTCCATCGGAAATACTTGTCTGAAAATATAATTCACCTTTTAACTGAACCGGTCGGATCTTCACCTTATCCGGTACTTCTTTCCGACGTTTTCCGCTGATCGTCATGCGAATAAGTGTCTCATCGCAGGTTCTCACCAGTAAATTCATTAATTCTTCCATATAATCTCTCCATTTTCATCCATTCAGATCTGACTTTTATCATAACAATCACCTGTTTAGTTGTCAATATACTGCCTCTTTAAGAGGCAGCTTCTACCACTTTCTGCAGTTTCGATGTCTGCAGCGCCTGTGATACATTTCTTCCTGCAAAAGTACCTGTATCAAATCACCAAACCAGTCTGATTTTCCCGGTGGAAGTACTGGCGGACATGGTGGATGAGGTGGTCTCATCTGCGGTGGAACAGGGTGTCGATCCATCACATAAATATCTTCTTCCTGCTGCCGCTGCATCTCCTGTTCCCAGTTCTCTATCTGCGGCTCCATCTTTTCACGAATTCCTTCTCTCAGTTCCAGAATACGCTGTTTTTCCGGAAGCTCATCAAACATCACACTTCCTTCATACTCCATACTGTCACACACCTTTTCCACTTCTGTCAAAATCTGGCGGACTCTTACTGGATAAAGCTCTTTTAATTTTTCCAGATCTTCTTCATCCAGCTCTGCAAGCTCCATCAGTTCTGTTGCCTCCATATTCAGACGATCCAAAATCATTTGTCCGGATTCCGGCATTTTCCAGTCATCCTCCATCATCTGATCACAGTTTGGATAACAGGGACAATTTCTGGCCATGCAGCATTTCTTTTCTTCTTTCATATAGACTCCTGCGAGCATTCTCATTATACCATATGATCTTTCTCTTAAAAGAGTGCAAAGGCTCCGCCTTCCGGTTTACAGTCGTACTTCATTTTCTTTCCCGTTGCGGGATGATAAAATTCCAGTCTGCTGGCACAAAGTGCTATCTGTTCACCTTTTTGTGCGTTCTTATTATACTTCTGATCTCCATACAATGGTGTCTGATTTTTCGCCATCTGTACACGAATCTGATGATGTCTGCCTGTAAAGAGTTCGACTTCCAGCAGTGCATAATTGTCTTTTTCCTCTAAAACATGGTAATACAACTCTGCTTTCTTTGCTCCCTGCACTTTTTCACTGACGCATTCTGACAGATTCGTTCTGCTGTTTTTCTTCAGATAATTGACAAGTCTTTCTTCCTTTGTCTTAGGTATGCCACAAGTCACAGCACGATAATACTTTTTCATTCTTCCATCCTGTACCTGTGCACTTAAAGCTGCTGCACTTTTGGGATTCTTTGCAAATACCACCAGCCCTTGTACCGGCTGATCCAGACGATGAATTATGCCAAGGTATGGATTTGCTTTCCCATCTTTTTCAAAAAGATATGTCTTCAGCATGCTCTCCAGATCTTTCCTGCCAAAAGATGCATTCTGAACCGCCAGACCTGCCGGTTTTCTGCACACCAATATGTGCAGATCTTCATAAATAATATCCTTCATGCATTTTCTCCTATATTCCTATTATATGAAAAAAGGACTCCCATAAGGGAATCCTTTTCTACGCCTCATTAGATTAATCTCTCTATTATAATTTAACAACGTTAGCTGCCTGCATTCCGCGAGCGCCTTCTGTTAAATCGTAAGAAACAGCCTGACCTTCTTCCAGAGACTTGAATCCTTCACCCTGGATAGCTGAGAAATGTACGAATACATCTGCTCCGTCTTCACCTGTGATAAATCCATAACCTTTTTCTGCGTTGAACCATTTAACTGTACCCTTGTTCATTTCGGTACCTCCATAAAAATATTGAGCAAATGCCTTTCGTGACACCTTGCCTAAATCATAACTACAGTCCCAATTATATGCGAATAAAATACAAATGTCAAGTTGATTTTGTCCGCATTTTCCGTCACAATCACCAGTTTTCAGCCATTATTCGCCTTCGCGTTTTTTCTGATTTTCCGGTGTCACAGCTCCATATATTTCCATTGGAACATAGGCTTTCACATGAATCCCGTTTCCCTGATATTCTTCTTCCAGGAGCTGTCCATATTTACGAATCAACTGTATCAGTCCCGCATCTTTGTAGTCATAAAATCGTTCGATCAATACATTCTTTTCGTTGAGGATATCTTCCAGAACCTTTTTCACATCTTCCAGACCTTCTCCCCATTTGGCAGATATCCGAATCGTCTTTTCTGCTTTTAAATCTTTCGGGATATCAACATCTGTTATCTTATCCTGTTTATTGTACAGCGTAATGATCTTTTTATCCGTTACACCCAGGTTCTTCAATGTCTCATACACCACATACATCTGCTGGTCCATCTGCGGACTGGATGTATCAACCACATGAAGAATCACATCTGCATACTTTGCTTCTTCCAGTGTACTGCGAAAAGCATCAATCAGATGATGTGGCAGTTTGCGAATAAATCCAACTGTATCTGTCAGAAGTATCTCCTGTCCGGATGGCAACTCTAAAATTCTGGTAGTCGGGTCGAGTGTTGCAAACAGCTTATCCTCTTCCAGTACTTTTGCTCCTGTCATCGTATTGAGTAAAGTGGACTTTCCTGCATTTGTATAACCTACAATCGCAATCACTGCTGTAGATTTGCGGCTTCTTTTGCTTCTTGCCACTTCTCTGTGCCGCTTCACTTCTTCCAGTTCTCTGTTCAGCTGAGCAATCCTGCTTTTAATCAACCTTCGATCTATCTCCAGTTTCTTTTCTCCCGGTCCTCTGGTACCAATCCCACCGCCAAGCCTGGATAATGAATTTCCAAGTCCAACCAGTCTTGCCTGACGATACTTCAGCTGCGCCAGTTCAACCTGTATTTTTCCTTCGCTGGTAGATGCTCTGGATGCAAAAATATCTAAAATAATCAGTGTCCGATCCATCACCTTCAAATCCAGCTCTTCTTCCAGATTTTTCAGCTGGGCAGGTGTCAATTCATCATCACAAATGATACCTGTTGCCTCTACTTCATATGCTAACTGCTGTACTTCAGCAATTTTTCCGCTTCCAATGTATGTTCCCGGATGAACCTGCTCTCTGTTCTGAATGACCCGTCCAACTGTCACAGCACCCGCAGTCTTTGCCAGTTCTTCTAGCTCATCCAGCGACTGATTCGTATCATCACTTTCTCCTGTGCTGACACCGACCAATATTACACGTTCTTCTATCTCTTCTACGATTTCAAACCCTGTCATATATACTCCTGTATTATCTTGTACTCAGGAAATCATATTCCTTCTGTCCTGCTTCATCATCGGGATAAAGCTGCATAAATTCAGATGCTTTCTGTTTTGCAGTCTCAAAGTCCTGCTTCTTCTCGTATACTACGATTTCATTGTACAATAAATCTCTCTTGGATGAATCAGATACATCCAGCGACAAACCCGTCTGAATGTCCTGCAATGCCGCATCATAATCTCCATCCGCTATATCACACAGCGCAATTCCATTGTAACTTTCCGCTGTCTCTCCAAACTTCTCTTTATACTGCTGGTAAACCACCCAGGCAGACTGGGTATCATTTTGTGCCAGATACACCTGTCCCATCAGAAGCATAGCTTTTTCCATCTTTTCTTCTACCGGTTTTGCCAGTACCGATGCCGCTTTCTCATAATCACCCAGGTAATAATATATACAGCCTTTCTGATATGCGTCTTCTGAATCAGTGGTTTCGTTATTCAACACCTGCTGAAGATACTGATCCCCCACTGCGGACTGATTGATCTCCTCATACTGACGATATATATTTAAAAACATGCTGTAATCATTTGGATCCAGTACCGCTGCTCCGTCAAAATCTGCTTTTGCCGCATCTGCTTCCCCAAGCTTCAGAAATGCAACACCCCTCATATAATATGCATCTGCATTTTCCCCCAGCTCCAAAATTCTGGTACAGGTATTTTTTACACTGTCATACTCTTCTAACTTCATCTGACAGGCCGCCTCATATAAGGAAATGTCTGTCTTTGTCTCAGGCATCTTCTCATCACATAAAACATATGCCTGTTCAAAAGATGATACGGCCTGCTCATACTGTGCCTGATCCATATAAGAAATACCGGCGTTACGTGCTGCTTCCAGCTGTTCTTTTGTCTTATCACCACATCCCGTTAAAAGCAGCATCACTGCTGCAAGTGCACAGAGATTTCTCTTTTTCATAAATAAAGTATTCCTCCAAACCGTTTTCCCACTTTAACAGGTGGGCGTTATCCCCATCGGATATTGCAAATGGGGATCAGTTTCCTGATCCCCATCATCATAACATAATTTACTTTTCTTGCAAAGTAGCTATTTTCTTGATGCTACACGGTCAAATTCATCTAAAACAGACTGTTCCGGTGCCGGTGTTATCAGACTGAATACTATAATTGCCACGCTGGCTACAATGAATGCCGGAAGCAATTCATAGATATCCCATGCTCCACCCAAAGGACGAATCAGATACTTCCATACAAAAATCATCACACCACCGAAAAGCATTCCTGCCAGTGCTCCGTACTTATTGGTTCTTCTCCAGAAAAGGGAGAACAGTACGACCGGTCCGAAAGCTGCCCCAAATCCTGCCCAGGCAAAGGAAACGATCTGAAATACAGAACTGTCTGGGTTTCTTGCCAGAATAATAGCAAACACAGCAATCAGCATAAGTGTAATTCTTGCTGCAATAATACCACTTTTTCCATTTCTGTTCAGCATATCTGAGGATACTGCTGAAGATGCGGCAAGAAGCTGTGAATCTGCTGTGGACATTGTAGATGCCAGGATACCTGCCAGAATAACTCCTGCAAGTAATGCAAAAATCACACCATGGCGGCTGAGAAGATCTGCAATTCTTACAATGATTGTTTCTGAATTGGATCCTTCCAACATATCAATTGCTCCAACTTTACTCATAGAATATCCAATTACACCGATAAATACAGCAACCGCCATGGAAATTGCTACCCATGTAATTGCAATCCTGCGGGACAGTGTCAGTTTTTCTTCATCCTCTATTGCCATAAAACGAAGTAAAATATGAGGCATTCCAAAATATCCAAGCCCCCATGCCAAAACAGAACATATTGTCAGAAGTCGATATGGGGAAGCAGTTCCTGTTGCCACATCATAGCTCTGGAACATGGACAAATAACCCGGAAGTTCTTTTGCATTATCAATAACGGCATCCAGACCGCCTGCTACATTTACACCAAAAATCAATACGATCAACAAAGCTACAGACATAATAATACTCTGAATGAAGTCTGTGGTAGATGCTGCAAGGAATCCACCAAGCATCGTGTATCCCACAATAACAACTGCACTGATAATCATAGCAGTCATATAATTGACTCCGAACAAACTGGAGAACAACTTTCCACATGCTGCAAATCCAGATGCTGTATACGGAATAAAGAAAACTACAATGATAGCTGCTGAAATCAAAAGTAAAATTCTGCTTTCATCGTGAAAACGATTTTTAAAAAACTGTGGTAAGGTAATAGAATTATTGGCCACTTTGGAATAACGGCGAAGTCTTTTTGCTACAATTAAAAAGTTTACGTATGTACCAATTCCAAGACCAATTGCTGTCCATCCGGCATCGGAAATACCGGTAAGATATGCTACCCCAGGAAGTCCCATCAAAAGCCAGCTGCTCATATCAGAGGCTTCTGCACTCATGGCAGTGACAAAGGGCCCAAGTTTTCTTCCTCCCAGATAAAAATCATCGGTACTCTCATTTTTCTTAGAACAGCGATAGCCAATGTAAAGCATGCCCACCAGATAAATGATGATCGCGATCATAATACAAATTTTTGCTGATGTCATAATTTTTCTCCTCCTACGTGTTTCTTTTCGTTATTATAAACCCATGGAGGATGGACATCAATTAGAACGAAGTTTAGACTAAAGTCTATACTTTTTTATTGATTTTTTAATTTTTTCTTATAATTTCAGATTTTTTTATATAGACAAATTTTATTAGTATGTTTTGAACTGTTTTGTACTTTTTTCAATACATTTCTATCGTATCCATGGAAAAAGTACTTCGAAACTCTTATGAACAGCTTCATCTGCGCGTTTCGTTACGGAAATCTGCCAGAAATATCGGCATCATTTTCTGCGAATAACTGCGCAGAGAATACTCTCCCCCTGAAATACACCAGTCGTACATAAGTGCTCTTTCGCAGATGGCATAGGCTTTTACTAACTCTCCCACCGAAAGATCCGCACGAATCTCTCCTGCCGTCTGACCTTCCAGAATGATTTTACTCAGAAGCCTGTAATACAGGCGATTCCGATCCAGCAGAGATTTTTCTCCTCTGGTAATCAACTGTGTCGATAACAGTCTTGCCAGCAAATCTATGGATATACTGTTCTCGATCATGGTAAACAACTCCTGATTCAGAAAGATGATCTTTTCATAACTGCTCATGGAATCATCCATCGTCTCTGCCAGTTCTTCATATTTTTCGTCAAACAGATATGCCATTGTGCTTAACAGCGCATCTTTCCCATTAAAATAATGATAAAAAGAACCTTTTGAAGTCTTTGCAACTGCTATAATTTCATCTACTGTGGTATTGTCATATCCCTGTTCATAAAATAACTTCCACGCAGCTGTAATAATATTGCCTTTTGTATTGCGCTTCGTTTTTTTCTGTATCGCCATTCTCTTTTGCTATCCTTTCTTCCAGGTGCTTCTGGTCAGCAAAATCAAAATAGGGAAAATCTCAAGACGTCCCGCCAACATATCAAAAATCAGTACTAATTTAGACAGCACACTGTAGCCACCGTAGTTGCAGGTCGGTCCGACTAATTCCAAACCAGGTCCTATATTATTAAAACAGGATAAAACGGCTGAAAAATTTGTTGTAGTAGAGAATCCATCAATGGAAACCAACAAAAAGCTGCCAATTAAAATCATAACATATGCTGCCAGGTACGTATTGATATTATTCAAAACCGCTTCATCCATCATCTGTCCATTATTGCTGACTACTTCCACTCGTCTCGGATTTAATGCTTTTTTGATGTTCCTGCGCATATTCTTAAACAACAAGAGTGCCCGGCCACACTTAAATCCGCCACCGGTACTGCCGGCGCTGGCTCCTATTACCATTAAACATAACAAAATTGCCTTGGAAAAACTTGGCCACAGATCGAAGTCAGTCGTAGCAAATCCGGTCGTCGTCACAATACTGGCCACCTGAAATGCCGCATGACGGATACTCTCGCCTAAATTATTATAAAATCCATAAATATTGGCAGTAATCAATGCCGTACTTGCAAATACAACACCGATATACATTCTCAGTTCTTCATCCTTCCATACTGTCTTAAACTGTCGAATCAAGATCAGATAATAACAGCTGAAGTTTACACCAAATAACAGCATAAATACGGTACATACATTCTGTATATATGGACTGTATCCCGCTATACTGTCATTCTTAATACCAAATCCACCGGTACCGGCTGTTCCCATCGCTGTACATACTGCATCAAATAACGGCATTCTGCCTGCCAGAAGAAACAGAATATTTAAAATCGTCAAGAGGATATACAGCACATACAAAATCTCTGCTGTCTGCTTCATCTTTGGAACCAGTTTTCCCACATTAGGACCGGGACTCTCTGCACGAAGCAGATGCATAGTATATCCGCCCTTCATTCCCTTTAATGAAGATATGGCAAGAAGAAATACCAGCACTCCCATACCGCCCAGCCAGTGACTAAAACTTCTCCAGTACAAAATCCCTTTGGACAGACTTTCTACATCCGGTAATATAGATGCACCGGTTGTTGTAAATCCGGAAACAATTTCAAAAAAACAATCTATAAAGCTTGGAATCTCGTCGGATATATAAAACGGCAGCGCCCCCATCACACTCATTATGATCCAGCTTAATCCGACGCATACCATACCTTCTCTGGCATAAAATCTCTTTTTCCCCTTACGGCAGGTTGCATGCAAGATCCCAACCAGAATCAAAATCAGTACCATACTCCAGACAAATCCACGAACTGCAGCGCGTTCCTGACAGTAAAGACTGATACACAGCGCAGGAATCATAAAAACTCCTTCAATTCCCAGAATCTGCGCCACAAAACGTCCCATCATCTTGTAATTCATTTGCTTTATCCCTCAATCATTCAAATATGTCATTCAGTTGATATAATACACGGTCACTGCTGGTTACTACTACCACAGAGTCTCCCTGTGTAAAACAAGAGTCACCATTTGGGATCTCAATCTGTCCACCATGAATGATACTTGCCACCAATATATTTTTTCGAATCTTCAATGCCTTTAATGGTTCATTACAATGGATTGTCTTTTCATTTACACGGAATTCCACAGCCTCGGCCTGCCCATCCGCAATACTGTGTACTGTCACAGCTGCACCTGTCTGATTCTGCATGGCACGAACATATCCCACAATTGTATTACAGCATAATTCCTTCGGGCAAACCACACTTCCAAGTTCCAGTTCATCCAGAAGATTTCCATTTCTTCTACGTCCCACTTTTGTAATAATCTGTGACACACCACATTTTCTGCCATACATAGCTATAATCATATTCATTTCATCCAGACCGGTCAGCGTCACAAGAGCATCCATGTCTTCGATCTCTTCACTGTACAACAGTGTCTGACTGCTGGCATCTCCCTGGATCACAGCCACATTCGGAAGCAGACTTGCCAGTTGGATACAACGTTCTTTTTTTTGCTCAATAATTTTTACAGACATACCGCTCTTCTGCAGTCTCTGTGCCAGATAGAAGCCAATCTTGCTTCCTCCACAGATCATGACATTCTTTACTTTTTTGGAAATAACGCCCACATTGCTCAGAAGTATAGCCAGGTTGTTGGTCGGTGCTGTCACAAATACCCGGTCTCCTGCCTGAAGAACGAAATTACCGTCAGGAGCGATCGCTGTACCATTACGTAAAACAGCGCATACTAAAACTCTGCATTTTACAATACTGTCCAATTCACTTAATGGCACATTACACAACTTATTCTTTGCATCCAGACGAATCTCCGCAATCTCGACCCTTCCGCCGGCAAAAGCTTCCCTGTGCAGAAATCCAGGAAGCTTCAGAAGTCTCTCGATCTCTACTGCTGCCTGCTTCTCCGGGTTCACCACCAAAGACAAAGCAAAGGTATCCCGCATTTTATAAATCTGGTTTGAATATTCCGGATTCCGGATTCTGGCAATCGTATGGATTCCAGGACGCATTCCATGCGCCGTCATACAACAAAGCAGATTCACTTCATCTGCACTGGTTGCCGCAATCAGAAGATCCGTGTCCTGTATTCCGGCCTGATTCAAAACTACCATAGATGCACAGTTTCCCTGTACCGTCATCACATCATAACTTTCAATACTTGCTTCCAGTACTTCTGGGTTGGAATCTATCAATGTAATATCATGTCCCTCTGCTGACAGCTGATTCGTCAGCATATTACCAACTTTTCCATCCCCCGCAATAATAATCTTCACAGATTTTTCCTCCAAAATATAATTCCATGATTCCTATGTCATCAGTATTACTATTCTATCATATATTTATATTAATTCAACTGATAAAACAAGAGGATCCTGCAAAAGCAGAACCCTCTGTAAAATTTTATGTTTATTTTGTTAAAATTTATTATAGTAATTTTCTCATACTGCCAAGACTGATCAGTAATGTTGATGTATTATGCAATAGTGCTGATGTTGTCGGCTGAATCACGCCAAATACACCAAGTGCAATCAACGTAGAATTGATTCCCACAATATTTCGGTAATTTCTGTGGATTCTCTTCATTAACTGATCACTAATCTGTTTCAAAAGCAGAATCTGATTCAGATCATCTGCACTGATTGTAATATCTGCAATTTCTCTTGCCAGTTCTGCACCATCACTGATCGCAATCCCTGCATCAGCTGCAGACAGTGCCGGAGAGTCATTGATACCATCTCCTGTCATGATCACTTTTCGTCCGGCTCGTTTTTCCCGCTCTACAAATTCTGCCTTGTCTCCGGGAAGTACTTCTGCATAATACTCATCAATACCAACTTTTTCTGCAATGGCTTTTGCTGTATGCTCATTATCTCCAGTCATCATGACTACTTTTGAAATACCTGCCTTTTTCAAAGCTCTAATTACATCTGCCGCTTCTTTACGCAGCGGATCCTCCACGCAGATGACTGCTGACAGCTTACCTTCAATTGCCATATACAGATGCGAGTATTCCATTGGAAGGCTGTCAAGTAGTACTTTCTGATCTTCCCCAATAGCGGTTTTCTCATCTTCGAATACAAAATGATAACTTCCGATGATGACTTTCTTATTCTCCACAAAAGAGGAAATACCATGTGCTACCACATACTCGACCTTGGAATGCATCTCTTCATGCTCCAGACCTTTTTCCTGAGCCGCATGTACCACTGCTTTTGCCATTGAATGTGGAAAATGTTCCTCCAGACAAGCTGCGATACGAAGCAATTCTGCTTCACTTCTTCCATCAAATGATACTACTCGTACTACTGTCGGTTTTGCCTTTGTCAACGTTCCTGTCTTATCAAATACAATCGTATCTGCATCTGCCACAGCTTCCAGGAACTTTCCGCCCTTCACTGTGATATGATGTTTTCCAGCCTCATGAATTGCGTACAATACCGAAATCGGCATTGCCATCTTCAGCGCACAGGAAAAATCTACCATCAATACAGACAGTGCTTTCGTCACATTTCTTGTAAACAAATAGGTCAGTGCCGTTCCACCGAGCGTCCATGGTACCAGACGGTCTGCCAGATGTTCTGCCTTACTTTCCAGTCCGGACTTCAGCTTTTCCGAGTCTTCAATCATTTTCACAACTTGCTCATAGCGGCTTCCTCCGCCTGTTGCTGTAACTTGTAGTGTCAGTTCTCCCTCTTCCAGAACTGTTCCGGCAAATACACCGGCTCCTGCACTTTTTCGAACTGCCACAGATTCGCCAGTCAAAGATGCCTGATTCACCATGCCTTCTCCGTCTGTCACGGTACCGTCAAACGGTATCACATTACCCATATGTACAACAACCTGATCGCCCTTTTGAATACTGCTGCTGTTTACCAGTACCTCTGTTTCATTCTGCTTCATCCACACTTTCGTCACATGAAGTGACATACTTCTTGCCAGATCACCTACAGACTTCTTATGTGTCCACTCTTCCAGAATTTCTCCAATACCAAGAAGGAACATTACAGAACCGGCGGTTGCATAATCACCACGGATAATGGATACTCCAATCGCTGTGCCATCCAGTACCGGTACTTCAATCTTACGATTCCACAGACATTTGATTCCCTTTACGATATATGGAATTGCAATTACCGTGTTGTAACATGCCTGGATCGGTGCCGGCAGAAACCATTTTCTTGCATAGTGAAATGCCACATTCCATACCAGTTTATCCTGATACTCTGCATTCAGTTCTCTTCCTGAGTTCTGAATATAATGCTCCGGAACTTCTATATCTTCATAATGAAATGCCTGAAGCTTTTTCAGCATATCATAGCGGTCTTTTTTATTTCCATTATAATAGACCGTCGCATCACAGGTCTGATCATTTACTTTTACCTGCTCCACATAAGACAGATTTGTCAAAAAATACTGTAATATATCTGCTTGTGCATAACTCATGCGATAAACTGACATATGTATGCGGATTCGTCTTTTTGATTCACTTTTAATCTGAAACTTCACCGATGACCGCCTCTATTCCGCAGTCTCTTCTGCAGTTTCTTTCACTTCATTTACTTCATTGAATTCTTCATCTTCAAATGACTGTTCTTCTGCTTTCTGTGCCCGTTCTTCATTAATATCTTTTGCACCTTCCAGGATATCTTCACAATTTTCCTGCACAAGATTTACAGTTTTCATAACGCATTCCTTTGCTCTGAGAACTGCTGCTGTACATTCTGTATACACTTTCTTTGCATCGTCGCTTGCCAGTACTTTTACGCCGGCTGTTCCAAATACAAATCCCCCGGCAAAAGTTCCTACTTTTTTCCAGTCTACTTTTTTTAATACGTTTTTCATGTCGCTTTCCTCCTCTAATCTTTACAAGTCCATGGGAACTTTATGTACTCATGCATCACTTTTATTAGTTCCCGCAAACTCTTATCAGAGTCATTCTACGTCACGACACTTTTTTTGTCAATTTAAAACATACAGAAATGCGTATTATTTCACACAAAAAACATATTTCTCGAATTATTCTTCCTGTTGTTTTTCGTAAGTATCATATTTCTCCAGGAAGTTATGGCGAACTCCTCCTGTCTTGTACTCTACCACAGTATCCAGATTCACATTTTCTACACTTTTGAAAATATTGCCTTCTACAAATGGATTTTTCTTCTTCAATGTGCGAATCAGTTCTTTGATTTCCACGCGCTTAGAACGGTTCTCTTCATTATTACATGTGGTACATGTATCTGTAAACTTGCAGGCACACTGAATAAAGTGCAGATCATTATAATCTCTCCAGGATTTGATATCATCTTCCCGTATCAAATACAGTGGACGAATCAGTTCCATCCCTTCAAAATTGGTACTGTGAAGCTTCGGCATCATTGTCTGTACCTGACCCCCGTAAAGCATTCCCATTAAAATTGTTTCAATCACATCATCGTAATGGTGGCCAAGAGCAATCTTGTTGCATCCCAATTCTTTTGCATATGCATACAAATGCCCTCTTCTCATTCTGGCGCAGAGATAACACGGAGAATTCTCTATTTCATACACAGCATCAAAAATATTGGATTCAAAGAACGTAACCGGAACATTCAGCTTTCTGGCATTTTCTTCTATAATATGTCGATTTGCCTCATTATATCCGGGATCCATTACCAGATATTTCACTTCAAATTCAAACTTATTGTGGCGCTTCAGTTCCTGAAACAGCTTTGCCATCAGCATGGAATCTTTTCCACCGGATATACATACTGCGATCCTGTCTCCCGGTTTCACCAACTCATAAGTATTAATTGCCCGGCAAAATTTTGACCAGATGCGCTTCTTGTACGTCTTTCTCAGACTTTGCTCCACATTTTTCGCAAAATCTTCTTCTTCCTGTCGCTTCATATAATCCATAAGCCAGGCAATATACCCACCTTCCAGACTTTCCGCATCAAAGCCTTTTTCAACTAAATTTTCCGCCAAATCGATACTGTTTCTTCCTCTGGAACAGCAAATAATCAATTTCTTATTCCTATCTGTCAAGTTACTCTCTTCGATTTCATCAGCCGGAATTGCTGTGGCACCTGGAATCGCTCCGTGAGCGATCTCACTTTCACTTCGAATATCAATCAACTGATATTTTTCAGGGTTCATTTTTCTTAATTCTTCTATTGTAATACTCATGTGTCTCTCCTTATTTCATATGACAGCCACCTATTCATTCAAATAGATTTCTTCTTTTGCTTTCATCAGTAAATACAGCGTCTCTGTTGCCGGAACAGGTATCTGTTTTTTTTCTGCCATCTGCAAAAGTGTCCCTGCCAGATATTCATTCTCCGTTCTTCTGTGATGAAGTACATCTTCCAACATAGATGTTTTTTTTGCTCCTTTATAGCTGACATAATATTGAATGATATCTTCTATGTCACGTTCCGACAATGGAATATCTTTTGCGCGTGCCACTTCTACAAATTCCCGCATGCTTTTTCTACAGATTGTCTGTAACTCTTCATACGTTCGAAATTTACTGTAATCTGCTCCGGTTAATGCTGTCACAGAATTTCCAGCCACATTCAGCATCCATTTTTTCCAGACCATCTTATCAATGTCAGATTCTACTATCACATCCAGCCCTGATATGTGAAGAAGATTGTATACATGCTGTACAATATCATCTCCTGAATACGCAGAAGCACCAATATGGGTGACACCTGCATTCGTGAAAAGAAGATTTTCCCCATCCTGAAGAGTATTTGGTCCCTGGATATAACCTTTCAATACAATATTTTCCGGAAATGCCTCGCAAAATCTCTTGAACGCATAAATTCCATTTTGGAGAGGAAGTAAGATTGTCTCCGGCGCTATCACTGAACGAAGATCATTGATTGCAGATTCAATATCATAATTCTTCACACATATGATCGCAAGTGTTGGGATCTGATTCATCTCCTCTGCTGACGAAACAATTTTCGCTGAAAATGCACTTCCATTTACCCAGTAATGCTTTTTTTCCATTTTTTTGCGGCGCTGTCCTGTTGCAACCAGCGCAAATTTATCTCCATACCATTCATTCAGATGCCACGCAATCGGAATCCCTATTGCACCAAATCCAATAAGCACGATTTGTTCCATACTTCTGTTCTGTCTCCTGTTCTTCATAAATATTATCAGGTCTGTCACATTATTTTGACATATTTTTTTAATTCATTCATATAATATATTAATTCCTTAAGAATTATATTCTTTACCGGAATAATTCTAGGATACATTCTATCCGACAAAGATGATTTTACTATCCATGCGGTCTGTAATATTCTGCTTTTATCCGATTGTGCCACACTTCTATAGCACCTCTTAAGAGGCTACTTATCCTTTCTTCTGCGCACAATGTGGATAAACTTTGTCGGATATTTTCTATGCCTCTATTCAAATGGAAATTTATACGGCAATTTATACTTATCCCTTATTTCCATAAATTCTTTCTGTACTGCTTCGCCCACAGGAACTCCTTTATCTTTTCGTTCCTGCCACATCAGCCATTCTTTTTCTCCGGCAGTATAAATCCGTTCCTGTCC
This sequence comes from uncultured Marvinbryantia sp., assembly GCA_934373455.1. Classification (GTDB taxonomy): domain Bacteria; phylum Bacillota; class Clostridia; order Lachnospirales; family Lachnospiraceae; genus Marvinbryantia. The sequence continues at coordinate 40,611 of CAKRON010000004.1, forward strand.
CGGTGCTTTTTTCGATGCACGCAGAGCCCTGCAAATCTCTCCTGCTGTCCTTCGGAACACTGTTTCTCCCATAAAGAACTCCGGATTGATGACAAAGAAGAAATGGCCAAGGTGATACATACTTCTGGTACCATCGGCATTTAATCCAGTCAGTGCTTTCATGAACGGACCTCCTGTCAGTGCTGCTGAAAGGATTTCAACAACGGCTGCATATCCATATCCTTTAAAACCACCCAGTTCATCCCCGATTCCGCCAAGAGGCGCTAATGCAGCTGTACCATCTACCAACGCCTTTAAGATCTCTTTGGAATCTGTCATTGCTTCTCCTGTTTCAGAAACCACCATTCCGGCCGGCGTGTCTTTTCCTTCTCGGGCATAATATTCAATTTTTCCACGCTGCACGATCGATGTCGCACAATCAAGGCAAAACGGAAATTCTTCGTCTGTCGGAAGCGCAAATGTCAGTGGATTTGTTCCCATCATATTTTCCACTCCAAACGTCGGTGCAATGGAAGGTCTTGCATTGGTACCTGTAATTCCAATCAATCCGGCTTTACTTGCCATCGTTGCCCAGTACCCTGCTATTCCATAATGCGTAGAATTACAGATGGAACCACCAGCCATACCATAAGTTTTTGCTTTCTCAATCAGCAGCTCCATCATTTTATGACTGGCTACCATTCCCATTCCGTCATGAGCATCCATCACAACAGTGGTTGGTGTCTCTTTTAAAATTTCTATTTCTGTCACTGGTTTCAATGTGCCGTTTAAAATTCGGTCCATGTAAATCGGCTTGAAGCGATTACATCCATGACTTTCTATTCCCCGTCTGTCACTTTCCATCAGGACATCCGCACAAATTCTGGCATCCTCTTCCGGCACACCAACTGCCTGGAAAGCATCCGTCATAAAATTTCCAACCAACTCCCAACTGATATAAGGTCTTGTCTCCATACTTTTCCCCCAGTACTTTCTATTTTCAAAAATAAATGTATTCCAGTGATTTGCGTCTACTTCGATTTTAGCATCTAACAGGCTAAATAACAAGCCAGTCAAAACAACCTAATCTGAAAGAATATCTGACCTATTCTCTGTTGTCTACCAGCAGCATATTAAGCTGTTCCAGACGCTTCAAATCTTTTTTAGTGAAAAGCAGCTGATGTCTGAAAGTTTCGGTATGCTCCTGTGGTTTTAAAGTAATCACACATTTAAAAGCACAAGGCATGAGATCTGCGCTGGAAATGCCGCATAAAAGTCCCGTTGTAAAATCTCTAAGCTCCAGTGGATTGAAAATATACAGCAAATCTTCTTCCAATGGATTATATTGATTTACGAAAGAAAATCGAATCAACATATCACTGTAAAGAACTCTTCCGGTATAAAAAATTTCACTGCTTCTTCCATTGGCTGCAACCGAACAAATCGTCAAGGTTGCCTCATACTTTCCTGGTTCTCCCTTTTTTTCATAAATATCGATGACGCCATCCTTCGTCCTCTGATATCGTCCATCATAAAAATAAAAATATAACCTCCTTGCCTGGAAAAATGGATTTTTGGGCCCTCTTCCCGGGACAACAGCTGTCTCACCGGCAGTCTCTGGGAGATATGTGGTAAGCTGGGAAATCGACACCTGAAGGACCTGGCTGATTTCGTATAATGTCTCAATATCAACAGAAATCTCTCCATTTTCATATTTACATATGGTGGCCCTGCTCTTATGAATGGCATCTGCCAGTTCCTGCAGTGTCATCTTGCCAGCTTTTCGGTATCTTCGTATTTGTTCTCCTACATAACAGGTAAAATCACTCATTTTGTTTCCTTATACTATCCATTCTTTTTATTAATCATTTTCTCGTACGATTATATCTTATTACTCAATCATTTGTAAAGTTACAAGAAACTTTTTTGTCTTAAAATTTCTTTTAAAGAAACTTTTTTAGGTTGCACTTATCTGAATTTTGAGTAAAATATAGCTATTGGGCTTAAATTTCAAGCCCTTTATTGAAAATAATATTGAAAGAGGGAGTATGAAATGAAAGAAAAAGGAAGTAGCTTTTCCGGTTCTATAGGCTTTGTATTAGCAGCTGCCGGAAGTGCCGTAGGTGTGGGAAATATCTGGAGATTTCCATATCTCTGTGCGAAAGATGGAGGAGGTCTGTTTCTTTTCGTTTACCTGATACTGGTATTAACTTTTGGATTTGTATTACTGACTACAGATGTTGCCATCGGACGCAAGACAAAGAAAAATGCTCTGAGAGCTTTTGAAGAACTCAATCCAAAGTGGAAATTTCTGGGACGCTTAACCTTTCTGGTTCCGGCATTAATCATGACTTATTATTCTGTCATTGGCGGCTGGATTGCAAAGTACTTTTTTATCTACATCGTCTCTGACGGAACAGCGGCTGCATCAGACGGATATTTTACATCGTTTATTACATCCGATATTGCACCAATCGTATTTATGTTAATTTTTCTCGCACTGACTGCCTGGATCGTATTTCGCGGTGTGGAAAAAGGAATTGAGAAATTTTCCAGAATCATTATGCCGGGACTGATTCTTTTGATTATAATCATTGCCATCTTTTGTCTGACCTTGTCTCATACAGCAGCAGATGGTACTGTCCGTACCGGTCTTCAAGGTCTGGCTGTTTATTTAAAACCAGACTTTCACGGCTTAACGATAAAACGATTTTTAGAAATTCTCCTGGATGCGATGAGTCAGTTGTTCTTTTCTTTGAGCGTATCTATGGGAATCATGATCACCTATGGTTCTTATGTGAAAAATGATGTAAATTTAAATAAAGCAACGAATCAGATTGAAATTTTTGACACCGGCGTTGCATTTCTTGCCGGAATGATGATCATACCAGCAGTATTTGTATTTCTTGGAAATGACGGTATGGCTTCCGGTCCAAGTCTGATTTTTATCTCATTGCCAAAAGTGTTTGATGCCATGGGCGTGTGGGGACGTCCTGCAGCTATCGCATTCTTCTTGATGATGGGATTCGCTGCACTGACATCCTGTGTATCCGTTATGGAAACTCTGGTTGCCAACTGCATGGAATTATATCATAAACCACGTAAAAAAATGTGTGGTGCAGTCGGCATTTATTCTCTTATTACTGCAGTATTGATTTGTCTTGGGTACAATAAACTTTATTTTGAATTAAAACTTCCAAATGGATCTGTCGGACAGCTGCTTGATGTTATGGATTATATCAGCAATAGTTTTCTGATGCCGTTCATCTCTCTTCTGACCAGTATTTTAATTGGATGGGTAATTGGACCCGACTGGATCATCGGAGAAGTAGAACGAAACGGCGAGCACTTTAAACGAGCAGGTCTGTATCGTTTTATGATACGCTATGTAGTGCCTGTTGTAATGCTTATTCTATTCCTGGTATCCACAGGATTTGCAGATTTAATTTCTTGATTTTAATAAATATTGCACTGCATCACGGACAGTTTCCAGACCGATGATCTGGATTCCTTCTGTCTTTTGCAGTGCTTTCATGGAAACTTTCGGCATCAGTACTGTCTCAAATCCCAACTTTTTAGCTTCTTGTACCCGCTGTTGTGCCATGTTGACAGAACGGATTTCTCCGCTTAGGCCTACTTCACCAAATGCTATCGTCTTTTCATCTATCGCAATATCTTTATAACTGGATACCAGAGCCAGAATCAACCCCAGATCTATTGCAGGCTCTGTCATACGGATTCCTCCTGCAATGTTTACATACACATCACAGGAAGACATCTGCATTCCTGCGCGTTTTTCCAGCACTGCCAATAATAAATTTACTCTGTTAAAATCTGTACCGGCGGTCGTTCTTCTTGGCATTGGTAAATTGGTATGACAGACAAGTGCCTGTATCTCTATCAGGATCGGTCTGCTGCCTTCCATAGAACAGGCCACAATGGAACCGGATGCATTTTCAGGCTTTCCATCCAGCATATATTCTGATGGATTACTCACTTCCCTTAATCCACTCTGACGCATCTCAAATACTCCAATCTCATTGGTAGATCCAAATCGATTCTTCACTCCCCGAAGAATCCGATAAGATGCATAGCGATCTCCTTCAAAATATAAGACCGTATCCACCATATGTTCCAATACACGCGGTCCTGCAACAACTCCTTCTTTCGTCACATGTCCTACCAGGAAAATTGATATTCCCATTCCCTTTGCAATCTGCATCAGAACTCCGGTAGAGTCTCTTACCTGTGATACACTTCCAGGTGCGGCCGAAACTGTCTCATGATACATTGTCTGAATGGAGTCAATCACAACAATCTCCGGCTTTATTTTTTCGATAACAGCCCGCACTAATTCCAGATTCGTCTCGCACAGCAACATCAGATCATCCTTGAAATCACCTATTCGCTGCGCTCTTAATTTTATCTGCTGTGCTGACTCTTCTCCCGATACATATAGCACTTTGTGTCCCTGTCCGGTAAGGTTATGACATACCTGAAGCAGCAATGTAGACTTTCCGATACCGGGATCACCTCCCACCAGCATCAGAGAACCGGCTACAATTCCCCCGCCAAGCACTCGGTCCAACTCTTCCATACCAGAAGATATTCTCTGTTTTTCATCGGTACGGACATCTGCCAGACGAACTGGTTTGATGTCCGCAGCTGCTTTTTTAATAACAGCAGAACCGGCTATTTTCACAACCGGTTCCTCTGTAAATGTATTCCATTCATGGCAGGCAGGACACTGTCCCTGCCATTTCGCTGATTCGTATCCGCAATTCTGACAAAAAAATGCGGTTGACTTTGCTTTCGCCATTTTTGCTCTCCTAAGACTTCTTTACATCAAATTTCATTTTCTGATTCACATATCCTACTGCTACCGAATCTCCCCTTCTGATCCTTCCTTCCAGTATTTCTTCTGCTAAAGCATCTTCTAACTGGGTCTGGATCGCACGCTTCAAAGGTCTTGCACCATATTTTGCATCATATCCGGTTTCTGCGATATGCTTCTTTACGGAATCTCTCACATGAAGTTCAATATCCATCTGATCTTTGCAGCGTTTTTCAAATTCTTTCAACAGTAAGGTTACAATCTTTGCAATTTCTTCTTTGTTCAGAGAATGGAATACAATGATCTCATCAATTCGATTCAGGAATTCTGGTTTAAACACACGCTTTACCTCTTCCATGACATTGTTCTTCATTCTCAGATAGTTCTGCTTTTCATCATCTCCGGCAAGGAATCCCAGTTTCTTTGGTTCCTGAATTGCTGCTGCGCCGGCATTGGATGTCATAATCAGGATCGTATTTTTGAAATCTACTTTTCTTCCCTGGGCATCTGTAATATGACCATCATCCAGTACCTGAAGCAATATATTAAATACATCCGGATGTGCCTTTTCGATTTCATCAAACAGGATTACTGAATATGGATTTCTTCTTACTTTTTCACTGAGCTGTCCCCCTTCTTCGTATCCCACATATCCAGGAGGGGAACCAACCAGCTTGGATACACTATGCTTTTCCATATATTCAGACATATCTACACGAATCATTGCCTGTTCACTGCCAAATACTACATCTGCCAGTACCTTGGACAATTCTGTCTTACCTACACCAGTAGGTCCAAGGAACAAAAATGATCCAATTGGACGCTTAGGATCTTTCAGTCCGACACGACCTCGCTTAATTGCTTTTGCCACTGCTTTTACAGCTTCTTCCTGTCCAATTACTCTCTGATGAAGGGTCTGTTCCAGTTTCAGAAGACGATGAGATTCTTTTTCTTCCAGTTTCTGTACCGGAATCTTTGTCCACATAGATACAATCTCTGCGATCTCATTCTCGCCAATTGCCGGGCGTTTCTTTTCTTTCTTCGCTTCGTGGCGCTTTCTTACATCCTCCAACTTCTTCATAAGCTTATCCTGCTCCTGATTATATCTGGACGCTTCTTCCCATTCACCAAGGACAATCGCCTTTTCTTTCTTCTCTGATAATTCCTCTAATTCTTCCTGAAGGCTTCCTACTCCATCTTCTGCCTCGGCCTTCTTCAGCTGTTTTCTGGATGCCGCCTCATCGATCAAATCAATTGCCTTATCCGGCAAAAATCGATCATTGATATAACGGTCTGCATACGTCACAGCTGCTTCAATTGCCTCATCCGTAATAACTACTTTGTGATGTTCTTCATAAGGCTTTCTCAGCCCTTTCAAGATGGCAACCGCTTCTTCCGGTTTTGGTTCTTCTACAACGACTGACTGGAAACGGCGCTCCAGTGCTGGATCTTTTTCGATATACTTTCTGTATTCTCCAATGGTGGTTGCTCCAATCAGCTGTATCTCTCCACGGGAAAGTGCCGGCTTTAAAATATTCGAAGCATCCATGGCGCCTTCGGCTCCACCTGCTCCGATAATCGTATGAAGTTCGTCGATAAAAAGTAATACGTCACTGCGTTCGGAAACTTCCTGAATTATCTTCTTTATACGTTCTTCAAATTCACCTCTGTACTTCGATCCGGCTACCATCGCTGCCATATCCAGTGTATACAGTTTTTTCCCTTTTATAGTATCCGGTACAGCATCTTCTACAATTCTCTGCGCAAGGCCTTCTACAATCGCAGTCTTTCCTACACCAGGTTCACCAATCAGACACGGATTATTCTTAGTGCGCCGGCTGAGTATCTGGATAATTCTCTCTATCTCCATTTCTCTTCCAATCACTGGATCTAATCTGCCATCTGCTGCCTGCTGTGTCAGATTTCTGCTGAATTGTTCCAGCATGGTGCTTCCCTGCATTCCGGCATTCTGGCTTCCCTTCACTGTACGCATATAATCTTTGTAACGGCTCTCCTCCAGACCCAGACACTCCAGAACAGCCATGAATATTTTCTGTACCTGTATTCCCATCGTGTGCAGCAATCTTGTTGCAACGCAGTCCACATCTTTTAGAATAGCAAGCAGTAAATGCTCCGTTCCCATCTTATCCTGCCCGAAAAATACAGCTTCTTCCTCACCCTGAGCCAGAATCTCCAGTGCACGCGGAGAATATCCAAAGGATACTTTATCAGCCAGCATACCTTCCGGCGCAATCAGCTCCTGAATCAGTTCCATGAGCTTTGACTCATCCACTTTGCATTCTTTCAGAATCGCTGAAGCCATCCCGCTTTCTTCTTTCATTAATCCCATCAGCAAATGTTCTGAACCGATATAACTCTGTCCACATTGCTTTGATGTCTGTTTTGCATATTTCAAGGCTCGATTTACCTGTTCGGTATATTGCATACTCTACATCCTTCCATTCTTCATATCTTTTAATATATCATCTACCATATTATGGATCTCATCTTCTGTAATGTTCTTACAACATGCTTTCGCCAAACTTACCCGAAGTGCACTCTTTAATTCTTCCATAGCCTGAATCTTGTCCACATCCAAAGCTATCACGGCGCCTTTTCTTCTGTCAAGCCGTAAGAATCCCTCCTGACGCAGTACAGAATATGCTTTATTCACAGTATGCATATTCACTCCGATATCATCTGCCAACTGTCGTACAGACGGAAGTGCCTCCCCTTCCTGAATTGACGAAGTGGCAATGCCAAGAATAATCTGATTTCTCAACTGAATATAAATCGCTTCATCGCTCTGGAAATCTATTTCAATTACTATCATATACCCACTTCCATTTCTTTTTTCTGTTATATTGATTATAGCACAGTTGGCTTATATAAATCAAGAAAGAATCCCGCATGCGGGATTCTTTCTTCTGTAAATAATAAAATTATTTCATTTTTTAAAGATCTATCATGTCCACGTTAACATCCGGTTCTTCGATGCTGCTCTGTACCATAGTCGGCTGTGCCGGCTGCTGTGGCTGTACTGGTGGCTGTGGCTGCACTGGTGGCTGAGACTGCATCGGCTGTGGCTGTACCGGTGGCTGTGTATATATCGGTTGCTGCAGAGGCGCTGCTGTCTCCATCTGTGGTACCACATCTTTTCCTTTTGCCTTCTTCGCTGCTTTCTTAGCTTCTTTTTCCTGTTTCTTAAGTTCTTTCTTAGAAAGTACCGGAGCTTCTTCTCTGGTCGCTGCTGCTGTATTCATTGGCTGTGCCTGAAGTTTCTGAGGTGCATTGCCAAATGCAGCATGAACCGTACCAGACATATCATTCATCTGCTGATTCTGCATCGGCTGCTGTGGCGTATTCTGAACAGGCGCATAATAGTAATCACTTCTCATGTTCTGTTCTTTTCTTGCATATTCATAGCTTTCTGTCACCTGACCCTTTAAAGTCTTAATCTCGTCCTTCATATCTTTATTTCTAAGACTCTGATTAATAATGACAAACAGCAAAATAACCGCAAATGCTATTAAACCGTATAACACTTTCATTAATGTATCAAGACGTGATGCAAAATCATCATTCTCTTTCTGTAATGCAGTCACCTGCTGTGCTTTTTGCTCCAGCTGTGCTGCCTGCTCAGACTGGGCTGCTGCTTCAGATTCTGCAGCCAGCTTTTCTGATTCTGCTTTTGCTTTCGCTTCTGCATCATTTGCCTGTGTTTCCGCTTCTGTTTCCTTTGTACCATCGGATGTTACATGCAGAATATATGTAGCTACCGCACCATTTGCCGCCTGCACGGAAATAGATACCGTACCTGTTCCATCATCTGACAGCTGTGTTCCACTGATATCTGTAATTTCTGCACTGTCTGCAGATTTTACCGGATTCAGTTCCAATTCTTTGGTATCTGCGCTTACCGTAACATTATATTCCAATGTTGCATAATAAAATTCTGGTTCACAGGATACTGCGTTTTCCAGTCCCAGGCTGTATAAAGAATTGTCGCCTGATGAACTGTCATCAGAATACTCTTCCGCAGACACACTGACCATCAGCATGCATACTACTGACAGAACCATCAGCACCAGACGACTGATTGTCTTTGTTATTTCTTTCATATTTCTACCTCTTTCTTTTGTTCTATGCTTCATCAATGGCTTTTCCTATATCATGACGATAATACTTATTATCAAAACTGATCCAGTTGACCGCTTCATAAGCATTGGAACGGGCCTTCTTCAAATCTTCTCCCTTAGCTGTCACACCCAGTACGCGACCGCCGTTTGTCACAATTCCTTTTTCTGTTTTCTTTGTTCCGGCATGGAATACATAATAACCATCTTTATCTTTAAAATTGTCAAATCCGGATATTACAAATCCTTTTTCGTATTTTACCGGATATCCATCTGATGCCAGAACCACGCAGACAGCTGCATTGTCCTCAAACTCCAGATCAAGCTGATCTAAGGTTACATCAATACATGCTTCAAAGGCTTCTACCAAATCTGTCTTCATCCTTGGCAGAACTACCTGAGTCTCCGGATCTCCGAAACGGGCATTATACTCCAGGACCTTTGGTCCTTCCTCTGTCAGCATCAATCCGAAGAAAATGATTCCTTTGAACTCTCTGCCTTCCGCTGCCATCGCATCAACTGTTGCCTGATAAATATATTTCCGACAGAACTCGTCTACTTCTTTTGTATAGAATGGACTTGGTGAAAATGTTCCCATTCCTCCGGTATTTAAACCTGTATCGCCGTCTCCTGCTCTCTTATGATCCTGTGCACTGGTCATCGTCTTAATCGTCTTTCCATCAACAAAGGACAATACAGACACTTCTCTTCCAGTCATAAATTCTTCGATAACCATGCGATTTCCAGAGGCACCAAACTGTTTATCCAGCATAATGGATTTCACTCCGGCTTTTGCTTCTTCCAATGTCTGACAGATCAGAACCCCTTTTCCAAGAGCCAGTCCGTCTGCTTTTAATACGATTGGAAATTTCGCTGTTTCCAGATATGCAAGAGCCTCATCCGGATCATCAAAATTTTCATAAGCAGCAGTCGGTATGTGATATTTCTTCATAAGATCTTTGGAAAATGCCTTAGATCCTTCCAGAATTGCAGCATTTTTCCGCGGTCCGAATACCCGAAGCCCCTGTGCTTCAAACACATCCACAATTCCTCCGACCAATGGATCATCCATACCGATTACCGTCAGATCAATCTCTTTTTCTTTCGCAAAAGATGCCAGCTTTTCAAATTCCATTGCACCTATCGCTACACACTCTGCATATTCTTCTATCCCTGCATTACCAGGTGCACAGTAAATTTTCTCTACATTTTTATTCTGAGCAATCTTCCATGCAATTGCATGTTCTCTTCCGCCGCTTCCTACGATTAATACTTTCATACTTCCTCCTCTTATCCATCCGGTGGATTCTATTTAAAAAGTACTTTGCCGTCTTTTATTTCAATGCGATCATTTGCAATCAAATCGATTGCTTTTGGCATAATGACCCATTCTGCCTGTTCCATAACTCTTCGCTGGAGAATCTCAGGAGTATCTCCCTGCTGTATCTCCACTGCTTTCTGTAAAATAATCGGACCGGTATCTGTGCCTTCATCCACAAAATGTACGGTAGCTCCAGTCACTTTTACCCCACGTTCCAGTGCCTTTTCATGCACTTTCAATCCATAATATCCTGTACCGCAAAAAGCCGGTATCAGGGAAGGGTGAATGTTAATAATCTTATTTGGATACGTCTGTACCATAATCTCCGGAATCACTACCAGACATCCTGCCAGCACTATCAAATCCGGCTCATACGACTGAATCGTCTGAAGCAATGCCTGATTAAACGTCTGTCGGTCTGCATAATTTTTCGGTGATACGCAGGCAGCCGGAATCCCTGCTGCCTTTGCTCTCTCTAATGCATACGCATTCTGATTGTTACTGATAACCACACCGATTTCTGTATTTGTAATTGTTCCATCAGCAATACCATCAATGATTGCCTGCAGATTCGTGCCGCCTCCGGAAACAAGAACTGCAAGTTTTAGCATAATTCTACTCCCTTGTCTCCATCTGCGATTTCACCGATCACATATGCTTTATCTCCGGTTTTCTGAAGTGCATCTAAAGTTTTCTCCACATCAGCCGGATCTACTGCCAGAACCATGCCAAGTCCCATGTTGAATGTATTGTACATCATCTGTTCTTCGATCTGACCTTCTTTTGCCAGCATCTTAAAGATCGCAGGCACTTCATAGCTGTCTTTCTTTACAACTGCTTTTACACCATCCGGAAGCATTCTCGGAATATTTTCATAAAAACCACCACCAGTAATATGGCTGCAGCCCTTAATTACAACTCCTGCTTCTTTTACGCTGCGCAGTGCTTTTACATAAATTCTGGTTGGTGCAAGAAGCGCTTCTCCTAATGTCTTACCAAGTTCTTCATGGTATGTACTCAAAGTCTCTTTGTCCATCTGGAACACTTTACGAACCAGTGAAAATCCATTGCTGTGTACTCCTGTAGAAGCAATACCTACCAGCACATCACCAGCTTTGATGTGTTCACCGGTAATCATATCTTTCTTATCTGCTACACCTACTGCGAATCCGGCAATATCATAGTCATTTTCTGGCATAAGTCCCGGATGTTCTGCTGTCTCACCGCCGATTAAGGCACAGTCAGACTGTACACATCCTTCTGCCACACCACTTACGATCGCTGCGATCTTTTCCGGATAGTTCTTACCACATGCGATGTAATCCAAGAAAAAGAGTGGTTCGCCACCTGCGCAGGCAATATCATTTACACACATAGCAACCGCATCAATACCAATTGTATCATGTTTATCCATGATAAACGCCAGCTTTACTTTTGTTCCACATCCATCTGTTCCTGATAACAGTACCGGTTCTTCCATATTCTTGATCTTAGCCAGTGAGAATGCACCTGAAAAACCTCCAAGACCTCCAAGTACCTCTTCTCTCATAGTTCTCTTTACAGATTCTTTCATCAATTCTACTGATCTGTATCCTGCTTCAATATCTACGCCTGCCTTCTTGTAATCCATAACTCTTCTCCTCTATTTTGTATATTCTTTATATCCTACTTTAGCCAGCTTCTCTGCTTTTGCTTCTACCTGTTCCTTTAATTCCTGTGAATAGTCTTTCAGTCTCTGAAGGAGTTCCGGATCAGAAGTTGCCAGAATCTTTGCTGCCAGAAGACCTGCATTTGCCCCTCCATTAATAGCTACCGTTGCTACCGGAATGCCGGACGGCATCTGCACGATAGAATACAGGGAATCTCTTCCGCCAAGAGAAGTTGTATGCATCGGAATACCAATGACCGGCATTGGAAAAATAGCTGCGCACATTCCCGGAAGATGTGCTGCCATACCGGCTCCGGCAATAATGACTTTCCATCCTTTGGATTCTGCTGATTTTGCATACTCAAAAAATACATCTGGTTCTCTGTGTGCTGAGATAATTGTCATTTCATATTCTACACCAAGTTTTTCCAAAATATCTGCGGCCTTAGCCATGACTGGCATATCTGAGTCGCTTCCCATTACAATACCGACTTTTGTCATTGCGTATTCTCCTTTTATCTTTGAACTTTTTGGGCGTTCTTCTAAACCCCTATTTTACTAACGTTTTTCGTGCTTGTCAACTAAATGGTTTATTCAGTTCTTCTGTTCCCGGAAGGACAAATCTACCGTCTCTGATAATCGGGGTTTCCGTTCCATCTTCATTCATTACCGTTAAAAGTCCCAGTTCCTTATAAGGAATTGTAATATCTGTATGACAGCCAAAATAAGCTTTGGATAAATCTTCTTTTCTCAGGATGGACACTTCATTGTCTCTCGCAATAATTTCTTTTCCATCCGGGTTAAACACTGCTGTATCTTCAGCCCAGCTGTAGCAGGTATCTCCCACTGCAAAATGCGGTCCCATTTTCTCTGCAATCAAGATCGGGAGTTTGGCACCGATACCATATTTTTCTGCCATTACGTATGCCGTTGTATTGGTTCCGATCGCAAATTCTCCCATCGGCAGTGTATCATGGTGAAACAGCACATTCTCTCGGACATACTTCTGATTTTCTTCTTCTGTTTCAAAATTACTGCAGGTATATTCTGTGATCATACCATCTTTGAATGTGATTTTCAGATTTTCATAACGCAATTCATCCAGATATACCTCACTGACATGGAGTACTCCATTTGTTCCTGCTAATTTAGGGGAAGTAAAAACTTCTCCGACCGGAATATTCACATCTGCCACACAGTTTTCAAATATTGTTTCTTTTTCAGGATTTTTTAAATCAATCAAGTTAATCGTCAGATCTGTCTGATTCACTCCTGTGCCAAGAATATGCACTTTTTTCCCTTTGTCTAATGTGTTGATAATCGTCTGCTGAATTCTCTGATACAATTGGTAATCCAGTGTATTTATTTTTACTGTTTCTGCAAATATCTCTTCAAACTTCTCACCAATCTCTGGAACCGGAAAAGCAATAATGGTAAAGCTTCTTTCTTCTCCTATAATGTATTTATTGGTGATCTGTGCAGTTTCATTAGCCAGTTCAACCGACAGCTTCTGCTGCTTTTCTGAAAGACGGTAAGCAGCTTCTTTATTAACCGGAACAAACGGTACTTCACCGAAGGTCTCTACACAGGCTGGTCCTGCATGCGTATTTGCAAGTTCTTTATATTCTTCATATGCACTTCGCATAACGCCAAGTTTTCGTTCCATAAATGCACGATCCAGATATATCGCTGCATCTCCTTTATGATCATATTCAAACTGCTTATTCGGAATCGCGCCATAATATCCGATTCTCAAATGTTCACGCTTATTAATGCTCTGTACAGCGCTGCGATAAATAACCGGTTTTAGTCCCATCTCGGCAAAATTCTCAATAGCTTTTCGAATGATACGTTCAAATCCCAGAATATAACGAATATTTACCGTCTTTTTCTTAGATCAATCCTTATTTCCAAGAATAAATCCGATTCTGTATCCTTCTGTATAAACAGATGCAATCCGGTCAATTTCTTCCTGTGGAAGTCGATTTAAAAACTTCGCGGTTTCAATGATGCTGTCATTGACATATTCTCCATATTGATACAGATAACGCAGATCATTCAAATCAGATTCCATAATAATCTTTGTTGCGAAATCCAGAGACGGATCCACAGCTTCACGTATGCGATAGGCAAGGGTCTGATCGCTGTAATCGCTGACATACCAGTATATAATCTGCTGAATCTGGCGGTATCCCGGCAGTTCTTCTTCCTCAAAACAGTTGTATATCTCAATAAAAAGCTCGCAGATAATCAGAATATCATCCCAACGCTGTTCAAATGCAAAGACAATCAAACCTCTGATTTCTGCATACAAAAATGATAATATTCTTCCATGTACTTCGCCTAATTCCTGAACTGCATATTCCGGATTTCCAAAACTTGTCTGGTACTGTTCCGGCAAAATGTCAGCATACAGGCTCTCGTTATTCAGCTTCCATTCTTCCAGAGTCCACTGCTGTGTTTTCTTTTCTCGAATTATTTCGGAAAGCTCCAGCATCTTCGTAATAAACTGCGCTTCTTCTTTAAAAAATCTGGCAAAAGGTACCGGCACATTGCTATCCGCCGCAATCTGGCTGATTCGCTCTGCTGCCAGTTCCATTCGCTCTGTTTTAATTTCGTCAAAATTCATCTGTTGCATTTCATTCCTCCTTATGCTCCGCCAAATGTAACACCCAGCCATATAACAAATACGATTCCACACAAAATAGACCCTATTTTGGGATATTTATATTTGATATTTCTTCTGGCGAAGCTCTTTACACCAATAATAAATCCAACAAATGCAAATATGATTCCGGACAGCCCCAAAGCCCCCGCATAGATTCCTGCTTTCCCTCTCATATAATAAGAAGAATACACTGCTGCAATCAGCAGGATCAAAGATATACTGCCCATTATGGTAGATACAATACCGTCTGTCGGATTTTTCTTTTCTTCAAAAGAATACATCATCTTTTTAGCCATAATGCTTTCTCCTCAATCTGTTACAAATCGTGAATATAAAAAATCCTGTCACGCCGCCAAGAGTGTTTAAAAATAGATCATCCACGTCGAAACTTCCAACCTTTGAGATCAATTGAGCACATTCTACCAGCAGACTAAATTCAAAAGAAAGTGTCAGGATCATAAAAAAATTTCTTGCTTTTCGGTTCAGCACAGGTAAAATCGCTCCAAATGGTATGAAACAAACCACATTTCCAACAATATTTGCCAGTACAGCTGCCATTCCCAGTTCTTCTCTGTAAATCCAGAATCTGGAAATCTCTTTAAATAAATGCAGATTGTAAGTGTATTCTCTTTCTGTATAACTTCTGCCAAGACTTTCTGCAAAAAACAGAAAGTACGTCAGGCACACAAGATATAGCAAAAACAGACCAGCACTGACAATCTGAATTTTTTTCTTTGTTTCTTTTTTCACTGTGAAACTCCTGCTAGAACATGATATTCTTCTTAGCTTTCAACAGTCCGGTTCCTGCCACAATGGCCATTATACCGGCTGCTGCTCCAACTGCAAGTATCACTATTCCAACTGCAATATTACACGCGCCTGCCAGACTCATGGTACGATATACTTTTTCGTTCATATGCACGTCTCCTTTTACTGACTATTTTGCACCATACTGTTCATAATATGAATCAATTGCTGCTTTGATGCTGTCATCAATGACGATCTTGCCCTGGCATTCCTGATTATAAAGTTTTTCTACTACTTCTTCCATAGTAACAATTGCATGAGCAGGGAATCCATATTTTTCCCGGATTTCATCTAATGCGCTCTTTTCTCCACCTTTTCCAACTTCCATACGATTCAAAGATACCATTAAACCTTTGATCTCCACATCTGCCTGTTCTTTCAAAATCGGGAAGGTTTCTTCAATGGATTTTCCGGATGTCGTAACATCTTCAATAATTACCACTCTGTCCCCATCTTTTAATTTGCTTCCGAGAAGTATTCCTGTATCACCATGATCTTTTACTTCCTTACGATTTGAACAATAACGAATATCTTTTCCATACAGTTCGCTGATTGCCATTGTCGTTGCCACACTCAGTGGAATCCCCTTATATGCCGGTCCAAAGAGCACATCAAAGTCCAACCCATAATTATCATGAATTGCTTTTGCATAATACTCACCTAACTTACGCAGCTGTGTACCGGTAACATATGCTCCGGCATTCATGAAAAACGGTGATTTTCTTCCGCTCTTTAATGTAAAATCTCCAAATTTTAATACCTGGCTTTCCACCATAAATTCAATAAATTCCTGCTTATACTGTTCCATCTTTTTCGTTTCCCCCTTTTTATCTGTTCTCCAGTGCCTGATTAATATCTGCCACCATGTCTTCTACTGCTGCACGGCTTGCTTCTCCAAAATGTTCTGCACCAAACTTCGCATATTTTTCCTGTTTATATGCAGCAATGATACCTCTGGATGAATTCACGATAGCTCCAAGTCCATCTTCATTAAAGAAATGTACCAAATCAGCACCTTTTCCACCCTGTGCTCCATATCC
Source organism: uncultured Marvinbryantia sp. (assembly GCA_934373455.1). Lineage (GTDB taxonomy): Bacteria > Bacillota > Clostridia > Lachnospirales > Lachnospiraceae > Marvinbryantia. The sequence continues at coordinate 57,044 of CAKRON010000004.1, forward strand.
TGGTACCAGAATATAAGCTTTCGGCATTACTTTACGCAGAACTTTTCCCATTTCCGGATAAGTTGCGCCTACTACTGCTCCAATATAACTGTATTTATCACCCATACATTCTTCGCCCCACTGAGCTACTTTTTCGCCAACCAGTTCATATAAAGGTCTTCCATTTACTAACTGATCCTGGAATTCTCCGCTGGATGGATTAGATGTCTTCACCAGAATGAATAACCCCTTCTTTTCTTCCTTGCAGACTTCCATAAATGGCTTAATTCCATCTGATCCAAGGTATGGATTTACTGTGGCAAAATCTTCGTCAAATGCGCTGTATGTTTTGCTTCCCACCTGTACTTTACCCAGATGTGCTGTTGCATATGCAGCAGATGTTGAACCGATATCTCCACGCTTTACATCCCCGATTACCACCAGTCCTTTAGACTTACAATAATCTACTGTTTTCTTGAAAGCCTTCATTCCTTCAATACCAAACTGTTCATACATTGCAACCTGAGGCTTTACTGCCGGAATCAGATCATATGTACAGTCTACAATTTCTTTATTATACTTCCAGATAGCTTCTGCTGCACCTTCCAGTGTTTCTCCAAATTCCTGATATGCTTTTTCTTTTATCTGCTCCGGAATATAATTTAACATCGGGTCTAATCCAACCACAATCGGTGCCTTTGTCTTCTGAATATTACTGATCAGTTTCTGAATCATATGATAATGCCTCCATTTTTCATTTTATTTCTCTCCACCTTCCACGGTGGGAATCTTCCTACCTTTGATAATACCACATATGAAAACTGCCTGTAAAGGAAGTCTTTACAGGCAGTCTTATAAATACACATTCTTATTATGCTTCTGTGTCTGTTTCTGTCTCAGTCTCTGATACAGATTCACTTTCTGTTTCACTCTCTGACTCAGATGTTTCTTCTGTCTCAGATACTTCTTCTGTATTAGTCTCTTTTGCTGTCTCCTCTTCAGTTGCTTCTTCTGATGCTGCTTCTGTATCGGATTCTGTTTCTTTTACTTCTTCGATTGTTGCATTTTCATATAAGAACTCTAATACTTTTTCCTGTAACAGACTGTTTCTGATATAATTTTCACCATAAGATTCTTCCAGTTTGGACGGATCATCCAGACCCTGCGTTTCTGCATATCTTGCAAGGCCATCCTGATATTCCTGATCAGAAACTTCAATATTTTCCTCTTTGGCAATCGCAAGCAGTGTCATCTCTTCACCGAGTGCTTCTTCCGCTACCGGCTGAAGCTGTTCTTTGAATTCATCCTGAGTCATTCCATAATTCGTCAGATAGTCATCCAAACTCATTCCATACATACTTGCAAGCCATTCATAGTAATCTGTTGCACGTTTCATTGTGTACTGCAGATTTTCTTCCGGATATCCGTTGATGGTCGCATTATCGTATACAACCTGAAGAAGCTTCTGTTCTGCTTCTGTTTTCTGGCTTTCCTTTGCCTGATCTTCCAGATCCTGGCGAACGCTTTCCTGATATGCTTCCGCTGTCATACCCTCTACAACACTGTCTGCCACTTCATCTGTAAGTTCCGGTACACGTGAAATGGAGTTAACTGTTACGGTAAATACTACATCTTTTCCTGCCAGATCTTCACTGTGATATTCTTCAGGGAATTTCAGTTCCAGATCCTTTGTTTCTCCAACCTGCATTCCGATGATACCATCTTCGAATCCGTCAATAAATGTGCAGGATCCAATTTCCAGATCATAACCTTCTGCACTTCCGCCGTCAAATTCTTCTCCATCTATTTTACCAACATAATCAATGTTAACGGTATCTCCGGATTCTACGGTACCTTCTGTTAATGTCTGTTTTGTTTCAGAAGCAATCTGATCCATCACCTGTTCATCTGTCACTTCTACCGGAGAAACTTCTACTGTCAGACCTTTGTATTCACCAAGTGTTACATACTCACTTGCATCATATTCCGGAAGATCTGCCACTTTTATTTCTGTTTCTGATTCTGTCTCAGACTCTGCTTCTGATCCTGTTTCTGTCTCAGATGTGCTTTCGCTTTCTGTCTCTGTTTCTGTCTCGGATGCACTTTCGCTCTCTGTCTCAGATGCGCTTTCGCTTTCTGTCTCTGTTTCTGTCTCGGATGCACTTTCGCTCTCTGTCTCTGTTTCTGTCTCGGATGCGCTTTCGCTTTCCGTCTCTGTTTCTGTCTCGGATGCGCTTTCGCTTTCTGTCTCTGTTTCTGTCTCAGATGTGCTTTCGCTTTCTGTCTCTGTTTCTGTCTCGGATGCGCTTTCGCTCTCTGTCTCTGTTTCTGTCTCAGATTCACTTTCGCTTTCTGCTTTTGTTGCCGCTGCACCTATCGTTGCAGATTCTGTCTCGGATGCACTTTCGCTTTCTGTCTCTGTTTCTGTCTCGGATGCACTTTCGCTTTCTGTCTCTGTTTCTGTCTCAGATGTGCTTTCGCTTTCTGCTTCTGTTGTTGCAGCTTCTGTTGTCGCAGCCTCGGTAGTTGCTTCTTCTGTTGTTGCTGCTTCGGTTACTGCTTTTTCAGTTTCTTTTTCACTATTTCCGCATCCTGTTGCTGCCAGCGCTACACATGCCATCAATGCTACTACTGTTTTTCTTTTCATTTTCCTATCCTCTCTTCTTTCCACACTTTAAAATACCGTCCCTCATTATGCAAAAGGCTTCGCCTCATCACATATCATGTTACCAATTCTCTATAAATCCGGAACCGGAAGTGGGCGATCCGGATCCAGAACTTTATTCGCATCAAACAAATCTGCCGTCATAGGATTATCTGATATTGCATCGTGATAAATCCGATAACCATCCAGGTTCCGCCTTCCCTGGTGGAGATATTCTGATGTCACCGTTGTCGTATATGCCTGTGAATCTACCGGACAGTAAATATCGAATCCTTTACTCTTAAGATAAGTATATTTATCATTATCACTGGTATATGCACCAGAAGCTATATCTGCCCCGTGAGCAAATATAATGGTGTCTGTCTCTCCAATAAGTGGGGAAACATATTCGAACCATCGTTCTGTATCTCTCACCAGATCATCATATGGTGTCTCACCTACATTCTTATGTCCCCATGTATGGCTTGCAAATTCCCATCCATCTGCTTTCATGGCTTCTGCCACTTTCTTGGCATCTGCACATTCCTGCTCCCAGTCGAAATCCGGATGCTCTGCCAGCCACTCTGACTGCAGGTCGTCTCTGTAATAAACTTCTGAATTCGTATTATGATTCTCACTGTAAGTACCATCTGTCCGATATCCAAGAATTCCATTATATCCGGTCAAAGCTATGATACCTCTGGCTCCTTTATAACAGCCATCCGGATGTTCTTCTAAAAATGCATCCATTCGCGGCACCACATCATAAGCGCCTGTCACAACCGTACCGTCATCCTGGATATATTCGCATGTTGGTTTTCCTTCTTCATCGAGAATAATCTTTGACGCTACACCATGATCATCATAAGTGTGATAATAACAAAGATCATCTAAAGACATCACAAATGCTTTCTTTCCTTCCGGCAGATAAATATTATTTGGTGTAATCGTCACTGTTCCGTCTTCATTCGTTGTCTTCGTAATCAGATCATGTATACTTACTAACACATAACCACGATCATACATCTCCTGCGTTATTTCATCAAACTCGGAAACTGTCGTCATCCACTGCTGCCATCCATCATAACCATCCAGATCCGGATTAAATGCCTTAGATGGATCAACTACCAGTGTGTGATAAAAGATATGTGTCACATCTTCTGGTGCAATAGCCACACATGCAGCCTTCTTTTCTTCATATTCAGATACTTTCTTTTGAAGATCAGCTCTAACTGCATATAAACTTGAACTCTTCAAAAGTTTTGCCGCTCCGTCATAATCATAAGAAACTGCCATCGCATCAGCTTCTTTTATCAGCTGCGCCGCTTCATCATCTGCATGATTCTGCGTCTCTGTCTCTGTTTCTGTCTGTATTTCCGTCTCAGTTTCACTTTCTGTCTCAGTCTCAAACCAGCTGTCCGGCAGTTTCTCTTTAATGGAATCCGGTAATGCCTGTTTTCCTGACTGAATCAACCCTGATACCTTTTCTCCGACAACCCCCAGCTTACTCTTTACTAATTCCAGATTATTGCCATCATTGCCTAATATAATCAGTCCCGCTGCACCAACGATCACCAAAAGAATCAATAATAGAACAAAAACCCCCGTCAACCTCTGTCTTCTTTTTCTTTTCTTTCTTCTGGTCGCTCGTGCTTGTGTGTCTTCCTCATAACCCATAAGCATTCATCCCTTCATTGAAAATATTCTTTCTTACTTTATCATAATTCCACTAAAATTACAATATTATCACAGATTTTTCACATATATCAGAAAGATTATTGCACTTTTAAAAAAAGAATGTTAGAATAGAAAAAGCGAATTTAGAGGAGGGAAAAAATGACATTTCTTAACGTCTTAATCATTATTCTGGTCATTTTAGTAATTGCTCTCGGGGTTCTGTATTACTTCGGCAAGAAAACACAGAAGAGACAGGCCGAACAGATGGAGCAGATGGAAGCTGTAAAGCAGACCGTTTCCATGTTAGTAATTGACAAAAAGATGTTACGTTTAAAAGATTCCGGACTTCCTCAGATGGTCATTGACCAGACTCCAAAGCTTATGAGACGCTCCAAGCTTCCAATTGTGAAAGCAAAGGTTGGTCCAAGAATCATGACTCTTGTTGCAGATGCAAAAGTTTATGACGTGATTCCGGTAAAGAAAGAAGTAAAAGCAACTGTAAGTGGTATTTATATTACAGATGTCCGTGGAGTAAGAGGTCCGCTGGAGCAGCCTGTGAAGAAAAAAGGCTTTTTCGCTAAAATTCGAAACAAAGCACAGGATACTCTTGATAAAGAAGCAGCTGCCAATGCATCTGCTAAATCAAAAAAGAAAAAATAAGCGTACAAAAAGACTGGCTGCGATATCTATCGTTTCCAGTCTTTTCTTCTTTCAAGAAGGCCGAAAGCATTCTTGCTGCGATATGTGCTTCATGCAACGCATAGCAGCTATCTCTCGCCTTCATTGGCCTCTTCCATTATAATACTTTCATTTACCATTTCTTCATAGTGAAGTCGTATGATCGCCTGTGGCCAGTTTACCTGAACCAGTGCAGTCTTTTGTCTTTCTTTTCCGGCTTTTCGTATTTCATCCATAAGCTCCTGAAAGATTTCTTTTGTCAGATATCCTCCCCGCCAGTGAAAAGTCAATGTTTTACCTTTTTTTGCCGCCTGCAGAGATCTTTTATACACGTCTTCTATTTTTGTAAAGGATAGCTTCTTTTCCTTATAGTAGAAATGATCATGATTTTTGCAAACCGGAGCCGGAGCAATCAATGGTTCATGGTCACGGAATATTTGCTGATCATCCAGATTAAAATAATCATATCTCAATTCCTTTACATCTTTTCCCAATGTATTATCAAATGTCACATCCAGATGATAGTATTCCCCATTGATTCTAACAACATTCCAGGTATGGCGATATTTAATCCCTTTATCTGGATTATTTCCGCAAATTGCAATCACACACCATACACCTAAAGCATCCAGAAGCACTTTGACTGCTTTTGCAATTCCCTCACAGACACCTACGCCCTGCCCCAGCGGTCCGATTATTTCATGGGAATACGCTTTCTTTAATTTGTCATACTGTACATTTTCACAGATGAAATCATGTACATATTTTTCTTTTTCCCACTCTGTAAAGTCTTTTGCCGGACGTACCAGTTTTTCTACTCTGGCTTTCATGGCTTTCTGATGTTCTTTTACTTTTTCTTTTTCAAATAAATATTCCGGCACGAAGATCAGATTCGGTGAATCTTTATAGTAACGATATTTGTATCCCGTCAACCAGAAAACCTCCGGATGGTCCAGACGCATTTGAAAGAATACCTGATATAAAGCTTCTGCCTCCAGCTTTGGCAATAAAATTTCACTTTCCAGCGCATGTATTCCCTTTAACAGACTATGATACGCTGCCTGCTGCTGTTTACTCATATGTTGATAATAATACGCTTCCATCTTTTGTTTCCGCCTTTTTTAGAATTTTATTCGACAAATTTAAAACAGCAATTCCATCTGTTCAGCGACCTGAATCCTTGCCGTGATCAGCTCGTCCGGTTCTTTTCCTCTCTTATGCTCTGCCTTCAAATACTGCAGACCACCTCTTAAACCTGCCGCAATCAAATTCAAAACATAAATATTATCAAATCTGTTATAGATGGAATCTCCTCCCAGTCCTGTCAGACAAATCATCTGTGTATTTGTTTTTCTTGCCATATCCATCAACGGAATCAGCAGGTGAGAAGCATTCGTCTGTGCAAATGGGTTATCCATAATCAGTACTTTTCCTTCATTTTTGTCTGCAAAAATATCCGTGTCATCCCGTCTCATATAATAAAGCAAGCTGGACATTTCCGATTCCCACCACCTGATCGTAATGGTTGAATTATAATCGATCTTTCCCAGATTTCTGTGGATTTCCAGAACATAATCTTCCATAAGTTCTACGATTCGTTCTTTTTCTCTTTCCACCACTGAAATATCAATCTCCAGTTTTTCCATGAGGCTGTCGTAGGACTGAACTGTTGTGGTTAGCTGCATCAGAACACGGTCTGCACTCGCATAAGACGCATATATCGTGTACTTTTCATTTAGTTTTTCTGCTTCTCTCTCCACTATATTGTATATTCAGACTGTTTTCTTTTCTTCCAGTAGCCTTCTCTGGCTTGTTTCTGATGTTGCATCTCGATACCGACCTTTGCAATCAAAATCTGACGTTCTTCATGTGATTTTCTCAGACTCGCCAATTCCTGTATCGCTTCTTGGATCATTCTTTCCTGTTCCTGCTTTTCTTCTTCAAGAACTCTACACCGTTCCTGCACTTCTTTCCAGTTTTCCCTGGTCACTGTCTGATTCTTTATCATTTCCTGCCGCTGAGAATATTCTTCGTATTCAGTTTTTCGAGTCCTGATTGCCTGGATAAAATTAATGCATACGGATGCGTCAGATAATAATCTACTGAAAACATTGTTGAAAATGTATATTTTATTTCTTCTATATCATAACTGTAATCTTTCAACTTTTCCAAAATCCAGTATTCCCGATATAATGCCGGCTTCTTTCCATTCGTCCCAGATGCCTTTACCGATTTGATCTTGTTCTCTTCAATCAAGCCGCAAATATACTGATACTATTCCTGATACGCTATACTTTGTCTGGAAGAACATAATGCTTCCAAAGAAATTCGTTTCATAAATGGATTCCTCCAAATTCAAAATGCCTCTGGGTTACATTTTATCATAAGCACATATTTTCTACCATAATTGATTGTAATTTTTAAATTCAAGAATGCCTCCAACTCCAACAGAAAAACCCCGGAAACCTTGCGGTTCCGGGGCATCTTACGCTACAGTACGATACACACGAAGTGTATACTAAAATATATAATTATGATCTGTCAATCAGTGATTACTCGATGATAGAAGCAACACGGCCTGATCCTACAGTACGTCCACCTTCACGATATCAGACCGGTGTATTGCGGTATACGAATAGTGATTTTTTATGTGA